>JBBRFG010000007.1:0-41011 GCA_038224685.1 Sphingomonadales bacterium
CCGGTGCCAATCCCGGCAAAGCCATATTCGGTAATCGGCGTATCAATCACCCGCTTGGGGCCAAATTCGGCCAGTAGGCCTTGCGTGACCTTGTAGGCGCCCTGATATTCGGCGACCTCTTCACCCATCACAAACACGCGCGGGTCGGCGCGCATTTCTTCGGCCATCGCATCGCGCAATGCTTCGCGCACGGTGGTGCTGGTATTGCTGGTGCCGGTGGGGGTTGCGGGCTCGGTTTCTGAAGCCGCCTTACCCTTTTCGCTGCGCGCCCCCTCTGCGGCGGGAGCCTCAGTCGGTTGCACGCCATTGCCTGAGGTCTCTGCCTGCGCGGCGACTCGCGAAGGCGCAGCCTCCTCCTCCTCCCCCTCGATCAACCCAATCACGGCCCCCACCGCGACATCTTCGGTGCCCGCCGCGATCAGGATCTTGGACAGCACGCCTTCATCGATGGCTTCGAATTCCATCGTCGCCTTGTCGGTTTCGATTTCGGCAATGATGTCGCCCGGCTCAATCCGGTCACCTTCGGCCTTAAGCCACTTGGCCAGCGTGCCATGCTCCATCGTCGGCGAGAGCGCCGGCATTTTCAGTTCAATCGCCATGGCTCAATAGGTCTCCACCAGCACATCGGTGTAAAGTTCGCTCGGCGCGGGTTCAGGCGAGTTTTCGGCAAAGTCAGCCGCCCCTGCCACCTCGGCGCGAATAGCCTTGTCGATTGCTTTCAATTCGTCTTCGGTTTTGCCCGCTTCGATCAGGGTCTTTTTCAGCCCTTCAATCGGATCGTGATGATCGCGCTGTTCCTGCACCTCTTCGCGGGTACGATATTTGGCCGGATCGGACATCGAATGGCCGCGATAGCGGTAGGTGTTGCATTCCATCAGCACCGGGCCGTGGCCCCCACGCACATGGGCGAAGGCGATTTCAGCCGCAGCGCGCACTTCGAGCACGTCCATCCCGTTCACTTCCATACCTGGAATGCGGAACGCCGTGCCGCGCCGGTAGAACGCGGTTTCCGCCGAGGACCGGTTGGTCGCAGTGCCCATGGCGTATTGGTTGTCCTCAACCACAAACACAATCGGCAGTTTCCACAAGGCCGCCATGTTGAAGGTTTCGTAGACCTGCCCCTGATTGGCCGCGCCGTCGCCGAAATAGGCGAGGCAGATGCCGCCATCGTCGTTATACTGGTGCGCCAGCGCAAGCCCCCCGCCCAGCGCCACCTGCGCGCCGACGATGCCGTGGCCGCCGTAAAATTTATGCTCGGTCGAGAACATATGCATCGACCCGCCCTTGCCCTTGGAAATCCCGGCTTCGCGGCCGGTCAGCTCGGCCATAATTACCTTGGGATCGATCCCATAGGCAAGCATGTGGCCGTGGTCGCGGTAGCCAGTGATCACACTGTCACGGTCATTATCGAGCGCGGATTGCAGCCCGATGGCGACCGCTTCCTGCCCGATATACAGGTGGCAAAAGCCGCCGATCAGCCCAAGCCCGTAAAGCTGGCCCGCCTTTTCCTCAAACCGGCGGATCAGGAGCATCTGACGGTAGAATTCCATCATCTGCGCGCCTGTCGCCGCATACCGTTTCTTCGCTTCGAAAGCGTCCTGCAACGAATGGAGCGTGAAGTCGGGGTGATCGCCCGCCGGTATGGACGGCTTTGCAGGCTGCTTGGCCAAGATAGCTTTCCTTACATTGGCGCGCTTATGGGGAGGAGATGCGCGCAATTTGCTATACGCGCGGATTTGCCCGGCGCGCAACGCCAAGCCGTGGGGTAAAGGTGCAGCGCATACGAAATCAGCGGTCGGCAGGTGAGATTTGTTACTCGTCGCCCTCGGCGTCATCCAGCGTGATTACCAGCTCGTCTTCGCGCATCACGCCCAATTGGTCGCGCACCAATTGACTGGCAAGATCGGGGTCGGCAGCGTCTGGATCAAGCAGCATCACCCGGTTGCGCAGAGCGTCACGTTTTTGGGTAAGCTGGACAATCTGCGCCTCACGCGTTTTCAGCGCGGCAGCGTTTTCGCTCCACGCGAGCACACCGGTCGGCCCGCCCACCGCAAAGCCGGTCAGCAGCAGCAGCGCGATCAGAGCAAAGCTCTGTTTCAACCGCTCACCTGATCCGACATTCTGCATGATTGGCCAGATCCCCCATTTGCCGCAAGTGTCACAGAATCACACTTGCCGCCGCGCTGCAAGAGCGATGCGTTGCATTGCGCGAAATTCCCAACAAACCAAGCGAAACTGCGACACAATTGCCGGGTTTTCAATAACTGCGCGGCAGGCCCAGCACATGTTCGGCCAGATAGGACAGGATCAGATTGGTCGAAATCGGCGCAACGGTGTAAAGCCGGGCTTCGCGAAACTTGCGTTCAACGTCATATTCCTCGGCAAAACCGAACCCGCCGAACGTCTGCACGCACATGTCGGCCGCTGCCCAACTGGCTTCGGAAGCGAGCAATTTGGCCATGTTGGCCTCTGCGCCCGGATTGCCACCTTCATCATAGGCCCGCGCAGCGTGCCGCACCATCAGCTCTGCCGCGCACATCTGCGCATAGGCGCGCGCAATCGGGAACTGCACACCTTGGTTCTGGCCGATCGGCCGCGCAAACACGCTGCGGTCTTTGGCGTAGGCGGTGGCTTTTTCGATGAACCATTTGGCATCGCCGATACATTCCGCTGCGATCAGGATGCGTTCGGCATTCATGCCCGACAGGATGTAGCGGAACCCCTTGCCCTCCTCGCCCACCAACGCGCTGGCGGGGATGCGCAGATCATCAAAGAACACCTCGCATGATGAATGGTTCATCATGGTGCGGATCGGTTTTATTGTCATCCCGTGTTGCAGCGCTGCCCGCATATCGACGAGGAAGATCGACAACCCTGCGGTTTTGCTCGCGGCCGCTTCACGCGGGGTGGTGCGCGCTAGCAGCAGCATCAGGTCGGAATGTTCGGCCCGGCTGGTCCAGACCTTCTGGCCGTTGATGATATAGGTGTCGCCATCCTTCACCGCGCGAGTTTTCAGGCTGAGCGTGTCGGTGCCGCTGGCCGGTTCGGACACGCCGAACGCCTGCAAGCGCAATTCGCCGCGCGCGATGCGGGGCAGATAATCCGCCTTTTGCGCGGCGCTGCCATAGCGCAGCAGCGTGTTCATTATATACATCTGGGCGTGCGCGGATGATCCATTGCAGCCGCTCGCCTGCACTTCTTCCATGATCACACAGGCTGCTTCAAGGCTCAGCCCGCTGCCGCCATATTCTGCCGGGATCAACGCCGCCAGAAACCCGGCTTTGGTCAAAGCATCGACGAATTCTGCCGGATAGGCCCGCACTGCATCCTTGGCGCGCCAGTATTCACCGGGAAACCCCTCGCACAGGCTAGCAACCGCGCGGCGGATATCGGCAAGGTCTTCGGTTTCGTGCGGCATTGTGGGCGGTTTCTCCGACTGCGATCCGGCTGTTAGCGCGGCAAGCGGGGCCGAGTCCACCTCACCAATTTGCTCACTTCGCAGGATGGTGACCCCGGCGCGATTCGAACGCGCGGCCCCCAGATTAGGAATCTGGTGCTCTATCCGGCTGAGCTACGGGGTCCCGCTGCGTGTCTTAGCAGCGCGGCCTTACAACTCAATTCAACTTTTCAGGCGGTGCGACCGGGAATGGCAGCGGGGCGACCTTTACGCCTTCTTCAACCAGCGCTTTGGCCTCGGCCAAGCTGGCTTGCCCGTGGATCGGCGCATGATCGCGTTCGCCGTAATGCATCTTGCGCGTTTCTTCGGCGAACTTGCCTCCCACCCAGGTGCTATTTTCCAGCGCTTTGGCCTGAGCCTTGGCGAGCGCGGCAAGCGCTTGCTGCATCTGCGGCGGCAGTGCGGTGTTGGCGAGCGGGGTGTTGGAGGGCGGTTGCTGCGCAGCGGCGGTGGCAGGCAGCCGCTCTGCTTTCGTATTCCCCTTGGCCGGGACCGCAGGGGCCATCGGCGCTTTGCTCACGTCGCCCGATCCGCACGCCGGACAGGCCAGCAACCCGCGCGCGAATTGATCGTTATAATCGGCGGTCGATCCAAACCAGCCTTCAAACCGGTGGCCATCGGCGCAAGCAAGATCGAACACGATCATCGTTCGGCTGACGTGGTGATCGCGCGGCGATTGGCAAGCGATGGTACCTGCGCGCGCACGGCAGCAATCCGGGCCAGATCGATGTCGCAATACCCCAGCCCCGGCGCGTGTGGCCCCAGGTCGAGCAGCACTTCGCCCCACGGATCAACCACCAGACTGTGGCCATAGGTCTCGCGCCCATCCTCGTGCCGCCCGACTTGTGCGGCGGCGATGATAAATGCGCTCGCCTCAATCGCGCGGGCGCGCAGCAAGATGTGCCAATGCGCCGCGCCGGTTGGCACGGTAAAGGCAGCAGGCACCGCAATGCAATCGCACTGGCGGTTGCCGAGTTCCTCGAACAATGCGGGAAAGCGCAGGTCATAGCAAATCGTCAGCCCTAACCGCCCGACCGGCGTATCCTCGATGCTCACCACATCACGCCCCGGTTCATACGCCGCGCTTTCGCGCCACGCCTCGCCGCTGGCCAGCGCGACATCGAACATGTGCATTTTGTCATAGGTGATCGGCACCCCGCCGCTCGCTCGGCAGTAAAATGCACGGTTGGCCCACTTGGTCCCCGGCGCTCCGACCGGCAGCGAGCCGATGGCGATATCGATGCCGGTTGTCTCCGCCAGCACGCCAAGCCGCGCGGCCATCGCAAGCGGCGCAGGGCTTTCGATCCAGCCGCGCGCGCGGTCTCGCTGGCGATCGAGCAGCAGCGCCATTTCGGGGGTGAACAATGCCGCCGCTCCCTCCCCCGCCGCCGCACAGGCCGCATCGGCGATCACAGCGAAATTCGCCTCGGGATCAATTCCCGTGGTCATCTGCAATACAGCGATTTTGGCCACTTGCGCGGTCAGCCTGCCAGCAAGGCGTCAAGCTTGCCCGCGCGTTCCAGCGCTGCCAGATCATCTGAACCGCCAACATGCACATCGCCGATAAATATCTGCGGCACAGTCATCGCTTGCGGCGCGCGGGCGAGCATTTCGGCGCGCTTCGCCCCGCCCATAGTGGTGTCATGTTCGCTGTATTTCGCGCCCTTTTCGTCCAGCAGCCGCTTGGCGCGCACGCAAAACGGACAAGCAAACTTTGTGTAAATGTCGATCTGTGGTTCAGCCATAGGATCCTCGTGCCAGTCCTCTTGAAAGCGCGGTATTGCAAACCAGATAGAGTGTGTCGCCGCGTTCCGCCAGTCTTGGGGTGCGCAGGCGGCAAAAGCGGGCGCTGCGTGATGCGGGCTCGCCGTTCAAAACCAGATTGCTCGAACAAGAGGATTTGCACAATGTCACGTTTCGATTTCACCCCCTACCGCCGCAGTACCGTCGGCTTTGACCGCCTGTTTGATTTGCTGGAAAATCAGGCGCGGATGAACGCAGGGGACAATTATCCGCCGTTCAACATTTCGCGTCGGGGCGAAGACAATTACCGTATCACGCTCGCAGTGGCGGGGTTCCGGTCGCAGGATATTGACATCACTGCTCAGCAAAACCTGATCGTGGTTCAAGGAAAAAAGCGCGATGAGTTTGAAGACGGCGCGGAACTGATCCACGTCGGTATCGCCAATCGCGGGTTTGAACGCCGGTTTGAACTCGCGGATTTCGTGCGGGTTGAACGCGCAGATCTGGCCGATGGTATGCTGATCATCGATCTGGTGCGCGAAGTGCCCGACGCAATGAAGCCGCGCAAAATTGCGGTTGGCGGCGCTGCCCAATTGTCCGCTGTACCTTCGCCCAGCGACAATAGCGACAATCAGGCGGCGAATGCGGCCTGATCGATTGACGCTGGAATTTTGGTAATTTGCTAATAGGGGGCGGGTCTTACGATCCGCCCCCCGCGGCTTTCGCCGCCTTACCTGATCCTGTCCGTCCGGGTCGCAGAAGACGGACAAAATCCAGCAAGTCCTTCGGGCCGGGATGAATTCCATTCTTCCTAGCCCGGCTTCTGCTGAAACTTGCAGAAGCTATATGAACCTTCGTACGGTTGCACTTCCTGTGAAACCGTAAAGCGCGGGCTGCGTTTAATGCCGAATGGGAACAACACGCAAGGCTAATTTGTGGTCATAGTATGGAAACGACACACAAAGTTTGATTTAGGGAACAACAAATTGCAATCGACTGTTAATCAGTAGCTTAACGTCGGGAGAGCCCTCCACTCAGCTTTTGGGCAATGCACTGACAGACATGAAAAAAATGCAACCGCGCTGGTTCATACAAGCCGCGATTGTTCAAGCGCGGCTGCGATAAATCCTGCAAACAGCGGGTGCGGATCAAACGGGCGCGATTTCAATTCCGGGTGAAATTGCACGCCGACAAACCACGGATGATCGGGCCGTTCGACAATTTCGGGCAGCAATCCGTCCGGTGACATGCCCGCAAAGATCAACCCCTGCTTTTCCAGCGGTTCAATAAAGGCGCTGTTGACCTCGTAACGGTGGCGATGGCGTTCGGATATCATATCGGCCCCGCCATAAATGCGCGACGTGTGGCTATTGGCGCTCAGCTTGGCCGGGTACGCGCCCAATCGCATCGTCCCGCCCAGATCACCGCCCGCTTCGCGGCTTTGGATACCTTCTTTGCTCATCCATTCGGTGATGATGCCCACGACCGGACTATCGGTCGGGCCGAATTCAGTTGATGATGCTTTGTCAAACCCTGCTGCCCGCGCACCTTCAATGCAGGCCATTTGCATCCCAAGGCAAATGCCGAAAAACGGGACTCCGCGTTCACGCGCAAACCGCACGCTGGCAATCTTGCCTTCGGTGCCGCGCGTCCCAAACCCGCCGGGCACCAGAATGCCGTGCATCGGTTCCAGCGCCGAGATGATTGCGGCGTCGTCTTCGCCTTCAAAAATTTCGGCGTCAATCCACTTGATATTGACTTTGACCCGGTTGGCCATGCCGCCGTGGACCAACGCTTCGTTGAGGCTTTTGTAGGCGTCTTGCAGGCCGACATATTTGCCCACCACCGCAATCGTCACTTCGCCTTCGGGGTTGAAGTGGCGGTCGGTCACATCAACCCACGCGGCCAGATCGGGCTCGGGCGCATCAGTAATGCCGAACGCGCGCAGCACTTCGCGGTCGAGCCCCTCGGCATGATATTGCTGCGGCACGGCATAGATCGAGAGCGCATCCAGCGCCGGGATGACCGCTTCGGCGCGCACGTTGCAGAACTGCGCAATTTTGCGGCGGTCGCTATCGGGGATCGGGTGTTCGGCGCGGCACAGCAGAATATCGGGTTTGATCCCGAGGCTCGCCAGTTCGCGCACCGAATGCTGGGTCGGCTTGGTCTTCAGCTCGCCCGCCGCTTTGATATATGGCACCAGCGTGACGTGGACAGACAGCGTCTGGAGCGGTTCAAGCTCGTTTCGCAGCTGGCGGATAGCCTCCATAAACGGCAGCGATTCGATGTCGCCCACCGTGCCGCCAATCTCGCACAGGATGAAATCGTGGCCGTCCTGATCGGCGAGCGCGAATTCCTTAATCGCATCGGTGACGTGCGGGATGACCTGCACCGTCGCGCCCAGATAATCGCCGCGCCGTTCGCGGGCGATGATGTCGCGGTATACCCGGCCAGAGGTGATATTGTCGCTTTGGCGCGCAGACACGCCGGTAAAGCGTTCGTAGTGACCCAGATCGAGGTCGGTTTCAGCCCCGTCGTCGGTCACGAACACCTCGCCGTGCTGATACGGGCTCATCGTGCCGGGATCGACGTTGAGATAGGGGTCAAACTTGCGGATTCGAACCGTGTAGCCGCGTGCCTGCAACAATGCGGCAAGGCTTGCCGCCATAAGACCTTTGCCAAGCGAGGAGACCACGCCGCCGGTGATGAAAATGAACCGCGTCATGGGAACTGCGCCTTAACCAGTCATGCGGATTCGGGGCAAGCGAATTGCGGGGCGCAAAGGTGCGCCATCCACAGTCCTATTTTGCTGATGTCTGTAAGCCGCTGCTTATTCGGCGAGCGGATCTTCGCCAGTGGGTGCAGACGGGGCAGGCGCGACCGGCGCAGGCGCGACCGGATCTGCCAGCAAGTCAGGCGCAGCCGGGGCGCCAGCATCGCGGTTGAGCGTCGATGTCACGCCGCCAACGCTCGTCTCGCGCACAGCCAGCGCGGCCAGCACAATCGACAGGATCACAAATGCCACCGCCAGCCACTTGGTCGCGCGGGACAGAAAATCCGCCGCACCGCGCGCACCAATTCCGCCAGACGAGCTGCCGCCGATGCCCAGCCCGCCCCCTTCGGAACGCTGCATCAATACAACGCCAACCAGCGCGGCGGCCACAATGGCCTGGATCACGGTAAGGAAAATGAACAAGGACATGCAATCAACTCATGAATCTGGAAGCGTAGTGCATCCACGCGCCCGGTTGTGGTTTATGCCAGCCATGTAGGCCCGCCGCGCGCCCGCGACAAGCCCGCCGCACTGCGCCCCAAGTCGGCCCGGCTGAGACGGCGGCGGATCAGCCGCCCAACGGTTCGCTAGCGGCAAGCGCGATGCCCATGAAGCTATCGGCCGTCAGGCTCGCCCCGCCGATCAGCGCGCCGCCCACTTCGGGCACAGCAAAGATCGCCCCGGCATTTTCAGGCTTGACCGAACCGCCATACAATATCCGCACCTCGCGCCCTTGCTCTTCGCCGAACAGATCGATCAGCAACGCGCGGATCTCGCCGTGCATTGCGCCGATTGCGTCGGTGGTGGCCGGTGTGCCCGATCCCACTGCCCAAATCGGTTCGTAGGCGACGGTCAGGCGTTCAGCGACGTCGGCGGGCATGGAGTCGGGCACCGGCAACGAAGCCTCAAGCTGCCGTTTCACAAACTCGACTGCTCCGCCTGATTCGCGCGTTGCGGCGCTTTCACCGCAGCACATGATCACCCGCAGACCGGCTGCCAGCGCTGCCAGCGCCTTGGCACGCACCATCGCATCATCTTCGCTATGACCGGTGCGACGTTCGCTATGCCCCAGAATCACGAACTTGGCCCCAGCATCGGCGATCATCGCGGCTGAGATATCGCCGGTGAACGCGCCGCCATCGGCGTGATGGCAATCCTGCGCCCCGACAGCGATCTGTTCCGCCTCACGGTGAATCGGGTGAATCAGCGTATACGGCGGCGCGAGCGCCACTTCGACCTTCATATGACGCTGCGCCGCGCGGTCAATCGCGCGTGCTTCGGACAGCATCGCGCGGGTGCCGTGCATCTTCCAGTTTCCCACAATATAGGGTCGGCGGGTCATTGGCTGTATCCTGCACATTGAAAAAAGAACGGCTTAGGCGGCGGTTTGCGCGATTCTGTCATCGCTGTAGTCCGCCAGGGCCGCGCCCGCTAGCCCAGCAAGGCGCCCTAGTCAAAACACTCTGACACCTGTTGCCGCGCGGTCGCATGGCCTATAAAGCGCCCGTGCGCCGCGATCCGTGCGGCGTATCGTCGGAGCAGTCATGCGCCGGCATTTTCTAGCCTCGGGTGGGACCAGACAGACCATGATTTCGTTCTTCCGCCGTTTCTTCCAGTCAAAAATCGGCCTGCCGATCGTGCTTGCGTTCCTCGTGCTGATGGCATTGGCGTTCGCTGCATCGGATATCACCGGGTCCACCTTTGGCGGGATTGCAGGCACTGACCGGATGGCGGTGGTCGGCGGGGAGGCGATCCCGGTTTCTGATCTGACCAAGTCCGCCAATTCGGCTTTGGCACAAGTGCGTCAGCAGAACGCGACCCTGACCATGCCCGAATTCATCGCCGAAGGCGGCCTAGACGAAGTGATCAGCCAATTGATTGATCGCTATGCGGTGGGCGCTTACGGCGAAAAATACGGCCTGCGCGCGGGCGAAAATCTGGTGAACAGCGAAATCCTGCAAATCAGCGCGTTTCGCGGGCTGACCGGCGAATTTGACACCGCCGCCTATCAGGCAGCCTTGCAGCGGCAGGGGTTAACCGATGCGGTTTTCCGGCGCGATCTGGTCGACGGCATGGTCGCAGAGCAATTGCTTAAACCTGCGCTCGCCGTGCCGCAGTTGCCCAGCAAGATCGCACGCCAATATGCAGCGCTGGTGCTGGAACGGCGCAAGGGCGAAATCGCCCTGATCCCCAGCACCGCGTTTGCCCCCACCAGCGATCCGACCACTGCCCAACTGGCCGCGTGGTATCAGGACAACCGCACGCAATTTATCCGGCCCGAGCGGCGCACCTTGCGCTTTGCGGTGTTTGGCGAAGACACGTTGGAGGTCAACGCCGTCCCAACTGCTGCTGAAATCGCCGCGCGTTACAAGCGCGATGCCGCCAAATTCAAGGCGAGCGAGCGGCGCGCAGTGACCATTTTCGTGGTGCCTACGCAGGACGCGGCCAAGGCGCTGGCGGCGCGGATTCGCGGCGGCGTATCGCTTGAAGCAGCAGCGCGCGAAGCAGGCTTCTCCGCTTCCCCATCCGAACTGCGCGACCGCGAAGCCATGTCCGGCGCAACCAGTTTTGCCTTTGCCGAGGCCGCATTCAAGGCTGCACGGGGCGGGATTGTTGACCCGGCGCAGGGCACGCTGGGCTGGTATGTCGCGCGGGTGGACCAGATCGAACGGCTGCCCGCCCGTACGCTGGCGCAGGCCACCCCTGAAATCGCCGAACAGTTGGGCGGCGAAAAACGCAGCGCTGCGGTGGCCGATCTCACCGCCGAAATCGAAGGTGAAATCGACAGCGGAACCGCGCTTGCGGAAGTTGCCAAGGCTTACGGACTAAAGCTGGAAACCACGCCTGCACTTTTGGCTGATGGGCAGGCATTCGGTCAGCCCAACGCGCAGATCGTGCCGCAATTGTTCCCGGTGCTGGCCACCGCATTCCAGATGGAGGAAAGCGAACCGCAGCTCGCAGAAATCATCGCAGGCCAGCAATTCGTGATGTTTGAAGTCGCGCGCATCGACGAAGCGTCTGCCCCGCCGCTGGCGCAGGTTCGCGACGGCGCAATCGCCGGGTGGAAACGCGCGCAGGGGGCAAAGCTGGCCAAGGCGGCGGCCGACCGGATCACCGGCAAAGTGCGCGGCAAGACCACGCTGACTGCTGCGCTCGCAGCGGAAAACAAGCAGGGTTTTGAACGCGAACCGATTGATCTGGAGCGCCGCGCATTGCTCGCCCGGCAGAACACCAAAGTGCCGCCGCCATTGGTGTTGATGTTCAGCATGGCCGAAGGTTCGGTCAAAGTGCTCGAAGCGCCGCGCAATCTGGGTTGGTATGTCATCAGCTTGGACGACATTAGCACCGAATCGGTCGATAGTCAGCCTGGATTGGTGGCGCAGACCCGCCAGCAATTGGGCCAGGCCCTTTCGGACGAATATCGCCGTCAGGTCACTGCTGCGATGCGCAAGGAACTCACCGTGACCCGCAATGAAGACGCGATTACCGCGGTGCGCAAACAGCTCATCGGCGAACAGTAATCATGGCCGCGCATTCAGGCGTGATCGGTTTGTGACCACCGTTGCTGCTGCCCTGCCAGAAAACGCTGCTGGTGCCGCCGCCGCGCTGAATGCCGGGCGCGCTGCGTTGGTGTGGCGGCGGATCATCGCCGATAGCGACACGCCGGTGGGCGCGGCCCGGCGGTTGATCGTGCCGGGGCGCGGTGATTTTCTGCTCGAATCGGTTGAAGGCGGCGAGGTGCGCGGGCGTTACAGCCTGCTTGGTCTTGATCCCGATCTGGTGTTCCGGGCGATTGGCGCTGCGGGCGAAATCAACCGTGACTGGCGCAACGACCGTGCGGCGTTTTTGCCATGTGCGGGCAACGCGCTGGCCGAATTGCGGGCATTGGCGGATGCCTGCCGGATTGATCCAATGCCCGAAGGCCTGCCGCCTGCGCTCGCCTGTCTGGTCGGTTATCTGGGTTATGAAACCATTGGGCTGGTCGAAACCCTGCCGCGCGCCGCCGCAAGCCCGTTGGAATTGCCCGACATGCTGTTTGTGCGGCCCACAATGATTCTGGTGTTTGACGGGCTGACCAACGCGCTGTTCGCCGTCGCCCCGATTTGGGAGGCCAGCGATCCTGCGACGGCGGTTGAGCGCGCGGGCGAGCGGATTGATGCGACCTTGAGCCAACTGGCCCAGCCCGCGCCCGCCGCCGATTCCGCAGCCTTGCCCGGCACTCTGCCTGACACACCGCTTGCTTTGACCCCGATCATCGCGGCGGATGATTACAAGGCGATGGCGCTGCGGGCGAAAGACTACATTCTGGCAGGCGACATTTTTCAGGTGGTGTTAGCGCAGCGGTTTACCTGCCCGTTCCCGCTGCCGCCGCTGGCGCTATACCGCGCATTGCGGCGGGTGAACCCATCGCCGTTCCTGTATTTTCTCGATCTGCCCGGCTTTGCGCTGGTGGGATCGAGCCCGGAAATCCTCGTGCGGGTGCGTGAAGGCGAAGTCACCATCCGCCCGATTGCAGGCACGCGCCCGCGCGGGCATTCGCGCGATGAGGATATTGCCAACGAAGCCAGCCTGCTCGCCGATCCCAAAGAACGCGCCGAACATCTGATGCTGCTCGATCTGGGACGCAATGATGTGGGCCGGGTGGCGGCGGCGGGCAGCGTTACCGTGACCGATAGTTTCAAGGTCGAACGGTACAGCCACGTAATGCACATCGTCAGCAATGTGGTCGGCGCGCTTGATCCGGCCAAGGATGCGCTGGATGCGTTGTTTGCAGGCTTTCCGGCGGGCACCGTATCCGGCGCGCCGAAAATCCGCGCGTGCGAGGTTATCGCCGAGCTGGAGCCTGAAACACGCGGCGCATATGCTGGCGGCGTCGGCTATTTCGCGCCCGATGGCAGCCTTGATTCGTGTATCGTGCTGCGCACCGCAGTGGTAAAAGATGGAGTGATGCACGTGCAGGCAGGCGCAGGGATCGTGGCGGATAGTGATCCTGATTACGAACTGGCCGAGTGCCGTGCCAAGGCAGGGGCATTGATCGCCGCTGCGCGCGAAGCCGTGCGGGTTGCGGGCGAGCCGGGGTATGGCCAATGATGCGCCGACTTGGCCTTGCCAGTTGTCTGATGCTTGCCATCGCCGGATGTTCCGAAGCCCCGGCGGGCGAGCCGGTGATGCGGACAAACTTGGACGGATCGAACGTGAAAGAGCAGCCGCTGCCCACCCCGACACCCACGCTGGCCGCCGCGCCATCGGATTGCCGCGAGGTGGTGTTTGAAGACGCGGCGTTAACCCATTGCACTGCCGACCCGGCCAAGCACCGCATCACGATGGTCAACGCGCCTGCGGGCGGGCAACCCTATGGAACGCTCAGCGCCTTTGACGCGACCGTTGACCCGGCGACGATTGCGTTTGCGATGAACGGCGGGATGTACGGCGATGATATGAAAGCGCTGGGTTATTACGTCGAAAATGGCAAGCGCTTGTCCGAGCTGGATCGCAGCGCGGGCGAGGGCAATTTCTACCTAAAGCCCAACGGGGTGTTCTTTGGCAATGCTGGCGGCGGATGGCGGGTGCTGGGCAGCAACACGTTCTTCAATACCGTCGGCGACCGCCCGCAATTCGGCACGCAATCCGGCCCGCTATTGGTGATCGACGGCAAGCTGCATCCCGAAATTCAGGACAATGGCCCATCCAAAGCGATCCGCAACGGCGTGGGCGTGGATAGCAAGGGCGCTGCGCATCTCGTGATTTCGCGCGGGCCGGTGAGTTTTGGGCAATTGGCGCGCTATTTCCGCGACGAGATAAAGGTCGCCAACGCGCTGTATCTCGACGGGTCGGTGTCATCGCTGTGGGATCCCGCAACCGCAAGGCAAGACAAGGGCCGCGTCGGCCCGATCATCGTGGTGAGCAAGCGGGCCGAGGCGGCGGCACAATGATCCCCTCTCGGACAATCCTCGTCATCGACAATTACGATAGCTTCACCTTCAACCTTGTCCATTACCTGATGGAGTTGGGGGCGCAGGTGCGGGTGGAGCGCAATGACGCGCTGACCGCTGCCGATGCGCTGCGCACCAACGCCGCCGGGTTCCTGATCTCGCCCGGCCCGTGCACCCCCAATGATGCAGGGATCAGCCTCGATCTGGTTGCGGCCTGCGCCGATGCGGGACGGCCGCTGATGGGCGTGTGCCTCGGCCATCAGGCGATTGGCCAGCATTTCGGCGGGCGGGTGCAGCGCGGCGGGTTGATGCATGGCAAAACCTCGCCGGTAACGCATGACGGAACCGGCGTGTTTGCAGGCCTGCCCACGCCCTTCACCGCGACCCGCTATCACAGCCTCGAAGTGGTCGACGTGCCGCCCGCGCTGATCGCCAATGCCCATGCGGAGACGCCCGGAGCGGATCAGCCGTCCGTAATGGGGTTCCGGCACGAAAGCTTGCCGATCCATTCGGTGCAGTTCCACCCTGAAAGCATCGCGACACAGCACGGCCATGCGCTGCTTGCCAATTTTCTGCGGGTGTGCGGGCTGGAGCCGGTGATGCCCGCACGTCTCTCCGCATGACCGCCCTGCCCGATCTTACCGCGCCGCTGATTGAAGCTGAGGCAGAGGCCGCGTTCGGCCTGCTGCTCGACGGCGCGGCGGCGGAAACCGAGATCGAAGCATTTCTGATCGCCCTGTCAGCGCGCGGTGAGACAGCGGACGAAATCGCCGGCGCGGCGCGGGCATTGCGGGCGCGGTTGATCCCGGTTGCTGCGCCCGATGGCGCAATCGACGTGTGCGGCACCGGGGGCGACGGGCACCACACCCTCAACGTCTCAACCGCCGTCAGCTTGGTCGTGGCGGCTTGCGGCGTGCCGGTCGCGAAGCACGGCAACCGCGCGGCATCATCGAAGGCGGGCGCTGCCGACACGCTCGAAGCGCTGGGCCTCGACATGGACGCCGCCGGGCGCACCGCCGAAAAGACGCTCGCCGAAATCGGCATCTGTTTCCTGTTCGCCAAAAACCACCACCCGGCAATGGCGCGGATCCAGCCCATCCGGCTGCGGATTGGCCAGCGCACGATCTTCAACCTGATGGGCCCGCTGTCAAACCCAGCCAAAGTCGCCAGCCAGTTGATCGGCATCGCGCGGCCTGCCTATGTGCCGATCTATGCCGGAGCATTGGCACAGCTCGGCACCGGGCGGTCGTTGATCGTATCGGGCGACGAAGAGCTCGACGAACTAAGCCTTGCCGGAGGGAACGAGGTCGCGGTGGTCACCGGCCATGCCTTCACGATGGAACGGGTCGATGCCAGCGCGGCGGGCCTGCCCCACGCCCCGGTCGAGGCCATTCGCGGCGACGACGCGGCCCACAATGCTGCGGCATTGAAGGCGCTCCTGATGGGCGCCCCCGGCCCCTACCGCGACGCCGTGCTGTTCAACGCAGCAGGCGCTTTGCTGGTCGCAGACATAGGCGCAGGCTGGCGCGACCGGGCGGCGATGGCTGCCGAAGCATTGGATTCGGGCCGGGCGCAGGCGCTGCTGGAAAAGTGGATTGCGCTGGCAAAGTAACCCGTCCCGTTCGCTCTGAGCTTGTCGAAGGGCTGGATTTCCCTTTATCTGCTGGTCGAAGAAGGAAAGTAGTGCTTCGACAAGCTCAGCATGGACGGTTATCTGGGATGATGAACAAACTCGATGAAATCTGCGCGACCAAGCGCACCGAGGTCGCCGCTCGCAAACAGGCGATCAGCGCGGCGCTCCTCACCGCCGCCGCCCGCGCGCAAACCGCCCCGCGCGGGTTTGAAGCCGCTCTTCGCGCCCGCGCGGCGGCCGGTTACGCGCTGATCGCCGAGATCAAGCAAGCCAGCCCGTCCAAAGGCCTGATCCGCGCCGATTTCCGCCCGGCTGATCATGCTGCGGCCTATCAGGCGGGCGGTGCGGCCTGCCTGTCTGTACTAACCGACGCGCCGTATTTTCAGGGGCACGAGGATTACCTGATCGCCGCCCGCGCCGCCTGCGACCTGCCGGTGCTGCGCAAGGATTTCATGGTCGATCCGTGGCAATGTCTGGAAACGCGCGCCATTGGCGCCGATGCGATTCTGATCATCGTTGCCGCGCTCGAAGATAGCGTCATGGCCGAAATCGAAGCCGCTGCGCACGAACATGGCATGGACGTATTGATCGAAGTACACGACGAGGCCGAGTTGGAACGCGCCGCCCGCATGCTCAAATCGCGGCTGATCGGGGTCAACAACCGCGACCTTAAAACCTTCACCACCAGCCTCGCCGTGACCGAGCGCCTTGCCCCGTTGATGCCGCACGGCACGTTGGTTGTGGGCGAAAGCGGGATCAACACCCCGGCTGATCTCGCCCGGCTCGAAACGGCAGGGGTGCGCACCTTTCTGGTGGGCGAAAGCCTGATGCGGGCTGATGATATCGCGAGTGCCACCGCCGCGCTGATCGGCGCAAAACGATAAAGCCCCGTTTGTGTCGAGCGGTTAGGGAGACTCATGACCGAACTTACCCACCTCGATAGCACCGGCGCAGCGCGCATGGTCGATGTTGGCGGCAAACCTGCCACGGCGCGGCGCGCGGTCGCTTCGGGGCGGATCACCATGACTGCCGCCGCCCTCGCCGCGATCCGCGCTGGCAATGCGCCCAAAGGCGACGTCCTATCCGCCGCGCGGATCGCCGGGATTATGGCGGCCAAACGCACCGGCGATCTGATCCCGCTGTGCCATCCGCTCGGATTGGAGGCGGTCAGCGTTGATTTTGAATATGAAGCAAATGCCATCCGCGCCGTCGCCACCGCTTCGCTGACCGGACGCACCGGGGTGGAAATGGAGGCGATGGTCGCGGTCAGTATCGCGCTGCTCACGATCTACGACATGGCCAAGGCGATTGATAAAGGCATGGTGATTGGCGCGGTGCGGCTGATCGAAAAAACCGGCGGCAAATCGGGCGAGTGGAAAGCCCAAAATGCAGGTGACGTTTGAGCGAGCCGCTCGAACTGGAAGATGCGCAGGCGCAGCTATTGATGCTGGCTCCGCTGCTGCCGCCTGAAACAATCCCGACGCAAACCGCGCTGGGGCGCTATCTGGCCGAGGATATTCACGCCGCGCGCACGCAGCCCGCAGCCAACCTTTCGGCGATGGATGGCTATGCCCTGGCACCCGGCGCTGGCCCGTGGGCGTTGGTGGGCGAAAGCCGCGCCGGTATGCCATTTGCCGGATCGCTGAGCGCTGGCGAATGTGCGCGCATTTCCACCGGTGCGGCCGTGCCCGCAGGGGCCGACCGCGTGCTGTTGCAAGAAGACGCGACACGCGCAGGCGACAGGGTTACTGCAACCGACTTGCCCTCGCCCGGACGCAACATGCGCGAGCGCGGGTTTGATTTTGTCACCGGCGACGTGCTGCTGACACGCGGCACGGTGATGACGCCTGCACGCATCGCGCTAGCGCTCACCGCCGGGCATGGGCAGGTGATCGCCGCGCGCCGGGTGCGGGTGGCGGTGATCGATAGCGGCGATGAACTTTGCGCCGATCCGGCCGGTTGCGGCCCGCACCAGATCCCCGCCAGCAACGGCGCGATGATCGCCGCCATGCTTGCGCCGTTGGGGTGCGAGGTGCTGCGGATTGGCCCGGTGGCTGATGATCGCGCCGCGCTTGCTGCGGCATTGGCGCAGGCTGAGGACGCCGATATCCTCATCACATCGGGCGGCGCATCGGTGGGCGATCACGACCTGATCAAGCCCGCGTTGGCCGATTGGGGCGCGCAGACCGCGTTCTGGAAAGTCGCGATCAAGCCGGGCAAGCCGTTGCTGGTCGCCACGCGTCAAGCCAATTGGGGTTCGCAGGTGATCCTCGGGCTGCCGGGCAATCCTGTGTCGAGCTTTGTCACCGCATTCCTGTTCGCTCTGCCGTTGGTGCGGGCCTGCATGGGTGCCGCCTGCCCGCTGCCGCTGCGTGAAACCGTGTTGGCGGGAGCGGCATTGCCGCCGGTGGGCAAGCGCCGCGAGTTTTTGCGCGCGGTGCGTAGCGGAGGCGCAGTGCGGCTGGCCGGATCGCAGGATTCCAGCGCGCTATCCGCGTTGGCATTGGCCGATTGCCTGATCGATCGCGCCGCGAATGCTCCGGTTGCCGGGCTGGGCGAGGCCGTTGCGGTGTTCCCGCTCCAAAATGGCTGAATTGCGCGGGTTTGCTGTGCAGATTGCTTGACACGTTAGCGATGGTTTCCTAATTGTTCCTTGTTCGTTCACCTTATTGATGGACGGAACGCGTTGGTAAAGCGATTTTGGCCCGATTGGGTCGGCGCGTTTTGCCCCGCGCAAGCGACCGGCATGGCCCGCAATGTGTGCGGGCGTGCGCATGCGACCATGGGAGTTTTGATCAATGCTGACCGCCAAACAGCACGAACTGATCCGCTTTATCCAGCTGCGGCTGGAGGAAACCGGGATCTCGCCGAGTTTTGAAGAAATGAAGCAAGCGCTCGATCTGAAGAGCAAATCGGGGGTGCACCGGTTGATTTCCGCGCTCGAAGAACGCGGGTTTCTGCGCCGCCTGCCCAACCGTGCGCGCGCGCTCGAAGTGATCCGGCAGCCCGAAGACGCAACCCCGGCGCGGGCCGCCGGTGGCAATGTGGTGGCATTTGCCCCGCCGCCTGCGGTTCGTCCTGCCTTTGCCAACCTTGGGCAAGCGCCTGCGAACGACGTGATCGAATTGCCGCTGCACGGGCGGATCGCCGCTGGTGCCCCGATTGAGGCATTTGAAGGGCACTCCACTCTGCCGGTGCCTGCCGCGCTGCTTGGGCCGGGTGAACATTATGCGCTTGAGGTATCGGGCGATTCGATGATTGAAGCCGGCATTTTTGATGGCGATTTTGCGCTGGTGAAGCGCACCAACACCGCCCGCGACGGCGAGATTGTGGTGGCGCTGGTGCGCGGCGAGGAAGCCACGCTCAAATATCTGCGCAACGAAGGCGGACGGGTGCGGCTCGATCCGGCCAATGCATCCTATGATCCGCAATATTACCGCCCGGACGAAGTTGAAGTGCAGGGCAAGCTGGCAGGCTTGCTGCGGCGCTACCACTGATCGGGGATGACAGGCCGGGGTTTCAGGTTTCGCGCAGGGCAAATGGTCTTGAACCGGCGTGAAACATTGGCTCCGGCCTGATTTTCTATATATTTCAGTGATATGCCGAATAATGTTTCACGAATAGCCTGATTTAGGTGCTCGCTAGGCCCGGCTTGACCCCCTCTAGGTCGTTCTAGGTGCCCTCTAGGCCCGGCTTGCCCCGGTCTAGCCTGCGCTTGGCATCGGATTTGGTCGCGGGTCGGCCCTGATCGTCCGGCGCACCTTTCCACCAGCCATGCGTCCCCTGATTATCGGCGACGGCGGTGATCCGCTTGGCCGCCAGATTGATCGACAGGCCCCCGCTGCGGTCCAGCATCCGCCGGTCCGCCTTAAGCCAGCGCGGCCGGCATGATCGCGGCAAAAACCGCTCGGCAATCACAATGTCCACCTCAGCGCAGGCGGCGGCCAGCGCACGTTCCTCAACCTGCGCCCGCCCGCGCCCCAGCAGGATCGCCCAATCCCGCCCACCGCGGTTGATCGTGATTGTACAGAACGCCGAAGAACAGCGCGCGCCGGGCCACTGCGCAAGCGGCACAGGCGCGGCACCGACGCCGGCCAGCTCCATCAGATTGTCGCGGGTGTAGGTCGAACGGCTGTCTCGCAAGCTAAGCAGGCGGTGTGTCCCATCAGTGGTGGTGATGGTAATCCCGACCTGCCGCCCGTCGCTCGCCACCAGCAGATCAGGGATCGGGGTCATTACAACCAGTCCGGCAGCGATAACAACCGGCGCAAACCCAGCAAGCCGCGCCCGCCCGCTCCACAGCCCCAGCCACAATCCGCCGATCACGAACAGCCCAATCGCCAACCCGCTGATCTGCGGCATCAGCGTCACCGCGCCCGCCTGCCCGGCAGTGAAACGGGCAATCCATAGCAACAGGTCAAGCGATTGCTGCACCGCCCACCAGCACGGCGCTCCCAGGCCCGCCAGATCGAGCAACAGGCCGAGCGCAATCATGGGCATCGACACGAATGTCACCAGCGGGATTGCGACCACATTGGCCAGTGCGCCGTACAAGCCAGTCCGGTGAAAATGGAACAAAACCACCGGCATCAACGCCAATTCGATCACCACCCCGGTCGCAAACAGCATCACCACGTGTCGCCCGATCCGGGCCGACCAAGGCTCCTCACGCGCGGCAAGAAACGCGCGAACCGGGGCGCAGGTCGATAGGGCAATGATCGCCAGCACCGCTGTAAAACTCATCTGGAAGCTCGGGCCAATCGCGCTTTCCGGCCACAGCAACAACACGAACGTGGCCGCCACCGCCACCATCCTCAGCGACAAGGCATCGCGCCCCAATGCCAGCGCGCCAAGCACAAGCAACGACGCCACGCAGCTTCGCACGGTCGGCACCTCGGCTCCGGTCAGCAAGGTGTATCCCACCCCAGCCAAGGCACCGGCGGCCGCCGCAACCACCGGCAGCCGCACGCGCAGGGCCAGCGCAGGCCACAATGCAAGCAGGCGTAGCGCAGCGAAATAGGCCGCAGCGATCACCGCGCTGACGTGCAACCCACTGATCGACAGCAGGTGGGTCAGGCCGGAATCGCGCATCGCCGCCTCGTCCGCCTCGGCGATGCTGCCCCGGTCACCGCTGGCAAAGGCCGCCGCAATCGCGCCTGCCGAACCGTCCACTCGCGCGCGAACATGCGCCGCGAGCCAACGTTGCAAACTGGCAATCCCCCGTGCCTCTGGCGCAGGTGAAATCAGTTCGAGCGGGCCGACCATCGTGCCAGTCGCCGCCAACCCCTTGAACCAAGCGGCGCGGGCAAAGTCATAGCTTCCCGGCAACATCGGGCTGGCTGGCGGCATCAATCGCGCCCTCAGACTGACCACGGCGCCCTCTGTCAGACCCGCCGGGATGCCCGCATTTCCGAACGCTGCGAGCGGGACATTGACTCTGACCTTGCGCGCGGCGGCGACCTGCGCCGGATCTTCGGCAATGCGCACCGCCAGCGTCAGCCGCAGGCGGCCTTCGGCGGGCTGATCTTCACGTTCAAGCACATGGCCGTGCAGCCTCAGCACGGTGGGCCGCGCAATCGGTTCGGCTCCGACCATCTCCGACCGTGCCCAGATGATACCCACCCCAAGTGCAAACACCAACGCACAGGCCATTATCGCAAGCCGCAGGTTGGCACGGGTTTCGTCGGCCGCGCTCCCGGTCGGCCAAACTGCCACCGCGCCCAAAGCAACGGCCACGCCCCCCGCGATGGCAGCGCACCAGTACCACATTCCCGGCAGCGCGAACCACGCAAGGATCCCTCCGGCGAACACCACCGCCAACCACGGTGCACGGTCAAACCCGGCCTGCGCGAGAAAGCGTTCCGCCGCGTCCGCCAAACGCCAGCCCAAGCGGCGCACCGCATCACGCCGCACGCTGGACATTGCCCTGCCGGTTTGCCAAGGGCGCGGCGAGACAAAGCCGCGCGCGGCACTGCTGCCGTCCGGGTCGTTCCCCATCGGAATGATCGGCACATCGCGCACGGCTCGTCCCCCGACCGGCCCGGTCAATACCAAGCCGCTCAAAGTGAACAGGAAACGACACCTCATGGCAAGCGAAAGCAGTGCGAGCAGCGATAATCGCAAGGCCGAGGTGGTCACACGCTTTGCCCCCTCGCCCACGGGTTACCTGCACATCGGCGGAGCGCGCACCGCGCTGTTCAACTGGTTGTATGCCCGTCATTACGGGGGCCGCACGCTGCTGAGGATCGAGGATACCGACCGTAAACGCTCCACCCAAGATGCAATTGATGCGATTATTGAGGGGCTGGATTGGCTCGGGCTTGATTATGATGCGCCGCCGATGTTCCAGTCTGATCAGGTGGAGCGGCACGCCCAAATTGCGCTGACGCTGCTTAAAGCAGGCCATGCCTACAAATGTTTTGCCACCACCGAAGAACTCGAAGCGATGCGCGAGCAACAGCGCGCCCAGAAAATGCCGCTGCGTTATGATGGGCGGTGGCGCGACCGTGATCCTGGTGAGGCCCCAGCAGGCGCGCCGTTCACCATCCGGCTAAAAACCCCAAACGAGGGCGAAATCACGATTCACGACCGTGTTCAGGGCGCGGTCACAGTGAAGAACGAGGAAATCGACGACTATATTATTCTGCGCGCCGATGGCACGCCGACCTATATGCTGGCAGTGGTGGTCGACGATCACGATATGGGCGTGACCCATGTGATCCGCGGTGATGATCACTTGAACAACGCCTTCCGCCAATTGCCGATTATCCGTGCGATGAACGCGATTGAAGCCAATTGGCCCGATCCGATCTATGCCCACATCCCGCTAATTCACGGGTCGGACGGGGCGAAACTATCCAAGCGCCATGGTGCGCTGGGGGTTGAGGCATACCGCGACGAATTTGGGATCTTGCCCGAAGCCCTGTTCAATTACCTGCTGCGGCTGGGCTGGGGCCATGGCGACCGCGAAGAAATCACCCGCGCCGAAGCGGTCGACCTGTTCGATCTGGACGGGGTTGGCAAAAGCCCGTCGCGGTTTGATCTCAAAAAGCTGGAAAACCTTAACGGTCATTACTTGCGCGATGCTGATGATGCCCGATTGGCAGCAATGGTTGCCACGCGAATCGGCGATAGTGCCGATGAAGCTCTGCTCACCCGCGCCATGCCGGTGCTCAAAGTCAGGGCCAAAAACATTGGTGAAGTTGTTGATGGCGCCGGGTTCCTATTCGCCACTCGTCCGCTGGCAATGACCGAAAAGGCCGCGCAGTTGCTTGAAGGCGATGCGCGCCCAATTTTGCGAAAGGTTTACGACCGCCTCCGCGCGGAAAACGACTGGACAAGCGAGGCACTCGAAGCCACTACGAAAGCGCTCGCTGAGGAGCAGGGATTGGGACTTGGCAAGCTGGCGCAGCCAATGCGCGCGGCGCTGACCGGGACGACCACCTCACCCGGTATTTTCGACGTGTTGGTCCTTTTGGGACGAGAAGAGGCTTTGGCTCGGCTTGATGCACAAGCTGCGTAAGCGCGCCAGGAAAAGCCTAGAAATTTGAACAGGAGATTGATCGTGGCAGACAAGTCGGCGAAACTCGAACTGGGCGGAAAGTCGTTTGACTACTCTGTGCTCGAAGGCAGCACCGGCCCGGACGTGATCGACATCCGCAAGCTGTATGCGCAGACTGGCGCGTTTACCTTCGATCCCGGCTTCACCTCGACCGCTAGCTGCGAAAGCGCATTGACCTTTATCGACGGCGATGAAGGCGTGTTGCTGCACCGCGGTTATCCAATCGGTCAGTTGGCCGAAGATTCAAGCTTCATGGAAGTCAGTTATCTGCTGCTAAACGGCGAATTGCCGGGCAAGGCTGAACTCGACGAATTTACCTATACGATTACCCGTCATACGATGCTGCACGAACAGCTAATGACGTTTTACCGGGGTTTCCGCCGCGACGCGCACCCGATGGCGATCATGTGCGGTGTGGTTGGCGCGCTGTCGGCGTTCTACCATGACAGCACTGACATTGCCGATCCCGAACACCGGACGATCAGTTCGCACCGGTTGATTGCCAAAATGCCGACGATTGCGGCGATGGCGTACAAATATTCTGTCGGTCAGCCGTTTGTATATCCCGACAATTCGTTGAGCTATACCGGCAACTTTCTGCGGATGACATTTGGCGTCCCGGCGGAACCCTATGTGGTCAATCCGGTGGTTGAAAAGGCGATGGACCGCATTTTTATCCTCCACGCTGATCACGAACAGAACGCATCGACTTCGACCGTGCGGCTGGCTGGGTCTTCGGGAGCCAACCCGTTTGCCTGCATTGCCGCAGGAATTGCCTGCCTTTGGGGCCCGGCGCATGGCGGTGCGAACGAGGCGGCGCTCAACATGCTGCGCGAAATTGGCACGCCCGACCGAATTCCACATTATATTGAGCGCGCGAAGGATAAAAACGATCCGTTCCGCCTGATGGGCTTTGGTCACCGCGTATACAAGAATTACGATCCGCGCGCGGCAGTGATGCAGAAAACCGTGCGGGAGGTATTCGATGCGCTCAAGGTCAACGACCCGCTGTTCGAGACCGCACTTCGACTGGAAGAGCTGGCGCTGAGCGATTCCTATTTCATCGAGAAAAAGCTATTCCCGAACGTCGATTTCTATTCGGGCATCATCCTCTCGGCCATCGGGTTCCCGACCACCATGTTCACCGCGCTATTCGCGCTCGCCCGCACGGTTGGCTGGGTGGCACAGTGGAACGAGATGATCAGCGATCCCGGCCAGAAAATCGGTCGTCCGCGTCAGCTATACACCGGCCCGACCCAGCGCGATTACCTGTCGGTCGATCAGCGTTAGTCTATAGGGCGCGTGGCCAAATTGGTGCTCAATGTGGTTGGCGGAACGCTGATGGCGCTGGGCACTATGTGGGCTTTGCAGGGGCTGGGCATTCTCAATTGGCCTGCGCAAAGCTTCATGCTGGCGCAGCGCCAATGGGCGGTTTATGGCGGCGTGACGGCGGTGATCGGGGCGGGTCTGGTGTCGCTGGCTACGCGCCGTAGCAAATAAGCGAGCGCACTAAAGTTCGGGCAGTTCCAGCCGGAACAATGCCCCGCCGCCCGCCGCACTTTCAACCGTCAGGCGGCCAGCCATAGCGTCTGCTAAGCTGCGCGAAATGAACAGACCGAGGCCTGAGCCACTATCTTTTCCGCCTGCACCGTCGCGGCCCAGGCGTTCGAATTTGTCAAAAATTCGCTCCGCCTGATCCAGGGTTACGCCGGGGCCTTCGTCGGCGACGGTCACCGCCACGCGGCCTTCACCTATCGGTTCAACGGTAATCCGGACAGTGCTGCCCGCAGGCGAATAGGCAATGGCATTGCCGATCAAATTGATCAGGATTTGGAGCACCCGGCGGAATTCAGCTGTTGCTATTGCGACACCCCTGGCGCCGTTCACCTCCAACGTGATATTACGATTCTGTGCCCGCACGCCGAGGATACCCGCCGCGCGCGCTGCCGCATCGGCCAGATCAACCGGCTCTTGGATTGTGGCAAAGCCTGGTGTTTCGACCACTTCAAGATCGGCCAGATCGTCCAGCATCGCCGAAAGGTGCTGCCCTGCGCTGGCAATGGTACCGGCATATTCGCTATATTCTGCGCGCAACGGGCCAGCGAGCCGCGCATGGATGGTCTCGGCGTTGGCAATAATGCGGGCAATTGGCTGGCGCAGCACCGGCGTCAGCGCGGTGCCGATTAGCCGCGTGGGCGAGGTATGGGCTCCCGGCGCGCTGCCTGCCCCAGCCAATCCAGCGGCAACCGCATCCAACGGTTCATCAGCGATCAGCAGCAATTCGAACCCGGCGGGAGTGTGAATATCACTGCCGAGCGGGATGAGCCGTATCCGCCAGTGACGCTGTGACCCGACAAACTGGCAGCTAGCGCCGTCAAGCAACCGCCAATGCAGCGGCTGATGGTGGCTAACCGTGCTTACATCGACCAAATCGCTCCACAATGCGCCGGGCTGTGCCGTTACCGCCTGTTGCAGTGCAGCCGCGTCAAAGGCTAGCGCGCCCAGCACCAGCACCCTTTGGCTGGGATCGAGCCGCGCACTCACTTCGGCGGTGGCGCGGTCGATCGCATTAATTTTATCGGCGAAGTCGCGGCTGCTCTGAGTGGGGGGTGCGCTGCTTTGCCAATTGTCGATCAGCAACTCGCATCCACCGCCATCTGCATCGCCGAGCGGGTGGATCCGGGCAAAACCAGTAACCAGCTCATCGCCATCAAAGGCGCAAAAATTGCGCGCAACGCGCAGTCCCATCCGGCGCGATTGCTGGACCAGCGCCAGCAGTTCGGGAATGGCGAGCGTGCCCGGCAGATCGCCACCGCACCGTTCCTGCAACGCAGCAAGCGGCGCATCCGCGCTCAGCAGCCGGTCGTTCGCATCGGTCAGCCCGCAGGCACCCAGCAGATTATCGTGCCGGTCCATCGCGTTCATTGCGGCAGGCCGCCTGCACCGAGCAGCGCCGCAGCCCGTTCGGGCGACAAACCGCCAATCGCATGCGGCATCCGTGCGGCAGGTTCGACCAGCAGAAACTGCCGCTCGATCACTGGCAGCGACAATCCGGCCGCGCGCAATGCTAACCCCAATCTGGCCCCCTGCCCTTCCCAACAAGCCAGCACGCTGACTTCGCGTGGCTGGCGGGTTTGCTTGGCCAGTGCGCTGGCAAATATTGCAACCCCGGCATGATCAAGCGCCAGTGCCGCCACGGCTCCGCCCCGCATAGCCGCGACAAGCCGGGCAAGCAGGCCGAGCCGTCCAGCGCCTTCGTCATAGGCGCGCTGCAACCGCTCCAGACTGGCATGCGCGATGTCATCATCGGCCCCGGCAAATCCGCGTGCGATTACTGCGCCGAACAGCTCGGCAGGAAGCTCACCCAGCGGTAGCTCCATCCGGCGCTGGCTCTGAATAAAGCGGGATTGCGCGGCAAGCGTGGTCATTGCCAGCGCGGCAATCGCAGGATCGTCCGACGCGATCAGCTCCTGCAGCAGAGGGCTCAGCACCGGGTCGATCGAATGGCGTAGCTGAAACCGCTCAGCCAGCAGGCTTTCTGTGGCAAGCGTGTGGCAGAACGCCAGCAGCGCCGGTTCATCAAGTAACGCTTCCGCCCAGAGATCAGGTGTCGCGGGTTCGGCCAGCCCGGGCGCACGGGTCGCGAGATCGCGCCCCGTCATTGCGGCCAGCAACTGCGCTGCGCAATCTGTCACCATACCCCGCACCCGTGCGAGGATCGCATCGCTGACCAGCGCCTGCGCATCGCTCACCAGCAGGTGCCGCAGCACCGGAACAACCGCAGCCGCCGCGCGGTTTTCACGCGCGATTTCGTCCCGCAGGATCGCCTCGACAGCAACGTCGGCAGCAAGGTCAGTTGTCTCTAAGCCCATCCTTGAAAAGCATAACCTCCACATAGTTAAATCGGCGTTAGTTCTACGGCGTCCTTGCGCAGCAGCAAAGCGGCAAGCAACACGGCGGCGAACAACGCAACCGCCTCGGGCAACAGCGCGCCCCACGCCGCTAGGGCAAGCGCCAGCAACAGACTTGCCCGGTCAGATGCAACCGCCGCCAGCGCTGGGCTGGCGTTGGCAGAAGCAAGCCGCGCCAGCCCGATAGCCAACGGTCCGCACACCGCCAGCGGCGTCCAAACCGGCCACGGCGCAAGCGCAAACCACGCGGTCAGCCCGGCAAGTGCATCAACCCCAGCGCCTGCCATCATCGCGCTCCGGTCTTCGTCAGCAGAGCGTCGCAATCGCCGCGCCAACCCCGTAAGCTCAACGCAAACCTGCGCGGCAAACGCACCTGCAGAAGCCAGCGCCAAAGCGGTCACAGGTGCCCCCAGAACCGCCGCCGCGACCCCGCTCAGCATCACCGCCGCCGCTGCGCCAGCCGCGATACGCGCGCCCTGCCCCAACCCGCGCGGCGCAAGGCCGCGTACCAGCATCGCTGCCAATGCCGACATTGGCGCACGCCAATCGAGCGCCGGCACTGCGGCAGCAATGAGCGCCGCCTCATGCGTCACGACCGTCTGCGCGCTATCGGCCAACAACAACGTATCAGATTCGAGCAGGCGACACGGTGTGCCAGCCTGCAACGCAAGCCTCAGCAGCATGGAAATGGGATCGGAATCGCTTGGAAAATCGGTGAGTTGCTGCACGGGCGCGCCGCGCATTACCAACAGACCAGCCCAGCAGCGGTCAGCGTCGATCCGTTCAAAGACGTCTGGGAACGCAGCGGCCAAGCGGTGATCGGCGGTCAAATAAGCGATGCTTTTTTGCAGCACTGGACCAGCCCCTACAAATGCGCTCACCTGCGCAGGGTCTGGCACCAGCCCATCGCGCAGGATGATGAGTTCGTCTTCGGCCCGGATAAGCGCCGGCAGCGCGGCAAAGCCTGTGATTGCATGGAACCCTGCGCCCGACGCTTCGACTGCGTGCTGCAACCGCAAGACTTCGCCAACAGCGCCATTGCACAAGCAAATGATCCGCTCGGCCCCAAGATCGCGCAGCAATGCCACCTGCCAGCCCAAAACTGATCGTCCTGCCAGTGGCAATTCGGCGCGCAAAGCACCCGTATCGGTAAGGGCGAGCGCGGCAATCAATCCTGTTCGCATGGTTGTCCCCCGCTCAACCTTTGCATCTCACAATGCGAGCTTTCAGGGATGGCGGTTTCAGCCCAGCGGTTCAAGCTGCATCGGTGCAGCGTGCCGGTAAGTGGTGACGCGTAACCGGATCAGCGACGCGCGGCGCGGGTGAAGCGAGCGAGCACCGCTTCTATTTCGCGGATTGCCCGCGGTTCCCCCGGCGCAGCATTCAGCGCAATTTCGGCTGCTTGCAAAAGATCGTCAGCGTGAAAACTGGCAGCAAGCCCCTTCAGCCGCATCGCAGCCACGTTCCAGTTGCCATCACAACGCGCACGTTTGAGCAGGTCAAGCTGGCGGGCCGCGCTTTCTAGGAACGCAGAACGCAACTCGCGCAGCAGTACGGCATCATCGCCCGCCGCTGCTGCCAGTGTTGCATCAAGAGCACCATTATCAAACGCCATGAATAGGCGATACGCCGAATTGGGTTAATGCGGGGTTTATCCCGATTCCGGCTGTGGTATGCGGTGATCATGGCAGGACCAGAAAAGGTGCGCGCTTTGGGGCGCAAGGGCAGCGGCGATAGTGCTGCGGGATCAGCTTTGGCAGACGGAGCGGGGGATACAGGCGCGCCCGATGACGCAGCTTTGCTTGATTTAACTGATAGTTGGCTTGAAGAAGCCGAATCTAGCGCGCTGCCCGGCAGCGCCACTTCGCACATCGGTTGGTTCGCCCCGATGCTCGCCGTGATAGCGGTGGCCGCCTGGACAGGGTTTTTCGGCTGGGCGCATAGTTCGGCCATCGCCAGCGGCGCGGCCCCGGCTGTTTGGGCAGAGTGGGCCGTACAGTGGTCGGTTCCCGTTATGCTGGTCGGAATCGTCTGGCTCCTCGCGATGCGTACTTCGCGCGCAGAGGCGAGCCGGTTCGCGGCCAGCGCTGCATTAATGAACCAAGAAAGCGCCGCGCTCGAATCGCGGCTTAAGGTGGTAAACCGCGAACTGAGCTTGGCACGCGAATTTCTTGCGGCACAGTCGCGCGATCTTGACGCGCTGGGCCGGATCGCAGCTGATCGTATTTCCGCCCACGCGGGTGAATTGCAGACCCTGATCACCACCAACGGCGCGCAGGTCGATGCCATTGGCAGCGCCAGCGATACCGCGCTCGGCAATATGAACCGGCTGCGCGATGACTTGCCGGTGATCGCCAACGCAGCCCGCGATGTCGCCAATCAGATCGGCGGCGCGGGACGCAATGCGCAGGATCAGCTTGCGCGGTTGGTCGCCGGTTTTGAACGACTCAATACCTTCGGCACCGCAAGCGAAACGCAGGTGCGCAACTTGGGCGCGAAGGTCGGCGAAACGCTGGTCGGATTTGAAGATCAGCTAAGCCGGATTGAAGCGCTGGTCACGCACCGCTTTGCCGCATTCCAAACCGATGCCGAAGCATATCGCGCGCGGATCGCTGCACTTGAGACAGATGCGCTCGCCGCGTTGGGTGAGCGGACGCGGCAGACGTCTGGCGAGATTGACGCCTTTGATCGCCAAATGGCCGAACGCAGCCGCAATCTTGCGGAACAAATCGAGCAGCGTCAGGCCGCGTTCGAAACCCATGAAGCGCAAGCAAGCGAAGTGCTGGCGCAGCGCCTTACCGCGCTTGACGATGCGTTGGCGCAGCGGCGAGAGGCGCAAATCGCCGACACCGCACAGTTGGTGGCACGCGGAGAGGACATTGCCGCGAAGCTTGATCAGCTGGGCCGCCTTTTGAGCGATGTCAGCGCGCAGAGCGATACCGCACGCTCCAGCCTTTCGGCAGGACTTGATACGCTGGGCGATCAACTGGCCGATAAGCGCACTGCGCTGACTGAGACAGAAGCGCGTTTGGCGCAGCTAACAGACAGCGGCATTCGTCTGCTTGAAATTATCCAGTCAGGCGCGCGGGCAACGCGCGAAGACCTGCCAAAGGCGATTGCTGCCGCGGACACATCGCTCACTGCGGTTGAGGCGCGGGCCGATACGATCAATCAGCTGATGCTGCGATCAAGCCAGCAGGGCGGCGAACTGTCCGATTATCTGCTGCGCACCCGCAGCGAAATCGACACGACCGAAATCGCAATTGCCGGTTTCCAGTCGCTCCTTGCGCAGCAATCCGAAGACGCGCTTGCCCGCCTGCAAGGGCTTCGCGGTGGGTTTGCCCGCTTGACCGAAGAGAGCGGCGCACTGGCCGTCAGCACACAAGGCCAGCTGCACGAAGCACTCAGCGTGCTCGAGTCTGCAATTGCACAGGCTTTCGTGACGCTCGATACTGGCACGCGCAAACAGACCATGGAGCTTGCTGCCAGCTTGGGAACAGAGGCCGTCGGCGTGCTTGAACGAAGCCTGCGCAACGAAGCGGCGGCGACCATCGGCATGCTGGAACAGGCCGCCGCCCATGCGTCAGGCGTTGGGCGCGAAGCGACAATGCAGCTGCGCGATCAGCTGGCCCGGGTAAACGAATTGACCGGCAATCTTGAACAACGTGTCGCCCGCGCGCGCGAACTCGCTGAAGAACAGGTCAATAACGACTTCGCCCGGCGGACGGCGCTCATTACTGACAGCCTCAACTCAGCTGCAATCGATATTACCGCCGCGCTTTCGTCCGATGTCACCGACACCGCTTGGGATGCTTACCTCAAAGGCGACCGCGGTATCTTCACCCGCCGAGCAGTGCGCCTAATCGACAACGGCACCGCGCGCGATATTGCGGCGCTCTACAACGCTGACGAGGCGTTTAAGGCGAATGTCAGCCGCTATATTCATGATTTCGAAGCGATGCTGCGCGCCATGCTTTCAACCCGCGACGGGCACGTGTTGAGCGTGACGGTGCTGGGATCAGAGATGGGCAAACTTTACGTCGCGCTGGCGCAGGCGATCCAGCGACTGCGCTAGATTGCCGACGAGACCGGCGGTTTCGGCAGAATGTCGATGTCTTCGACAGTGATCCAGCCAAATGAGTAATTGAGCACAAATGCCGTGGTTGCCAGCGCCGCAACCACGCTGGCCCGTGCAGCGAGCTTGCCCGGCTGGAAATTGATTGGAGCGCTATCTGCCTGACCAGGCACCTTCTCGCGGCCACTGTCTTCTGCCCCAAGATCATGCAGCGTGCGCACCCCGAACGGCAACATGACAAAGGCGCTCATCACGAAAAACAGGAAATAAATCGCCGCAATCGAAGTCCAGCCCATCAGGCAGCCGACCCTGGCATCACCACACGCACTTGCGGCTTTTTGCCCGACCAACGCTGCGCAGCCCGCCGAGCTGCCAGACGCGCTGCTTCGCGAACAGCCGCAGGGTCGGATGCATCCTTGCCTTTAAGGCGTTTGATCGCTGCCACCACATCATTTGATGCTTCTTCGATAAAATCAGGCAGATCTTCATCAAGCGGCAGGCCTATTGCCTCAATCATCGGCTTTGCACCGCGGGCCAATACCACAACCAACAGACCATCCTGCGCGATCCGGCGGCGCATGGTGATCGCTTCGCCATTGGCGGGCGAGATGATATCGCCATCCAGCACCAAGCGCCCGGCACGCACTTCGGCCAGCTTGCCTGGCGCGCCCGGCGCAAGGCGAATGATGTCGCCGTTTTTCTGCACTACTTGCGCGGGTATGCCGCTGGCTTTTCCGACCCGCGCCTGTTCTGCCATATGGCGGATTTCGCCGTGAACGGGCACCAGCACTTCGGGCTTTAACCATTCGTACAGCGCTTCCAGCTCCGGCCGACCCGGATGACCCGAAACGTGGATGAACGCCTGCCGGTCGGTCACCATCGTGATCCCGCGCGCAGCCAATTGGTTCTGGATTTTGCCAATGGGGATTTCGTTGCCGGGGATTTGGCGCGATGAAAACAGCACCACATCGCCTGCTGTCAGTTCAATGGGGTGATTTTTCTCTGCCATCCGGCCCAGCGCAGCGCGTGGCTCCCCCTGCCCGCCGGTTGCGATGATCAACACCTCACCGCGCGGCAGACCCATCGCGGTGTCGAAATTGACCGGTTTGGGAAAGTCGGCAAGATAGCCATTATCCTGCGCCACTTCGATAATCCGGTCGAGCGACCGACCCGCAACGCAAATCTGCCGCCCGTGCTCACGCGCGACCTCGCCCAAGGTGTGCAGCCGCGCCACGTTGCTGGCAAAGGTGGTCACTACCACTCGCTTGCCCGGGTGGCGCGCGACTTCCTCCATCAACGCGCGGTGTACCGCGCCTTCCGATCCCGATGCTTTGGGATTGAACACGTTGGTCGAATCGCAGACAAGCGCCAAAACGCCTTCATCGCCAATTTCGCGCAGCTCTTCCTCAGTAGTCGGTTCGCCGATGATCGGTTCTTCATCAAGCTTCCAGTCGCCGGTGTGGAAGATGCGGCCATGCGGGGTGTCGATCAGCAGTGCGTTGCCTTCGGCAATCGAGTGCGCCAGCGGCAGGTAAGTGATCGTGAATGGTCCGAGCTCGATCTCTCCGTGATCTTCCTCGATGATATTGATCTCGACCTTGCCGAGCAGCCCCGCTTCTTCAAGTTTGCGCGACACCAAATCGGCGGTGAACGGCGTTGCGTAAAGCGGCACGCCCAACTCGCCTGCGAAATAGGGTACTGCGCCGATGTGATCTTCATGCGCGTGGGTCAGCACGATGGCGATCAGGTCTTTCGCGCGTGCTTCGATGAAATCAAGATCGGCAAACACCAAATCAACGCCGGGATATTCGGTGCCGGAAAAGGTCATGCCCAGATCGACCATGATCCATTTGCCCTGACAGCCATAAAGATTGACGTTCATGCCAATCTCGCCCGAACCGCCCAGTGCCAGGAACAGCAATTCGTCTTCTGGGGTAAAATCTTTCTTCAAGGTGTGTCCGGTTCTATCAATAGAGGTCAGGGAGGATCAGGCCGTTTCGACCTGACGAGCAAGGATAGCGAGGCCATCCAGCGTCAGGTCGGCATCGACATGGTCAAAAATCTCAGTCGCGTCATCGAACAATATGGCAAGTCCGCCAGTGGCGACAACCTTTGCCGGACGACCAATTTCAGTTTTCATCCGCGCGACCATACCTTCCATCATCGCGACATAGCCCCAGAACACCCCAATCAGCATTTGATCTTCGGTGTTTCGGCCGATTACGCTACGGCTAGCGGGAGCGCGGATCGCAATGCGCGGCAGTTTGGCGGTCTTGCCCACCAGCGCATCAAGCGACAGATTGATCCCCGGCGCAATCGATCCGCCCTTGTAAGCCCCGGTAAAGTCAACCGCTTCGAATTTGGTTGCGGTGCCAAAATCAACCACGATCAGGTCGCCGCCATATTTTTGGTGCGCTGCCAAGATATTCAGCGCGCGGTCGGCGCCTAGCGAACTGGGCTGATCGACATCAATCTCGAACTGCCATGCGGCCTTGCCTTGTCCTGCAAATACCGGATTGATGCCGAAATATTTCTGGCACAATACAGTGAGATTGTGGTCAGCGCGCGGCACCACGGATGCCACGATGATATTGGTTATGGCGCTGCGTTCAACCCCTTCGATGGTGAGCAATTGCAGCAGCCATACGGCATATTCGTCGCCGGTCCGGCGCGGATCAGTGGCAATCCGCCACCGTGCGCGGATGGTGTAAATGCCGTCTTCGGCCTGCGTGAACAAAGCAAAGACCACATTGGTATTCCCGACATCGGCGGCGAGCAGCATCAGGAGCCTCCTTCTGCAATCAACGAAACTTCGCCGGCGTGGATAGTTTGTGTTGCGCCATTCGCCAAGCGGAGCAGCAACGCCCCGGTCGGGTCAAGCCCGCCGAATGTGCCGCGGAGAATTTCGTTTTCATTGGTATTGACCGACAACGGGCTGCCAGTGGGGATTGCTGCGTTGTTCCAGCGCTGGATCAGCGCCGCCAGACCTTCGCTGCGCCAGCGCGCAACGGATTGGGCAACGCGCGGGACGAGAGATGTTAGCGCGTGATCCGCCCCCGCTTCATAGTCCGGGTTGAGCGCGGCGATACATGCGGTCTGGCGCTCAGCAATGTCGGGCGCGAAGGCAAGGTTGATTCCGATGCCGACCACAATCGCATTACCTGAACGTTCCAGCAGAATACCAGCAACCTTGGCGCTGCCCACCAGTACATCGTTTGGCCATTTTATCAGGACTCGCGGGTGATCTTGCACCATCAACAAGCTTGTGACCTGTTCATGCACCGCCAGACCCATCGCCAGCGCCAATGTTTGCGGCGGCGGATCACTGCTGGCGAGATTGATCACAGTGCTGGCATAAAGATTGCCGGGCGGGCTGATCCACGTCCTGCCGCCCCGCCCCTTGCCGCCGGTTTGTGTTCCAGCGCGCAGCCAGTAGCCGTCCGGCACCGGCTCTCCCGTGCGCAGCAGTGCTATCAGGTCGGCATTTGTTGAACCGGTGGTTGCGACAGTCTCGATCAAGGAACGAAAAACAGCGACGCTGCGGCCTTGTCAGCCAAATCGGTCAGCGATGGGGTTAGCAGATACCCAAGCGGCGAAATGATTGTCGCCGTCAGCCCCAGCAAGATCCAATGCGCCGCGCCGCTTTTGCCGGTAACCACGCCAGCAGGTTCATCAAAGAACATCACCTTGACGAACTTAATGTAATAAAACGCGCCGATCACGCTCGCGGCAATGGCAATCGCGCCGAATGCGACCAGCCCTGCCTCGATGGTCGCCTGAAATATCACGAACTTGCTGTAGAAGCCGAGCAGCGGCGGAATACCCGCAAGGCTGAACATGAACACCAGCAACGCCCAAGCAATCGCTGGGCGGGTGACCGATAGCCCACGAATATCCGCAAAGGTTTCGTACAACGCGCCGTCTTCTCCCCGCAGCATCAGCAAAGCGACAAAGCAACCTAGGCTCATGGCGACATAGATAAACAGGTAAACCAACATCGCGCTCGCGCCGTCCTGATTGGCCACCGCAAGGCCGAGCAGGATAAAGCCGACGTTATTGATCGAGGAATATGCCAGCAATCGCTTCAGATTTTCCTGACCGATTGCGCCCAATGCGCCAAAGATGATTGAAGCCAGCGCCATAAACATCACGATTTGCTGCCACGCGGCTACCTGATTGCCGAACACTTCGAACACTACACGTGCGGTTAACGCCACGGCTGCAACTTTGGGCGCAGTGGCAAAAAACGCTGTGACGGGCGTCGGCGCACCTTCGTAAACGTCGGGTGTCCACATGTGAAACGGCACAGCCGAAATCTTAAATGCGAGGCCTGACAAGACAAAGATCAAGCCGAACAGCGCGCCGGTGCCCATTTCGCCGGTGAGCCCGGCACGAACGGCGGCAAAGGCGGTTCCGCCGGTGAAGCCATACAGCAGGCTCATCCCGTACAGCAGAATGCCCGAAGCCAGCGCGCCGAGCACAAAATACTTCAAGCCCGCCTCTCCCGATCGCGTATCGCGCCGCAGGATCGCAGCCAGCACGTAGGCGGCCAGACTGTTAAGTTCGAGCCCGAGATACAACGTCATAAAATCATTGGCCGAAACCATGATGCTCATGCCAAGCGCAGCGAACAGGATCAAGACGGGGTATTCTGGGCGCATTCCCTGTTCGATGCCCGCAGCAGCGCTGTTGAAATAGGCAGGCGCAATCATCAACGCGCCAATCGCAGCGAGATAGATCAGCGCCTTGGCAAACAGCGCGAAGCTATCGACCTTCATCAACCCGCCAAACGCCAAGGTGGCAGGGCCGTCGGTGCCGAAATGCAGTCCGGGCACTAGCATGATACCAGCGCCAAACAGCGCTGCGGCTGCCGCAATGGCAATCGGCCGCGCAGCCTTATTTTCGCCCCAGGCCGCGACCAGCAAAAGCACCAGGCCCGCCGCGGTCAGCAGCAATTCGGGTGCTATAAGAGCAAAAGACGCGGAAAAATCCATCAGTGCGCGCCCTCCTTGGCACTGTTGCCCTCGCCGCCTGAATGTCCGGCGCTTGCACTGTGTGGGAGCGCGTTGGCAGCTTCTGCCCGGGGCGCGCCCGCCGCCAAAGCCGCATCACTGTCCGGCGCTGACGCTGCAAGCCGGGCATCAAGCCCGGCAATGTCGGCCCGCATCGGCGCAAGGAAGCTTTCGGGATAGACACCCATCCACAGCACTGCGGCTGCAATGGGGGCAAGCATCGCCCATTCACGCGCCGAAATATCACTCATTGCCGCCGCATCTTCGTTCGCCTGTCCGCCAAATGCCACCCGGCGATAGAGATAGAGCATATAAGCTGCACCCAGAATGATGCCGGTCGTGCAAATCAGCGCAACCAAGCTGGAAGTTTGGTATATGCCAGCCAATGATAGGAACTCACCCACGAACCCGCTGGTGCCCGGCAGGCCGATGCTCGCCATGGTGAACAGGAGGAAGAACAATGCGTAATAGGGCATGTTAATTGCCAGCCCGCCATACCGCGCGATCTCGCGCGTGTGCAGGCGGTCGTAAATTACACCGACGCACAAAAACAGCGCCGCTGATACCAAGCCGTGAGACAGCATCACTACCATCGCGCCTTCCAGTCCCTGCACGTTGAAAGCGAACAGTCCGACAGTGACAATCGCCATGTGCGCTACGCTGGAATAGGCGATAAGCTTTTTCATATCGGATTGCACCAGTGCCACCAACGAGGTGTAAACCACTGCAATCATTGATAGCGTGAAGACCAACCATGCAAACTGCGCCGAAGCGTCCGGGAACATTGGCAGGCTGAACCGGATGAAGCCGTATCCGCCCAGCTTCAGCAGCACGCCTGCAAGGATAACCGACCCAGCAGTTGGTGCCTGCACGTGGGCATCGGGCAACCAAGTGTGGAACGGCCACATCGGCACCTTCACCGCAAAGCTGGCAAAAAACGCCAGCCATAGCCACGTCTGCGCCTCTCTCGGGAAGCTGTATTGCATCAATGTCGGGATGTCGGAGGTGCCAGCCTCTGCCACCATCCAGAACATCGCGACCAGCATCAAAACCGATCCGAACAATGTGTAGAGGAAGAACTTGTAGCTGGCGTAAATCCGGTTGTCCCCGCCCCACACCCCGATGATCAGATACATCGGAATCAGGCCGGCTTCGAAGAAGATGTAGAACAGGAACAGATCCTGTGCGGCGAAAGTGCCGATCATCAGCGTTTCCATGAACAGGAAGGCTGCAAGGTATTCGCCTACACGTTTGGTTATTGCGTCCCAGCTCGCCAGAATGCAGACCGGCATCAGGAATACGCTGAGCATGATCAGCATCAGTGATATGCCATCAATCCCCAGAGTGTAACTGAAGCCCGCGAACAGCTCGGCGCGTTCGGTGAACTGCCACTGCGGCCCGCCAATCTGGTAATTCGACCACAGCACAACGCCGAGCACGAACGCCAGCAGCGTCGCGCCCAGCGCAATCCAGCGCGCGGCGGCTGCGCCTGCAAACAGGCACGCCAACGCGCCAGCCAGCGGCACGAGCATCATCAACGATAGGATGGGAAGGCCTTCCATTGGCGAAGTGCGCTCCTAAAACAACACGTAGGTTATGGCAGCGATCAGCCCGAGCAACATGATCAGCGCATAAGTGTAGAGGTACCCCGACTGGATCGACTTCGCAGCGCCCGCGCTGCGATCGACCACCCAGGCGATGCCATTGGGGCCGAACCGGTCAATGGTGCCGATATCACCAAGCTTCCAGAACTGACGTCCCAGCCAGAACGCTGGCTTGACAAAAACCCGGTCATAAAGCTCGTCAAAATACCATTTGCGGTAAACGAAGTTGTGCAGCGCGCCGAAGGTCGCAACAAATTTGGCGGGGATTTCGGGCTTGGCGATGTAGGCCAGATAAGCGCCTGCAAAACCGAGCAGCATCACGATGGTAGCGGTCAATTTCACCCAAAGAGGCACACCATGGAGCGCGTGGATCAGCTCCTCGTTGAAATAGATCGACCCGTTCCAGAAGGCTTCCCCGTCGAGAAAATCATACTTGAACACGAACCCGGCAAGAATCGCGCCCAGCGTCAACACGCCCAGCGGGATCAACATCGCAACAGGGCTTTCATGCGGCTGATAGCCACCGGTGGTGTCCTCGCCCGCCTGTTCAGGCGTCTTGTGCAGCGAATGCTGGATATGCTCGCTCTCGATCCAGCGCGGCTTGCCCCAGAACGTCAGGAACATCAGACGCCAGCTATAGAAGCTGGTAAGCAAGGCTGCGACGGCGCCAGCCCAGAAGGCGAACTGCGACACGCCGGTGCCGCGCGCAAACGCGGCTTCGAGGATCGCATCCTTGGAATAGAACCCAGCAAAACCAAACACGCCCAGCACGCCAACCCCCGTGATCGCCAGCGTTCCTGCCAGCATCGCATAGAAGGTGAACGGGATCGCTTTGCGCAAGCCCCCGTAATACCGCATGTCCTGCTCGTGGTGCATCGCGTGGATCACACTGCCTGCGCCAAGGAACAATAGCGCCTTGAAGAACGCATGCGTGAACAGGTGGAACATCGCTGCGCCATAAGCCCCTACGCCAACTGCAAAAAACATGTAGCCAAGCTGCGAGCAGGTCGAATAGGCGATCACCCGCTTGATGTCCCACTGGGTCGTGCCGATCGTAGCGGCAAAGAAACAGGTCGCTGCGCCCACGATGGTAACAATCATCAGCGCGGTCGGTGCGGTTTCGAACATCGGCGATAGGCGGCACAGCATGAACACGCCTGCGGTCACCATGGTCGCTGCGTGGATCAGGGCCGAGACGGGCGTTGGCCCCTCCATCGCATCGGGCAACCAGGTGTGCAGGCCCAGCTGCGCCGATTTGCCCATCGCCCCGATGAACAGCAGGATGCACAGGATATCCATCGTATACAGGCGCATGCCGACAAAGGTGATGGTCGATCCGCTCATCGCCGGAGCCTCGGCGAGGATTTCGGGGATCGAGGTGGTCTGGAAGACCAGATACGTGCCGAAAATGCCGAGCATGAAGCCAAGATCACCGACGCGGTTGACAACAAAAGCCTTGATCGCCGCAGCGCCTGCGCTTGGCTTTTTGAACCAGAACCCGATCAGCAAATAGCTCGCAAGGCCCACGCCTTCCCAGCCAAAGAACATCTGCACCAGATTGTCAGCCGTCACCAGCATCAGCATCGCAAAGGTGAACAACGACAGGTAGGCAAAGAACCGGGGCTGATCCGGATCTTCCTCCATATACCCCCAAGAATACAGGTGCACGAGAGCGGAAACCGTATTGATCACCACCAGCATGATCGCGATTAGCGTATCAACCCGCAGCGCCCAATCAAAGGTGAGCGTGCCGCTTTCCACCCACTTCAGCACCTGAACAACTTCGGTGCTCTCGGTTCCGCCGATGTAGCCGAGGAAGATCGGCCAGCTCAGCCCTGCGGACAGCAACAGCGCGCCGGTGGTGAGCGACTTTGCCGCCACATTGCCGATCATGCGATTGCCCAGCCCAGCAATCAGAGCCGCCAGCAGCGGCGCAAACACGATGATGAGGATGGGATGCACCGGCGTCTTACCCCTTCATCCGGTTAATATCATCAACCGCAATTGAGCCGCGACCGCGGAAATAGATCACCAGAATGGCGAGCCCGATGGCGGCCTCTGCCGCAGCCACAGTCAGCACCAGCATCGCGAACACCTGCCCCACCAAATCCTGCATGAAGGCGCTGAAGGCAACGAAGTTGATGTTCACCGCGAGCAGGATCAGCTCGATCGCCATCAGGATCACGATCACGTTCTTGCGATTGAGGAAAATCCCCAGCACGCCGAGCACGAACAGAATTGCGCCCACGGTTAGGTAATGTTCGATGCCGATCACAACTCCACTCCCTGTCCGATGTCCGGGCTCTTCATGACGGTTGCATCTTCCGGGCGGCGGCGGTTTTGTTTGCCCACGTCCTGCCGTGCGCGTGCGCCCGGCTTTGGCGGCTGAAAGGTCAGCACAATCGCGCCGATCATCGCCACCAGCAGGATGATCCCGGCGATCTCGAACAGCAGGATATACCGGCCATATAGCAGCGCGCCCAATGCCTCGATATTGCTGACATCGGCGGCCTGCATCGCGCTACCATCGGGCGTGCCGAGTGCAATGCCCCCCGCGTTGTATGCGCCCGCCGCCAGCAGCAGCTCTGCCAGCAAAATCGCGGCAATCGCCAATCCCAGCGGCACGTTGCGGATGAAGCCTTCGCGCATCGCGGCAAAATCAATGTCGAGCATCATCACCACAAACAGGAACAGCACGGCCACCGCACCGACATAGACGATCACCAGCAGCATCGCGATGAACTCTGCCCCGATCAGCACCATCAGCCCGGCAGCGTTGAAGAACGTCATGATCAACCACAGCACCGAATGCACAGGGTTGCGTGCCATGATCACCATCACAGCGCTTGCCACGACGATGGTCGCGAAGAAATAGAAAGCGGTGGCCTGTATCATGATGATCCCCAACCTTCGAACCGCTCACACTGAGCTTGTCGAAGTGCCGTCTTTCCTCGATCCCGAAACTGATAAAGCAGGGCTTCAGCAAGCTCAGCCCGAGCGAAAAATGCAACCTTGCCGCGCGCCCTAGCGGTAAGGGGCGTCGGCTTCAAGATTGGCCGCGATGGCCCGTTCCCACTTGTCACCATTCGCGAGCAGTTTGCCCTTGTCATACAGCAGTTCTGCGCGGGTTTCGGTGGCGTATTCAAAATTTGGCCCCTCGACGATGGCATCAACCGGGCAGGCTTCCTGACAGAACCCGCAATAGATGCATTTGGTCATATCGATGTCATACCGAGTGGTGCGGCGGCTGCCGTCGTCGCGCGGTTCACTCTCGATGGTAATCGCCTGTGCGGGGCAGACAGCCTCGCA
>JBBRFG010000008.1:0-38135 GCA_038224685.1 Sphingomonadales bacterium
GCAGCTGGTGGGTGGCGCGCGGCGCGGTCGAAGATGTGCTGCGTGATGGCCGCAACATTCGCCTGAAACTGGCGCGCGGGGTCGAAGCTCCGGTGGCCCGCGCCAAAATCGCCGACCTGCGCGACGCCCGCTGGATTTGAATGGATTGCGAAGCAAAATTCTGTAATCATGGCGATTAGACTGGCCACCGATTTTGTTGCAGCAAGATAGCAAGATTGGGAATAGAACCGACGGCGCACGTAAAGCCGCTGGGAGGGGACTATGCCGACACATGAATATTGGGTTTTTGCAGCAAAACCGATGCGCCGAGCGAGGGCGCATCATTGGTCGTGCCAGCACTGCAATGATGGAACAGGCCAGCCAAATCAGATCAAACATGGCGGAAAAAATAATCCGACGGAATGGAAGGGTTTTGATAACTTAGAGGCTGCCGTGAAGAACGAAATTTATCTGAGTGCGCGAGAGCACAAAATCTGTGGAACGTGTGACGCTAAGGCCAAACCCTGATTTCCATACTGCAATAGACACGGACACAAAAAAGGCCCCCAGCATCACTGCCGGGAGCCTTTCTGTCTCAAGTTACACCGCTCAGTGATATTTGGCGTAGCTTACGTCAAAGCGGTCGGCATTCATCACCTTGTTCCAAGCCGAGATGAAGTCGCACACGAACTTGCCCTCAGCCCCGGCTTCGGCATAGACTTCGGCCTGCGCGCGCAGGAGCGAGTTGGAACCGAACACCAGATCGGTGCGGGTGGCGCGGTATTTTTCCTCGCCAGTTGCCCGGTCGGTGCCGACATATTCCTCATCACCCGATTTGTCGACCGGTGCCCACTTGGTCCGCATGTCGAGCAGGTTCCGGAAGAAATCCGGCGTCAGCTTGCCCGGCGTTTCAGTAATCACACCGATATCATTGCCGTGGTGGGCGTGCTTGCTCACCGCGCCCAGTGCCCGCATCCCGCCAACCAGCACGGCGAGTTCCGGGATCGACAAGCCGAGCAGATGCGCCCGGTCAATCAGCATTTCCTCGGTGCGAACCGATGCTTTGGTGCGCAGATAATTGCGGAACCCATCGGCAAACGGCTCCATCGCATCAAAGCTGTCGGCATCGGTGTGTTCGTCGGTGGCATCACCGCGTCCGCCAAGGAACGGCACGGTCACGTCGTGTCCAGCATCGCGCGCCGCTTTCTCGACCGCCGCCGACCCGGCGAGCACGATGGCATCGGCCATGCTGAGGCTGCCGCGATGCTGCTCGATTGTGGCAAGCACATTGGCCAACTCAGCGGGATCGTTGACCGCCCAATCCTTCTGCGGGGCGAGCCGGATGCGTGCGCCATTCGCGCCGCCACGGTGGTCCGAATTGCGGTAGGTCGAGGCCGAAGCCCACGCCGTCTTGACCAGTTCGCGCACGGACAGTCCGCTGCCAAGGATCGCGGTTTTGAACGCCGCCACGGCGTCATCCGAAGGCGTGCTGCCTGCTGGAACCGGGTCCATCCAGATCAGCGTTTCGGCGGGGACTTCCGGCCCCATGTAACGCACCTTTGGCCCCATATCGCGGTGGCACAGTTTGAACCACGCGCGCGCAAACGCATCGTCAAGCTGTTCGGGGTTGGCAAGGAAGCGTTCGGAAACCTCGCGGTAATCCGGGTCCATCTTCAGCGCCATATCGGCGGTGGTCATCATGGTCGGCACGCGCTTGTTCGGGTCGCGCGCGTCGGGGGCCATGTCTTCGGGATCGGGATTGATCGGCTGCCACTGCTGCGCGCCTGCGGGGCTGCGCACCAGTTCAAAATCATATTTGAACAGCAGCCGGAAATAATCGTGGCTCCACGATGTCGGGTTGTTCGACCAGCTGCCTTCGATCCCCGAAGTGGTGATGTTGCCGCTCGTGATTTCATCGGCATCATTGAGCCAGCCGAAGCCTTGCAGGTGCAGGTCTTCGCTTTCGGGTGACCCGCCAAAGCTGTCTGCCGGGTGCGCGCCGTGTGCCTTGCCGAAAGCGTGGCCGCCAGCGGTGAGCGCGACGGTCTCTTCATCATTCATCGCCATCCGGGCGAAGGTTTCACGCATGTCGCGCGCGCTTTGCAACGGATCAGGGTTGCCGCCCGGCCCTTCGGGATTGACGTAGATCAGCCCCATCTGGATCGCGGCGAGCGGATTTTCGAGCGCCATCCCTTCCTTGGGCTGGATACGGGTGGCAACACCTTCGTTGACCCACTGTTCTTCGGTGCCCCAGTAAACGCTTTCAGGCTCGTACACATCTGCACGCCCGCCGCCGAAGCCGAACACCGGCCCGCCCATGCTTTCAATCGCGACATTGCCGGTCAGGATGAACAGGTCGGCCCAGCTGATGTTGCGGCCATATTTTTGCTTGATCGGCCACAGCAGCCGGCGCGCCTTGTCGAGGTTGCCGTTATCGGGCCAGGAATTGAGCGGCGCAAACCGCTGCTGCCCGCTGCCCGCACCGCCGCGCCCGTCGCCGGTGCGATAGGTGCCGGCTGCGTGCCACGACATACGGATGAAGAACGGGCCGTAATGCCCATAATCGGCTGGCCACCACGGCTGATCATCCGTCATCAAAGCGGTCAGATCGGCCTTGAGCGCGGCGTAATCGAGCGTGTTGAACGCTTCGGCATAATCGAAATCTTCGCCGTAGGGATTGGCGCTTTTGCCCTGTTCGGTCAGGATATCGAGCTGCATCGCCTGCGGCCACCAATCGCGGTTGGTGCGGCCCAGCAGGCTGCGGGTTGCGCTGTCACCGTGGAACGGGCAGCCGCTCATCTCGCCAGTTTTTGCGTCCATGATTATAATCTCCTCAAAGTGTGATTGCGTCAGACTCGCCGCTTGGGCCGATCTATGGGTTGGAGATTACGCTTTCAGGATGGTGCGTCCAATCGATTAATACGCAGCTATTGATTGAGTGAGGCGATTACGGTCGCGCACACTATCCGGCGCTCGAGAAGCTCGACCCATCGGGCCTGCGGGCGGGCGCAGCCTGCGTGAGCGAGAAATTCGTAGCCCTGAGGGGCCGCGCCTCAAGAATTCCGAGCGCGTTCTTGTTGCGCTATCGCTTGCGCTATCGCTTGCGCTACTTGAGCGCGTTTTTGTATCGCTACCGCTTACGCTACTTGAGCGCGGTCTTGTCGCGCTATCGCTAACCCAACTGCCCCCGGTGCAGCAGCTTGTGGTCAGCCAGCACCAGCGCCATCATTGCTTCGACCACCGGGGTGCCGCGAATGCCGACGCAGGGGTCGTGGCGGCCTTTGGTGACGACTTCGACCGCCTCGCCCGCCGAATTGATCGATTCCACCGGGGTGAGGATTGAGCTTGTCGGCTTGAACGCCGCGCGGCACACCACGGGTTGCCCGGTCGAAATGCCGCCCGCCGTGCCGCCTGCGTGGTTGCTGGCGTAGAGCGGCTTGCCATCCGGGCCGGGGCGCATCCGGTCAGCGTTCTGTTCGCCGCTCAGCCGCGCGGCGGCGAACCCGTCGCCGATCTCGACACCTTTGACCGCGTTGATCGTCATCATCGCTGCGGCCAGATCGCTGTCGAGTTTGGCGTAGATCGGCGCGCCCCACCCTGCGGGCACGCCGCTCGCGACGCATTCGACAACCGCGCCGAGTGACGACCCGGCTTTGCGCGCAGCATCAACCTTCGCCTCCCAGCGCTTGGCCGCTTCAGGATCGGGGCAGAAGAACGGGTTGCGGGCAATTTCGCTGTGGTCAATCTGCGCCGGATCAATCGGATCGCCGCCCAACTCGCACACATAGGCGACGATGCTGACTTCGGGGATAATCAGCCGCGCCACCGCGCCCGCCGCCACCCGCGCCGCCGTCTCGCGCGCGGATGACCGCCCGCCGCCGCGATAATCGCGGATGCCGTATTTGGCGTCATAGGCATAATCGGCATGTCCGGGGCGGTAAGATTGGGCGATGTCGGCGTAATCTTTGCTGCGCTGATCGGTGTTCTCGATCGTCAGCGAGATGGGCGTGCCGGTCGTCCTGCCTTCAAATACGCCCGACAGGATCCGCACCAGATCATCCTCGCGCCGCTGCGTGGTGAAGCGGTTCTGACCGGGCTTGCGCGCATCCATGAACGGCTGGATGCAATCCTCGGTCAGGGTCAGCCCCGGCGGGCATCCATCCACCACCGCGCCCAATGCAGGCCCGTGACTTTCGCCCCAAGTGGTAAAGCGCAGCACGCGCCCAAAGGTGTTCCAGCTCATGCGCGTTTCATTACCGCAAATGGCGCGCCTGTCGAGCGGTGGGAGCGGTGTGCGCTATTTGGTTCACGCGAAGACGCAAAGAGCGCTGCATTGTGTTCTGGCCCCGTCCTCCCCCGCTCGGCCAAGCCGTGCGGAAGCACGACAGCCCTCATTGTTGAGAGCGGCGGTCGCCGTCTGAACGACATCGTCGTGTCTTCACGTGAAAACCCTGCGCGGCACTAGCCAAACCGGATTGATTGCGGCAGGAACATAACATGATCGCAAAACTTTCTGGCAGGCTCGATGCGGTGGGCGAGGATTGGGCCATCGTCGATGTCGGCGGGGTGGGCTACCTCGTCCACTGTTCCAGCCGCACGCTCGCCGCTTTGGGCGAGGTGGGTGAAGCCTGCACCGTCCACACCCAGTTGCAGGTGAGCGAGAACGATATGCGCCTGCTGGGCTTTGCCGAAGGGGCCGAACGCGATTGGTTCCGGCTGCTGACCGGGGTGCAGGGCGTGGGCAGCAAGGTGGCGCTGGCGATTCTGTCGGCGCTGGCAACCGGCGAACTGCGCGACGCCTGCGGGCGCGGCGATGCGGCGATGGTGGCGCGCGCCAACGGCGTGGGGCCGAAACTGGCGGGGCGGATCGTCAACGAATTGAAGGACAAGGCTGGCGCGATGCCCGGCGGCGGCGGGTTTGCGGTTGGCGTGGCGGCGGCGCGGGCGGGCAGCCCCGGCGCAGATGCCGCCAGCGCGTTGGAGAACCTCGGGTTCAAGCCAGCGGTGGCTGCGCAAGCCGTGGCGCGCGCGCTGGCGGACTTGGGTGAGGGCGCCAGCGAAGGCGACCTGATCCGCGTGGCGCTGAAAAAGGCGGCGGGGTGATGGCGGGCTTTCATCGTCACCCTGAACTTGTTTCAGAGTCGATTGCGCCGCTATCACTGTGGGCGAAAATTGAAATGGTGCCCGCCATCTCGCCCTCTTCCAACCCCCCACCAAAAGCCCTATGACCTCCGTATGGGCGAGATGACCTCCGACTTTCCCCCCGGTTTGCGGCGATGGATCGAGCAGCGGCTGGCCGAAGGTCGCTATGCTGATGCGGCGGATTATATCCGCGATTTGGTGCGGCGCGATCAGGAGGGTCTGATCGGCGAGGCGGCTGAGAATACCGCCGCTGAAACCCCCGAAGACATCGCTTGGGTGCGCGAACAGGTCGCCATCGGCATCGCATCGGGCGTGTGCGAGCAGAACGCTTTTGAAGTGCTCGACGAAATCAGGGCGACGCGCGAATCGCGCCGTGGTTGAAGTCCAGATTGCGCCAAGTGCCCGGTCCGATCTTGAAGCCATCGACGATTACGGAATCGACACGTTCGGCATCGCAGCGGCTGACGCCATGAGCGCCGCAATCAGGCGTGCTTTCGCATTTCTTGGCGAATATCCGTTGTCGGCTGCTCTGCGGCCGGAATTCGGCGAGGGCCTGCGCTGTAAGGCCTATCGCGGCTACCGCATCCTGTATCGGTTTGACGGCGCGGCAGTAATCATCCTGCGCGTCTTGCATCACTCGCGTGCGTGGCCCACGGGAGGCAATCAGTGACCCCCCCCAACACCCCCCTCCACATCCCCGCCCGCCAGCCGGGCGACCATGACGCGGCGCTGCGCCCCAAACGGCTCGCCGAATTCGTTGGGCAGGAAGCGGCCAAGGGCAATCTTGCCGTCTTCATCGCTGCTGCGCGCGCGCGCGGTGAGGCGATGGATCATACGCTGTTCTTTGGCCCGCCCGGTCTGGGCAAGACCACGCTGGCGCAGATCATCGCAGCCGAACTCGGCGTGGGCTTTCGCGCCACCAGCGGCCCTGTCATCGCCAAGGCGGGCGATCTGGCCGCGCTGCTCACCAATCTCGAACCGCATGACGTGCTGTTCATCGACGAAATTCACCGGCTCTCTCCGGTGGTCGAGGAAGTGCTCTACCCGGCGATGGAGGACCGCGCGCTTGATCTGATAATCGGCGAAGGGCCGTCGGCGCGCAGCGTGCGGATCGACCTGCCGCCGTTCACGCTGATCGGCGCAACCACGCGGCAGGGCTTGCTAACCACGCCGCTGCGCGACCGGTTCGGCATTCCCGTTCGCCTCAATTTCTACAGCCATGAAGAATTGGAACGGGTCGTTACCCGCGCCGCCGGGCTGCTCGGCCTCAGCATCGCCCCTGATGGCGCGCACGAGATTGCGCGGCGCGCGCGCGGGACGCCGCGGGTTGCAGGCCGCTTGCTGCGCCGGGTGCGCGACTTTGCCGATGTCGCTGGCGCACCCTCTGTCACCCGCGCGGTCGCCGATGATGCGCTGACCCGGCTGGAGATCGACCGCTTGGGCCTCGACAGTATGGACCGCCGGTACCTCACCATGATTGCCGCAATGTACAAAGGCGGCCCGGTGGGGATCGAAACGCTGGCAGCAGGCCTTGCCGAGCCGCGCGACACGGTGGAGGAGGTGGTCGAACCCTACCTCATTCAACTAGGCCTGATCGCCCGCACCGCGCGCGGACGAATGCTCAATGATGATGGCTGGGCGCATTTGGAACTAGCCCTGCCGACAGACCTTGGCGGCGATTTTCGGGGCGATTCTCTCGCAAAGCGCCAAACCGGGCTATTCGACAACGAGGATTAACCGCGCGGGCTAACCACGCTGCGGTTTCGGTGCCAGTTCGGGACAGCACGCCTGAAATCCCGCCTTTTCGGGCCGAATCCAGCGCCTTTGCGGGGTTTGACATGGTTAAGCGGATTGCCCGTTCCCGGTTTCTGTCATCAAACGGACGCTGGATTTGAAGGAAGTGCGGGTGGTCCGCATTCCTCGTCACAGGCAAACAGGGTTACCGATTATGTCGCTCAAATTGGCCATCGCAAAACTATCTGCTGCTGCTGCGGGGGTTGCATTGTTGCAGGGCGGCGCGGTGCGTATTGCCGAACCGCTCAATACGGACGAGCCAGAGTTTTCGTCCAAGATCGATGGCAAACTGATCGCGGTCGATCCGGATTCGGGCGCGCGTTATATCAAGACACGCCAACGCGATGTGCCGTTGCTCGAACAGCGCCGCCGCCGGATTGTAGAGCGGACGATCGAATGTCAGCCGGTTGGCCCGGGCGCAGCAGCCAGCGTGCCTACGGGCGCGGTTCAGACCTATTTTGATCCCAATGAATGCCCGCCGATTGCGCAAGTCGCCTATCTGCCCGCACCATTGCCGCCGCTTCCGCCGATTTCGGGCGGCGGCGGTCCGGGCGTTGGTTTTGGCGGTTTTGGCGGCGGTGGGTTCGGCGGCGGCTTCGGCGGCGGCGGCGGGTTCTTTGGCGGGTTCTTTGGCGGCGGCGGTGGCGGCGGCGCTGGCGGTTCGGTCAGCACCACCACCACGACTACGGGCGGTTTTACGTCGGGGGATCCAGGTGCGACTTCGGGCGGCACGACCTCGGGTGCGACCACCTCGGGCGGTGTCGTCATTAATATCGACAATTCCACGTCGACCAGTTCGTCTTCGGGCCAGATCAGTTCGTCAACGGGTCAGGTTTCCACATCGACATCCACGGGCACTGTATCAAGCAGCACCGGCACGGTGTCGTCGTCTGGTAATGTGTCATCCAGCACTGGAGCCGTTTCAAGCTCTGGCAATGTCAGTTCATCAACGGGCGGGGTATCGAGCTCGACCGGGGGCGTGTCGAGTTCCACGGGCGGTGTCTCAAGTTCCACGGGCGGTGTTTCGAGCTCCACAGGTGCGGTGTCCAGTTCTTCGGGCAACGTGTCGAGCTCTTCCGGCAACGTCTCTAGCTCTTCCGGCAATGTTTCAAGCTCGTCATCCTCATCGTCGTCGTCCAGTTCGTCATCCTCCTCGTCGAGCAGCAGCAGTTCGTCGTCTTCGGGCGGCGCGACCAGCGGCGGCAACACTTCGGGTGACATGACCGGCAGCACCAGCAGCTCGTCGTCAGGCAGCTCCAGCGGCTCTTCTTCCGGTAGCACCGGCACGAGCGGCTCGAGTTCCTCGTCGAGCAGTAGCAGCAGCAGCAGCTCCTCGTCCTCTTCGTCGGGCAGCACCGGCGGAACGAGCGGCACGAGCGGCACCACGGGTGGGAATGATGTACCCGCGCCGCCGATGATGATCCTGTTCGGCCTTGCTGCTGCTGCAATCCTTGGTCGCCGCAAGTTCACCGACGCGGGCTGATCGGCAGAACCGCAAACACACAGGGCGGCCCTCGATTGGGCCGCCCTATGTGTTTGGTCAGACTGAAAGTGCTCTAACGCGGTGCGATAGGTTGCTGCGCGGCGTCCCAAGCGATGATGCCCCCGGCAAGGTGTTCCACCGGCTTTCCGGTCACTGCCGCCAGCGCTTCGCCCGCAATGGCCGAACGGCGGCCTGATCGGCAATATAGCACCACCTCGCGCCCGTCCGACAAATCCAGCGAGGCCGGGTCAAACTGGTCGAGCGCGATATGTTCTGCGCCGGGGATCACGCCTTCGGCAACCTCGGCATCGGTGCGCACGTCGATCAGCCTGACATTGCCTGCCTTGATCCGTGCAGCAAGTTGTTCTGGTGACAGATCGATTATCATAGGGGCGGGGGCGGGGGCGGGGCCGGGGCCGGGCGTCGTGTCGGGCGCTGCCGTATATCCGCTCCCACTGCCACTCACACCGCCACCCATTCCGGCCAGCGCCAGTTCAAATCCGAGCGGGGCGGACGGCGCTCCTTCGCCTTCACGATCCGCTTCGGGCTCATCCCCGCAAGCCCCAAGCGTCAGCAGGGCGGCGGCAAGAGCTGTGTAACGAGCGGTGATCATTCAGCCGTTATGCCGCCAATTTGCGCAAAACGAAATGGAGAATACCGCCGTGGCGGTAATATTCCATTTCGTTGGCGGTATCTATCCGGCACAGCGCGGCAAAGGTGAATGTCGTTCCGTTGGCGCGGCTCACTTCGACGGTAACATCTTGGCCCGGAACCAGATTAGCCAGACCGCGGATCGAAAAGGTCTCATCTGCCGACAGGGCCAAGGTCGCGCGGGTGTCGCCATCCTTGAACTGCAACGGCAGCACGCCCATGCCGACCAGGTTCGAACGGTGGATCCGTTCAAAGCTTTCGACGATCACCATCCGCACGCCGAGCAGGATCGTGCCTTTGGCGGCCCAGTCGCGTGACGATCCGGTGCCATATTCCTTGCCGCCGATGACGACCAGCGGGGTGCCATCGTCCTTATGGCGCATGGCGGCGTCATAAATCGGCATGATTTCGCCGTTGTGAGTGGAAAACCCGCCTTCGACGCCGGGGACCATCTCGTTCTTGATACGGATGTTGGCAAAGGTGCCGCGCATCATCACTTCATGGTGGCCGCGCCGCGAACCGTAGGAGTTGAAGTCCTTCCTAGCGACCTGATTGGCCATCAGGAACTTGCCGCCGGGGCTGTCTTCCTTGATCGAACCAGCGGGCGAAATGTGATCGGTGGTGACCGAATCGCCCAGCACCGCCAGTGGCTTGGCATCGATGATGTCGATCACCGGCGCGGGCGTCATGGTCATGCCTTCAAAGTACGGCGGGTTGGCGACATAGGTCGATCCCGCGCGCCATTGGTAGGTATCCGATGGTTCCACCGTGATTGCCTGCCAATGCTCGTCACCGTCATAGACATTGGCATAGCGGTTGACGAACATCGAACGGTCGATGTTGGCGGCGCGGTTTTCGGCGATTTCGGCGTTGGTCGGCCACAGATCAGCCAGCATCACGTCATTGCCGTGCTGGTCCTGCCCAATCGGGGTGGTGGTAATGTCCTCAGTGACCGTGCCCTTCAACGCATAGGCGACCACCAGCGGCGGCGAGGCAAGGAAGTTGGCGCGCACATCGGGCGACACGCGGCCTTCGAAATTGCGATTGCCCGACAACACGCTGGCGGCAACGATGTCATTGCCGTTGATCGCCGCACTGATCGGCGCGGCGAGCGGGCCGGAATTGCCGATGCAGGTGGTGCAGCCATAGCCGACCAGATCAAAGCCGAGCGCATCGAGGTGGGTTTGCAGGCCCGACTTCACGAGATAATCCGTGACCACCTGCGATCCGGGTGCCAGCGACGTTTTCACCCACGGTTTCGGCTTCAACCCGCGCTCGTTCGCTTTCTTGGCAACCAGCCCAGCCGCAATCAGCACATCGGGGTTGGAGGTGTTGGTGCAGCTGGTAATCGCGGCAATCACCACGTCGCCATCGCCGATATCATGGCTTGCACCCTCCACCGCGACCCGCGCAGGGCCGGATTTGCCGTAAACCTTGGTAAGGTCGCTGTTGAACAGATCGTCGACCTCTTGCAGGATTACCTTGTCCTGCGGGCGCTTGGGTCCGGCAAGGCTGGGGACGACCGCCGCCATATCGAGGCTGAGGGTATTGGTGAATACCGGCACGTTGGCCGGATCAAACCACATGCCCTGCGCGCGGGCATAGGCTTCGACCAGCGCGATGTTTTCTTCGCTCCGGCCGGTCAGGCGCAGGTAGTCGATGGTCTTGTCATCGATCCCAAAGAACCCGCAGGTCGCGCCGTATTCTGGCGCCATGTTGGCGATGGTGGCGCGGTCGGCCAGCGTCAGGTTGGCGACGCCGGGGCCATAAAACTCCACGAACCGCCCGACCACGCCGACTTCGCGCAGCATTTGCACGCAGGTCAGGACCAGATCGGTCGCGGTCACGCCTTCGGCCATGCGCCCTTCGAGGTGGAAGCCGACCACTTCGGGGATCAGCATCGAAACCGGCTGGCCCAGCATCGCGGCCTCAGCCTCGATCCCGCCAACGCCCCAGCCGAGCACACCCAGCCCGTTGATCATGGTGGTGTGGCTGTCGGTACCAACGCAGGTATCGGGATAGGCGACCATCATCCCGTCTGGATCCTGCGAAGACCACACCGCTTGGGCCAGGTTTTCAAGGTTCACCTGATGGCAGATCCCGGTGCCCGGCGGCACCGCGGTAAAGTTCTGAAAGCTCTTGGAACCCCACTTGAGGAAATCATAGCGTTCGGCATTTCGCTCATATTCGAGCGCCATATTCGCTTCCATCGCTTTGGGATGACCGAATTCATCGACCATCACCGAATGGTCGATCACCAGATTGACCGGCACCAGCGGATTGATCTTGGCGGTGTCGCCGCCCAGTTTCTTGATCGCATCGCGCATCGCGGCCAGATCGACCACGCACGGCACGCCGGTGAAATCCTGCAACAGCACGCGCGCGGGGCGATACTGGATTTCCTCGCCAGTGACGGGGTTATCCTGCCAGTCGACAATCGCCTGAATATGCTGACGCCCTACGGTGAAACCGCCATCTTCAAACCGCAGCAGGTTTTCCAGCAGCACCTTCATCGACAACGGCAACCGCGCAATATCGCCCAATTGCTCGGCGGCTTTGGCCAGCGAATAATAGGCGTATTCCTTGCCTCCCACAGCAAGGGTCTGACGGGTTGCGAGCGTGTCCTGGCCGATTGCGGTCATGGGGGGTTTTAATCCTTTTCAGATTGACCCGCCCCGATCCACCTAGGGCGCGGTTTCGCCGCCGCCAGTGCGCTTTCGGGCGCGCGAGGTCAAGGGGGCTGCCCTCGGCAGAATACCTTAAATGGCGGTCATGGGGGCGCGGCGCTTGGGCCGGGCGGCGAGCCAGCATCCCGCAACAATCAACGCGGTTCCCGCCAGCGTTGGCCAAGTTACCCCTTCGCGGAAGAACAACCAGCCGAACCCCGCCGCCCAGACAAACCCGGAATACTCGGTCGGCACCAGCGCCTGCGCCTCGGCCCGGGCATAGGCCCAGGCAATTGACAGCGACCCTGCAACCGTCAGCGCGCCCGCCGCCAGCAGCGGCAGCAGCGCCGCCCCGCTTGGCGCAGTCCACAAAAATGGGGCAAGGGTCAACAGCACCAGCCCGCCGATCCCGCTGTGAAACGTCGTGATCTCCAGCGGCCCCGCCACCTGTGCCTGCCGCCGGATAACGATGAAATTATAGGCATAGAGCAAGGCCGAGATGAACAGCGCCGCCATGCCAACCGCCGCACCTTCGTCGAACGAACCCTGTCCGATCCGTCCGCCGACAATCACCAACGTACCCGCAAAGCCGAGCAGGCTCGCCATCACAGCCGCGCGGCTGACCTCCTCGCCCAGCAACACGCTGGCGAGATAGAGCGCAATCAGCGGAGCGATGAAACTGAGCGCAATCGCCTCGGCCAGCGGCAGGCGAGTGAGCGCGAAGAAAAACGTCAGCGCCATAAATGCCGATACGACGCCGCGGGTCAGGTGCAGCTTTAGCACCGCCCGCGTCGGCCATGCTGGCCCGCGCGCCAGCCACACCGGCGCAATAATCGCCGCGCCGACGGCAGAACGCAGCACAGTGGCGGTGTAGGCGCCAATCATCAGCGCCGCCTCTTTCATGAAAGCATCCATCAACGACAAGAACCCGACGCCTGCCAAAGCGGCGAAAAACGGCAGCAACGGATGGTTCCTGAACGGCATGGTGTGCGTGTTAGTGGGGTTGGCTTGCCGCGTCACGCCTGCTGAGCTGCGAGAATGGGTGTGACCGCGCAGCAGACCGCTGTGCACATTAACCGCTGCGAAAGCGAAGGTGGTTGATAGGGGCGCCGGGCCCGGACTATAACCGGGGCGGAAACGGCTGCGCCGCGCTTGGCGGCGATACGGGGTGAAAAGGCAAACACGATGATAAAGTTCTCGGGCAAACTGGCGGCCAGCACTGCGCTAGCAGCAGTGCTGGCGACAGCAGCGATGGCACAGGATAGCACTGCGGCGCGCCCCGAAATGCTCCCCAAAAGCGAAGACTGGAGCGGCCCTGCGCGCATGGAAATGCCCACCCCGCGCGATGTGTTTGAACAGGCGTTTCCGCAGGCCGCGCCCAAGCCGCTGGTGCAGGTCTGGACCGTTGGACAAGCCGCACGGCTGGTCGTCGCAATCGAAGAGATCGCCGCCGAAGGTCTCGATCCGATGGACTACGACCTGCAACCGCTCAAGGTCGCGCTGGCCGCAGGGCCATCTGACGAGTTGAACCAGATCGCCTCGCAAAGCTTTGTCTGGTTGGTCGAGGATCTGCGCGACGGGCGCACGCCGATGGACGCGCGCGAACAGTGGTTCGTGGTCGATCCTGACCGGGACAATTCCCGCACGGGCGATGTCCTTGCCGAAGCTGTAATGTCTGGCGATATCGCGGGCACGCTGGCTAAACTCGCGCCGACGCACCCTGATTACGCCCGGCTGCGTGCCGAACTGGCGCAGACACCCGATGCCAGCACCGCCAAACGCAAGCTGATCCGCGCCAATATGGACCGCTGGCGCTGGCTGGCGCGCGATCTGGGTTCGCAATATCTGATAACCAACGTGCCAGAGTTTCAGTTGCGCCTGACGGTCAAAGATCGGATCATCAGCACGTATCGCACCGTGGTGGGCAAACCGGGGCGCACCGCCACCCCGCAGCTTGCTGAAATGGTCGAAGGCGTGGTGTTCAACCCGACGTGGACCGTGCCGCAATCAATCGTCAAAGGCGAAGGCTTGGGCGCGCGGGCGATTGCCAATCCCGCTTGGGCCAAACGCAACGGCTATGCCGCGACCAAAGGCGCGAATGGTTATATCACCGTGGTGCAGCAGCCGGGGCCGGGCAATTCGCTGGGCATGATGAAGCTGGAAATGCCGAACGCACACGCGATTTTCTTCCACGATACGCCGTCGCGGCACCTGTTCGCCAATCAGTCGCGCGCGCTGTCGCACGGCTGCATTCGCACCGAACGCGCGCTTGAACTGGCGATGACGATGGCGATACTGGGCAAAGGCGCGACCAAAGATGAAGCGGTAGCGATTTCGTCGTCGGGCAAATACACCAAAGTGATGCTGGAAAAGCAATGGCCCGCCTACATCACCTATTTCACTATGGCATCGGACATCAACGGCGAGATGGCGACCTTCAAAGACATCTACGGCCGCGATACCAAAGTGCTCGCCAGCCTCGACAAACCGCGGGTGCGCGAGCGTAGCATTGTGCCGACGGATGAAGTTATTGTGATCGAGGACGATTTGCAGGATAGCTAGGCGGGGGCGCTCAAAACCCGCTCAGTCCGGGACGCCGGGTGACTTCGAGCGGAGGGCGGTCAATCATCGCAAATTCAGGCAGCGGCTGGATGCTGCCGTCTTCTTCCAGCCCAAGGCTGTCGGCGAATAGTAGCCGCCCGCCAGACAGGTGCAACAAGGCCAGCTGAAATTGTTCCTCGCCCATTGCAAAGCACCCGTTTGAACGGCCAAGTCGGCCCCAGCGGTCAATATGCGCGGATTCTGCGTATGCGGCGCGGTGCATCACGATATAGCGGCGCAGCGCGGCCTCGTTGCTTTGATCGAGCCCGCCAAGCCGCACCGACGTGCCATAGCGGCCCGTATACCATTCCCACGTCACATACGCCCCGCGGCTGGTTGAAAGCGAGCCTTCGGCGTTGGAAAATGCTTTGAGCCAGCCATCATGCTGCGGGTCAGATCCGGTGCCGTGGCTGACGTGGTAGGACTGCACTTCGCTCCGCTCCAGATTGACGAAGTGAAACCGGGGACGGGCCGAATGCAGGCCAAAATCCGCTATCCCGACGATGTCACGTTTCCAGATCGCATCGCCTGCGCGCAGCAATTCGCGCTGGGCAATATCGAACAGGATACGGTCGCGCGGGGTGCCCGCAGCTACCGCTGCGGCAAGGCGCGCGGGCAAAGCCAACGCCGCTCCTGCAATCAGGGAGCTTTTGATAAGGTCACGCCTATTCATTGTGTGACAACGTAACCGCGCAGGCGTGCGTTCCCAACACCCAAATCACGCGGTTCATCGCACCGGTGCGTCATGTCATGGCAGGGCGCGGTGCTTCGTGAATGGCCTTGGCCGCCATGCCCAGCCGGATGACATCGGGCATGGCCTGTTTGACTGCGGTGCGGAACCCGTTGAGCACTGCCAGACGCGGGTCACCGGCAGCGATCATCCGCGCTACTGTCGGCCCGGTCGGATCGAGCCGCGACTTGCCCAGCCACGCGGCAATCTCTGGCGTCTGCGCCCAAGTGCCGCGGTTCATCATGTTCAACATGAACGCATAGGGGAAGGCGCCCGGTGTATCAGTCAGCGGGCCGGTGCGCGCCAGCTGATTGCGGGTCGCATCATCGGCGTAATGCACTTCGAGAAACGCGGTCAGCGCGGCGCTCAGGGTAACGAGCGGCACATTGACCGGTTGCAGCACAATCGTGTCACCGCGAAATTGCGGCCCGGCATTGTCGGTCGCAGCAAACGGCACGGCGCGTGCAGTGCAATCGATGAACAATGCGTCATCCGGCACCGCGTGGACCGCCTCACCGAAATGCAGCGCGCCGGGTGTGATGCCGGTCACGCGCCCGGTGCGAATGACCCGTGTGATCCGCCGCAGCAGCGCAATTTCGCCTTCGGAAATCACCGCGTAGTGATACATCTCGGGCGTAACGGATGGGTCAATCCGCAGCATATATCCGCCGCGTTCCAGCTGTTCGAACACCGCCTCGCCGGTGTCGGCCTGCATGATCGCTTCGAGATGCGCGACTTGGCTTTCGACCGTCGCGGCGATGAAATCTTCACCCGGCTGGACGTATTTGCGGTTGTTGATCCAGCTATCGCGCGGGCGCACCCAGCTGATCCGGTCAGGATCGACCCCGGCTTCGATCAGCCACACGCCAACATCCATTGCGGTCTTGCCGCCGCCAAGGATCACGAAATGGCCGGGGATCGCGCCGCGCGTTTTCCAAAGGTCGGGCAGCATCCCCGGCACTGCGATGCGCACACCGTCTGCCACCGGAAAGCTGCGCGCATGGGTGCTCGGCACCGAAGTCTGGTAAAAAGTGGCGTCAACCAGCTTGCGGCGAACGGCGATGGTGCGCTCTGCGCCCGACAGCACGCCTGCGATCCGCGCGATGCCGTGTGCATCTCGGCCCTTGAACTCGGACAGGCGATGATAGGCGACCCGCCCGGTGGGCAGCAGCCGCAGGTTCATCACCTTTTCGAAATAGGCCGAAACCTCAGTCCCGCTGGCGAGCGCGTACAGCCCCTGATTGGAACCGTGGGTGTCAATCTGCTCGCCCGGAAACGCCATCGAATTGACGCCGTAAAACGCCGAAGGCTGGTGCAGCGCGACAAATGAATAGGCGTCGTTCCAATGGCCGCCGGGTTTGGCGTGGCGGTCAACGAAGGTGATGTGGCAATCGGGGTCTTCGTCGATCAGGGTATCGGCAAAGGCGAGGCCGACTGCGCCAGCGCCGACAATCAGGTAATCGGTGGAAAAATCAGCCATATTCGTCCTCGATCAATGGATTGCGTGCACCCTAGCACGGTTATGGGGCAGGCACGCTTGCGTTTTCTGCCGCCATCGCCAGCATAGACCGGGCATGGCGGGCGGCGACTTCGCGGGCATCGTCGCCATATCCGCCGCCCAGCGCCGACGCGATAGCAAGCCCCCGGCGGCGGGCTTCGCGCACCACAAACCGGTCGCGCAGAGACAGGCCGTCATCGCTCAGCGCCAACCGGCCCAGCTTGTCGTCGCGGTGCGGATCGACGCCCGCCTGATACAGCACGAAATCGGGAGCGAAGTCGCCCAGCACTTCGGGCAAGTGGCTGGTCAGCGCCGCCATGTAGCCATCATCATCTGCCCCATCGGGCAGCGGCACGTCCCGGCTGGAACGGGCTTTCCTGACCGGAAAGTTCTTTTCGGCATGGAGTGACAGCGTGAATATATCCGCGCGCCCGGCAGTCAGGCTGGCGGTGCCATCGCCTTGATGAACGTCCAGATCGACAATCAGGATGCGCGCCGCCGCCCCTTCGGCAATCAAGCGATTGGCGGTGACCGCCAGATCGTTGAACACGCAATACCCCGCGCCGGTATCATGCAACGCATGGTGGCTGCCCGCCGCAGAATTGGCGGCATAGCCATGCTGCATCGCCAGTTTGGCCGCCAGCCAGGTGCCGCCGCAGGTATGGCGCACGCGGCGGGTGATGGCCGGGGTCACCGGGAACCCGATCCGGCGTTCTTTGTCGCGCGGGACGTCGGCGCGAAACACCTGATCGACGTAATCGGGGCAATGCACCGCTTCTAACCATTCGCGCGGGCACGGCTGGGGCGCGTGTTCAGTCATCGGCACGCCAGATGCGCGCAATTCCTCCATTACCAGGTAATATTTGTCGAACCTGAAACTGCCGCGTTCCGGGCGCGGGGCCATATAATCGGCATGGTGGACGACGTGGAGCACGGCGCGTCAAAGCCAGCCGGTGTGTTCGGCAAGGATTTTGCACCCCAGCGCGATCAGGATCACCCCGCCCGCGCGTTCGGCCCATGTGCCGAACCGGTCGCCTGCCACTCGCCCAAGCATCACGCCCGCCCCGCTGAGGGCGAGGGTGACCACCCCGATCAACGCGGCAGCCGTCAGCGGCGCAAAATCCAGCGTCGGTAACGTGATCCCGGCGGCGAGCGCATCAACGCTGGTGGCAGCGCCCGCGATCAGCAGCGCCTTGCCGGTGAGCGCGCGGGCCGCCTCCGCCTCCGCCTCGCCGATATGTCCGCCAAGCATTCTCACGCCGAGGAATACGAGCACCCCGAAGGCAACCCAGTGATCGACCGCAGCGACGTAAACCAGCGCCGCCGCGCCAATGCCCCAGCCAATCAGCGGCATTACGCCCTGAAACACGCCAAAGGTGAGCGCAATTCCCGCCCCGCCGCGCCAACCGGGCCGGAACCGCGCGCCCTGCGTCAACGCAACCGCAAACGCATCCATCGCAAGTGCGAAGGCGAGCAGCAGTGCGGCGGTCATTGGGTTGTCTGGGCTTAATCGGCAGTGGGTGCGGCGGCCGTGGCCAACGCGGTCAGCTCGGTGAAAATGGCATCTTCGCTGCGGCTGGCGGCATTGCGCCAACTGGCGGCGGTGTCAGCGTTCACCAGCCGCCCATCGGCGGTCAGCACCAGCACGGCAGGCGTGCCGGGAAATTCGCTCAGGCCGAACCGCTGCGCAATCGCAAGGTTATGCCCATCGCCCGATTGCGGCATGCCAACATTGACGAACACCAATTCGTAATGCTGCGCCGCCAGCGCGGTAAAGCGTGGGGTTTCCATCCATCCGGCAAAGGCGCGGCTATCGTGGCACCAGTTCGCTCCCATCACCAGCAGCACCCGCTTGTCCGCCGTAGCGGCGCGGGTGAGCGCCGCGTCGACATTGGCCATCGCATCGGGGACGACGGCATAGACGCGCGCTTCGGGATGTGTAGGGGCCGACGCCAAGGCCGAGGTGGACTGGGGCGCGGGCGCAGTCGCGCACGCGGATAATGCAAGCGCGGCCAGCACTGTCAGTGCGGCTGGCTTCACGCCGCTGCTTCTGCGGGCTGGGCGGGCGCCGCATGCGGATCAAACGCAGTCGCCTCGCCTGCATCGATCTCGGCAGCTTTCGCTTCGACTAGGCGCACGATATGATCGAGCATGCTCTCGCTTTCCACCGTGTGATCGGTCACCCCGCGCAGATAAACCATATGCTTGCCCGCGCCGCCGCCGGTCAGGCCGATATCGGTTTCACGCGCTTCGCCCGGGCCGTTGACCACGCAGCCAAGGATCGACAGGCTCATCGGGGTCTTGATGTGTTCGAGCCGCTGTTCCAGCGCTTCGACCGTGCGGATCACGTCAAAGCCCTGGCGTGAACATGATGGACAGGAAACCACCCGCACCCCGCGTGTGCGCAGGCCGAGCGATTTGAGCATTTCGAACCCTACCTTGATCTCCTGCTCAGGCTCGGCTGACAGCGATACGCGGATAGTGTCGCCGATGCCCGCCCACAGCAGACTGCCCATGCCGATGCTCGATTTGACCGTGCCGCCGATCAACCCGCCCGCCTCGGTGATGCCCAGATGCAGCGGACAATCGACCGTTTCGGCCAGCCCATGATAGGCAGCGACCGCGAGGAACAGGTCGCTGGCCTTCACCGCCACCTTGAATTCGTGAAAATCATGATCCTGCAACAGCTTGATATGATCCAGCGCGCTTTCAATCAGCGCTTCGGGGCAGGGCTCGCCATATTTTTCGAGCAGGTCTTTTTCCAGACTGCCCGCGTTCACCCCGATGCGGATTGCGCAGCCATTGGCCTTGGCCGCGCGCACAACCTCAGCCACGCGCTGGGCTGAACCGATATTGCCGGGGTTGATCCGCAGACACGCCGCGCCGGCATCAGCCGCTTCCAACGCGCGTTTGTAGTGGAAGTGAATGTCAGCAACGATTGGAATCCGCGCCGCGCGGGTGATTTTTTTAAAATCGCGGGTCGATTCTTCGGTCGGGCAGGATACGCGGATAATGTCTGCGCCCACGTCCTCACACCGGCGAATCTGGTCGAGCGTGGCGCGCACGTCCTCTGTCGGGGTGTTGGTCATGGTCTGCACAGTGATCGGCGCATCGCCGCCCACAGGGACATTCCCCACCATGATCTGACGCGATTTGCGCCGTTCGATTGTGCGCCAAGGCCGAATGGAAGACATCGGGCTGCTATAGCCGCGCCCGCGTGAAGGGGCAATGACTCGTCAGCGTGCTTGACATGGCGAGGGCGTGCGTCAGTTTAGTGGGACGCCTATAAGGCGCGGGGGAGAGACCATGTTGACCACCACCACGATTGAACTGCGCAGCGCTGCGCCCAGCCTGATTTTGCGGGCGGTAAAATGGGTCATGGCGCGCAGCAAACCGGTGTTTCCGCATGATGAGGCTGGCTTTCACGCGGCGATGGCGGGGCGTGTGCAGCCTTTGGATGCGCCGCTGCCAAACGCATTTCGTGGCCGATTCGGGGTGGAAGAGCGCCTGATCGAAGGCGAGCGGGTGGTGACGCTTCACCCCAAATCCGGCCCGGGTGTGTGGCACATGCTGTATTTCCATGGCGGCGGGTTCGTGCAGCCGATGTTCAAAGCGCACTGGCCGCTGGTGGCAGCGATGATCGATGCTTGCGGGATCAGCGTCACCGTGCCGCTTTATGCCGTCGTGCCCGAAGCGCCGCATTCAGCGCAGGATGCACTGGGCGATGCGGTGTTTGCCGAACTGGCTGCGCGGCATGATCCGGCGCGGATTATCCTCAACGGCGACAGCGCGGGCGCGCATATGGCGCTGTGCCTTGCATTGCGGCTGGCCAAGGCGGCGGCGGGCACCGGCGGCGGGCCCCAGCCGGGCAAACTCGCACTGTTCGCGCCGTGGCTTGATCTCACGTTGGCAAACGAGGCGATCGGTGCGGTTGAACCGTATGATATCATGCTCAAGATCGGCACTCTGCGCGCGTGCGGCGAAATGGTGGCCGCAGAGCGCAATCCGGCCAGCGCCGAGGTCAGCCCGCTCTACACCCCGGCAGCCGATCTCGCGCTGCTGCCGCCGACCCGCATCTGGACCGGGCGGCACGACATTTTCATCATCGATTCGCGCACCTTTGTGGCCAAATTGCGGGCCGCCGGGGTGGACGCCAAGCTGTACGAATACGAAGCCGCGCCGCACGTGTTCATGGCGATCACGCCGACGCGCGAAGCAAAGGATGTGTTCGGGTTGCTGGCAGATTTCCTCGCCGATTAAGCGGGATATTGCGCCCCAGTCAGTTGCTCGCTGATCGTCCACAGCCGCTCGGCATTGGCTGGGTCGAGAGCGTAGGAGCGTACGCCGCTGGCTGAAGATTCGTCGTCAACCGCTGCGACGTGGCAATCCTCGCAATAGGCCCCGCCTTTGCCTTCAAGTTCGGGCGCGGTTGCGGCCCAGCAGCTGGTGGCCGCGCCTTGCGGAATGGTTTTCCAGCTAAAGCCGCCGCTGCGCGCGCTGATCCGCGCCATCAGGGCGGCAGACATTTCCTCTGTCATGTGGCGTCCCAGATTGGTCTCGATTCCGCCCGGATGCACCGCATAGGCGTGGATCCCGCGCGCCGCATACCGTGCTTCAAGCCCGACGCTGAACATGATGTTGGCGGTTTTGGACTGGCCGTAACTGATCCATGGATCGTAGACGCGAGCCGCAAAATTCGGATCGTCAAAATCCACCGATGCAAGATGATGTCCAAGGCTCGACAGGCTAACGATGCGCTTGGCGTTGCCTGCTTCGATCAACGGCAGCAATTCGGCTGTTAGCGCGAAATGGCCCAGATGATTGGTGCCGAACTGCATTTCGAACCCATCATCAGTGTGCATCAGCGGGCATGCCATGACCCCTGCATTATTGATGAGCAGATCAATCTTTGTCAGCCGCCCGCGCGCTTCATCGCCGCAGGCGCGGATGCTGGCGAGCGAACCGAGATTGCAGATGATTGTTTCAAGCTGCGCGTCCGGGTGCGCCGCGCGGATCGCCGCAACTGATGCGTCAAGCTTGGCAGAATCGCGCCCCGCCAGCACCACCTGCGCGCCGCACGCCGCCATCGCCCGCGCGGTTTCCTGTCCCAGCCCCGAATTGGCGCCGGTGATAAACACGGTTTGCCCCGACAGATCTTTGCCCGCCAGCACCTGATCGGTGGTGGTGGAGTGTCCAAACGTGCTCATCCTATCTCTCCCAAACTTACAATTTCAATTCATAGAGCAATTCTGCATCAAGCTGTTCGCCCACCTGAAACGTAATGTCGGCGATTTTGCCAAAGCCATAGCGTTGGTAAAACCGCTGCGCGCCGTAATTTTCGGAATAGACCGACAGCAAAATCGCATCGTGACCGCCAGCGAGCGCGTGCGCCAGCGCCCATTCCATCAGCCGCGCGCCGATCCCTGCGCCGGTGTACTGCGGCAGGGCGTATAGCTGACCCAATTCAATCGGGTTATGCGCGTCAGAATGGGCGGTGTAATGGCTCGGGTGCCGAAGCTTGCAATAGGCCACCAGCGCGCCGTCGTGATCGGCGAGGCAATGGGTGCATTCTGCGCCCGCGATGTCTTCGGCAACTGGTCCGGGCGCGTGCACCTGCGCAAGGAATGCGGCGAGGTCTTGCGCGGTATAAAGGTGCCCGAACGCGGCGATGAACGTCGCGGACCCGAGCGCGGCAAGCGCGGGCGCATCGGCGATGGTGGCAGGTCGCAGGATCATGGCCGATCGCTTAGCGTGGGCAGCGCGTGTTGTTAAGCTGGCGAAACACGCAGGCCCGCGTTACAGATCGCCGCTATGAAAAACATCATCACGCTCATCGCTCTTGCCCTCTTCCCCGCTGCTGCTTTGGCGCAGGAACCCGCGCCGCTTCAGCCAAAGTGGTCGTTGGCGATCCACGGCGGGGCAGGCACGCTCGACCGGGCGGACATGACGCCTGAAAAACGCGCCGCGTATGAAGCTGCATTGCAGGTCGCGCTCGATGCCGGGGCCAAGGTGCTGGCCGATGGCGGCAGTGCGATGGACGCGATCAAGGCCGCGATCATCCCGATGGAAGATTCTCCGCTGTTCAACGCAGGGCGCGGCGCGGTGTTTACGTGGGATGGGACCAACGAGCTCGACGCCTCGATCATGGACGGGCGTGACCGTTCTGCCGGGGCGATTGCCGGGGTGAAAACGGTCAAGAACCCGATCCTGCTGGCCGACACGGTGCGCACCGCCAGCCCGCACGTAATGCTGATGGGCGCGGGCGCTGAACAATTCGCGGCGGAACAGGGCTTTGCTGTGACCCCGCCCGAATATTTCGCCACGCCCGCTCGGCGCGAGGCGCTTGAACGAATGAAGGCCGAGCAGCTTTCGGCGATTGACGTTGATTTTAAATTTGGCACGGTGGGCGCGGTGGCGCTTGACCAAAGTGGCAATATGGCGGCGGGCACATCGACCGGCGGAATGACCGGCAAGCGTTGGGGCCGGATCGGCGATGCCCCGGTCATCGGCGCGGGGACTTATGCAGACAACCGTGCTTGCGCTGTGTCAGCGACGGGTTGGGGTGAGTATTTTATCCGGGTGGGCGTGGCGCACGAGATTTGCGCACGGCTGCGGATGAGCGAACAAAGTGCACAGGGCATTGCTGACGAGGTTATGGCAGAGGTGGCCGATCTGGGCGGCGATGGCGGGGTGATTATTGTCACGCCTGAAGGGCGCGCGATCTTCAGCTTCAACACCAACGGCATGTATCGCGGCCGCGCCACCAGCGAGGGTATGAACGAGGTGGCGATTTTTGGGGGTGAGGAAAAGGCTTCGATGACGCCGGATCATTGAGCCCCTTCCCTCGAGGGAAGGGGGGATGCTCAGTAAAGCTTGCCGACCAGCGGCAACCCGCGTTCCGGCTCCGCGAATTCTTTGATCACCTTGCCAATCCGCGACAGCGCGAGTTCGGCGCGGGCGCCCATGTCATCACCGGCGGAACGCGCGCGAAAATAGCAGGCGAAGGTGATTGGAGCTTGGCCTTTTGGCCCCTCGGCAAAGCCGATGTCGATATAATTGCCTTCAGTGCCGACAAGCCCGCTGGTGCCGGTCTTATCGCCCGCGATCCAGCCTTCGGGCAGCCCGGCACGCACGCGGCGCAGGCCTGTTTCAGTGGCGATCATCCAGCTTTTGAGATCGGCACGCGCGGCCTCGGGCAGCACATCGCCGTAAATGATCGTGGCCACCGTGCGCGCCATCGCGGCGGGCGTGGAGGTGTCGCGGAACTCGGACGGGGGAACGTTGTTCATCTCCGGTTCGTAGCGATCCACCCGGCTCGCCTCGTCGCCAATGCTGCGCCAGAATGCGGTCAGTGCTACCGGGCCGCCAAGCTCGCGCAGCAAGATGTTGGCCGCCGGATTGTCTGAGGTTGTCTGCGTTGCCCGTGCCAATTCGCGCAACGTTGCGCCCGCCGCGATCCGTTCGCGGGTGAAAGGCGCGTGGTCGAGCATGTCGCGCTCGGTCCACGTCACGCGCCGTTCGGCGTCAATCGCGCCCGCTGCATCGCGCGCCAGCAGTAACGCGGCAAGCGAGAATTTGAACGAGGAGGCATGGCCGAACCGCCGGTCGCGGTTTATCCCGACTGACAATCCGCTCCCCGTATCGAACAGCTCGACGCCCAGCGTGCCATTCCCCGCCGCCTCGATGATCCGCAGTTCTGCCGCCAGCCGCCCAACCGGGCTCTGGTCAGGCGGGATGCACGCACCCACCCCCAAGGCCAGCGTGCCGCCAATGAAGAACCGCCGATCAATCTTCACGAAAACTTGTCCCCTTTGCGTTTGCCGAACCGCATGTCGCCTTCTAACTTGGCTCGCAATTGCGCATAGAACGCCTCAAGGAATGCGCGTTCGTCGCCTGCCCCCGGCTCCCAGCCAATCTTGCGGCAGATCGCGGCATGAACCGACGCGAGCGCATCGGGCTGGGCATCGCGCAGCATCCGCTCAAGCGTTTGCAATTCACGCTCGCCGTAAATCGCCAGTTCGGCCTCGCCAAAGGTATAGCGCGCGCCGGTGATCTCGCTCGCCCCGCGTAACGTGGCGGCACCCTGTGTGGAAAGCGCATCGGGCAGTTTGGCGCGCGGGCGTTCAACCACCCAGGTGCCCGCGACGATATCGCCTGCGCGCAAGGAATCGCGGTTGAAAAACGGGAACAACAGGAACAGCACGAACCACCCGGTCATCGCCCATCCCAGCAGGCCGACTTCCTCGTTGCGATCGCTGCTGATAATCAGCAAGATCAACAAAGCGACCAGCGGATAAAATATCTCAATATCGCGCAGCAGGTTGCGGGCAATAACAGCCTCAGCCGTCAGCCGCCCGCCGCTGCGTGCGGCGATGCGGATACCAGTGATCCGTTTGCCCAGCGTCGCCCCGCGCGGGCCGAGCTCCTGCACCAAAAAATACCCATACCACGTGGCGAAAAGAAACAGCACCAGCAGGATCTGAAGGAATTCCTGAGCCCCCTTCGGCGCGCCGCTGGGATCAAGGTTGGTACCGTCGAGCAGCCCTTCTACAAGCCACAGCAGCAAGAAGAAAAACGCCACCAGCCCGGTCACGATGATAATCATATCAAGGATCAATGCCCCCGCCCGGCTACCCCGTGATGCGAGCATAATGGGCAGCGTGATCCCCTCGGGCGTGACCAGCGTGCGCGCGCGCTTGTCAGCGATGGGGGCACGGGCGGCGGCGGTCATCCCTCGCTCTCCACAGCGCGGCGCGGGCGGTAGAGGAAGAAATATGTCAGCCAAAACGTCAACATCGCGCCGCCAATCATAAACCGATTGCCTGTGCCTTCGACCAATTGGCGCGGGAACGCTTCGAGGATCGCAGCGACGATCATCATAATCACCACCCCCACCATCACCACCGCGCCGCGCCGTCCGGCCTCTGCCGCCGAATCAAGCACCGGGCGAGTGCCGGGAAATGCCATCGCGCGCCCGATATGCAGCCCGGCTGCGCCCGACAGCAGTATGCCAAACAATTCTGTCGTCCCGTGAACGCCGAGCCAAGCGGCAAGTTCGGTGAGCAAGCCTTGCCCGGCAAACAGCCACAACAACGCGCCGAGCATCGCCATATTGTGCACCAGCAGCATCAGCGATGGGATGCCAAATGCAAACCCCAGCGCAAAGGCAAGGATGCACACCCCTGAATTGTTGCTAAACAATTGCGCGGCAAAGGTGGACAGACCGGCAGCGCTTTCTTCGGTGGCCAGCGTTTCCAGCAATGCTTCGCGGCTAGCACCTGGAACGCGGGTGTCTGCCAAGCCGCCGGGCAACAGCCGATAATACCAAGCCTCGTCCTGTGCCACCAGCAGCCAGCCGACAATCGCGCCCGCCACCATCACGAACAGCGCGATGCAGATATCGAGCCAGATTTCGCGCACTGCACGGCTCCATCCACCGAGCAGGAAGTCACGCAGCCAGCGACCAAAGCCCTGGCGCGGGCCGTAAACCTGGAACCACGCGCGCTGCACCAGCCCTTCGAGATAGGCGAGCGTTGCGGCATCAAGCGATGTTTCGCGGGCCACGGCAAGGCTGGAGGCCGCCGTGCGGTAGAGCGTTGGCAAGGCCAGCAGGTCATCATCGGCGATGCGGCGCAACCCGCCGCCCTCCATCCGTTTGACGATGCCCTCCAGCCGCCGCCATTCGCCCTCGCGTTCCAGCCGGAACCGGTCGGACCGCAGCGCGGCGCTTTCGATATCGGGCGGCGCGGCAATCTCGCCGCGCCCGAACCATGATGAGATGCGCGGCGCTTTCATCCAATCGCCTCGCTGGCACGGATCTGAAAATAACGGTCGATCAGACGCGGGCCAATCGCATCCCAAGGGGCCTCGATCACATCGATACCCATCCGCCGCAGCCGCCCGAGCACCAATTTGCGCTGCTGTGAGAGGGTATCGGCGGTAACGCTGCGGGCCATCGCGCTGATATCGGCGGGTGGAGCGGCGATCAGGCTTTCGATCTCGCTATCGGTAATGGTTACGAACAGCACCAGATGCTTGCCCACCAGCCGCCCGAGGCTTTCAACCATCAATTCAGCCGAGGTCGGATCGGTGAAATCAGAAAACAGCACCACCAGCGAACGACGTTTAAGCTTGGCAGTCAGCGTGGCCAACGCGAGGGTGAAATTCGGCTCGGTCGCCTGATAGTCAAGGCCTGCCGCCGCGCTTTGCAGCCGGTGGAACGCACGCGCATCGCCGATGAACGGCGTCATAATCTGTGGGCGCTGGGCAAAGCCGAACAGCGACACTTTGTCGCCGCCCTTCAACACGACATAGGCGCAGGTCAGCGCGGCGGAGACCGCGCGGTCGATCCTGGGCAGGCCATCGACCGGCTCGCACATGGCCTGCCCGCAATCGAATGCGAACACGATCTGGTTGTTGCGCTCGCTTTCGTTTTCGCGCGCGAACAGGCGGGTGTGGCGGGCGCTGGCTTTCCAGTCGATCCGGCGGCGGTCCATCCCGGCTTCATATTCGCTGAGCGCCTCAAACTGTGTGCCTTCGCCGCGAATGCGCCGCGCGATCAGTCCGAGTTGAGCGTTGCGCAGAAAGGTTTGCAAATCAGGCGAGCGCACCGGGGAAAGATCGGGCCAGATCCGCACCGCCCGGTCAAGCACATCGCTTTCCTGCCGCGCGCCAAGGCCCAGCGGCCCTTCCCAGCGCAGCCATGCGCGGGCAACCGCCGCCGTGCCGCGCCGGTTTGGCGAAACGCTGGTCTTGCCGTGCCAGCCGGGGGCATCGTTCAACGGGGCAAGATTAAAAGTCGTCCGCCCGCCAGGGGCCAGCCGCGGATCGCAAGCGATGGCAGCAGCCACCGCCTGTTGCCGGCCGCTGGCAAACCGTGCGGTCATTGAAAGCGTGGCTGGCTGGCCGACTTCGACATCGCCCGGGGTTTCGACATCCCATCCGGCGCACCGCCCTGCCAGCAGCGCGTCTGCCACCACCAGCGCCAGCAATGTCGCCCCCACCAGCGGGGCGATTACCCACGCGCCGGGCGCGCTCGCTGCGATCACCACAGCCACCGGGGCCAGACCGGCGAACAGCCACGCCGCGCGCTCTGTCGGCACCAGCGGCAATGGCGGCAATGGCGGCCGGTTCACACGGGGAAGGGCAAAGCGCTCCATTGTCTAACGAGGCACCTCGGTCGCTTCGACCAGTTCGGCCACCAGTGCTTCCATATCGCGCCCTTCGATCTCGGCTGCCGGGCTAAGTGTGAGGCGGTGGCGTAGCACCGGCACGGCGAGCGCTTTGACATCATCAGGGATCACATAGGCGCGGCCTTCCAAGGCAGCGCGTGCGCGCGCGGCACCCGCCAGCAACACCGCAGCACGCGGGGATGCGCCGACGATCAGTTCGGCATGTTGGCGGGTGGCACGAATCAGCCGCACCACATAGGTGGTGATTTCATCAGCCACGGTCACCTGCGACAGCGCGCTGCTCGCCGCGATCAGCCCGTCGGCATTGGTGACTGCGGTCACACCCAGATCCGCCGGGCGCTGCGGCCCGCTACGCTGGCCATAGGTGGCCACAATCCGCGCCTCTTCCTCCTCGGCCGGGTAGGGCACCAACAGCTTGAACAGAAACCGGTCGAGCTGCGCTTCGGGCAGCGGATAGACACCTTGGTTCTCGATCGGGTTCTGGGTCGCGACCACCATGAACCGCTGCGGCAGTTGGTGCGTTTCCCCGTCTAATGTGACGCGGCGTTCCTGCATCGCTTCCAGCAGCGCGGCCTGGGTTTTGGGCGGGGTACGGTTGATTTCGTCGCCCAGCAGCAGCTCGCAGAAAATCGGCCCGCGCGTCAGGGTGAACTGGCTGGTCTGAAAGTTGAACAGGTTCGACCCGAGAATATCGCCCGGCAGCAGATCCGGGGTGAACTGGATGCGCCCGAAATCAAGGCCCAGCGCGGTCGCGAACGCATTGGCCAAATACGTCTTGGCGGTGCCCGGCGGGCCTTCGAGCAGCACGTGACCTTCAGACAGCAGCGCTGTCAGCAGCATATCGACCAACGCATCCTGCCCGACAATCGCCTTGGCAACTTCAGCGCGAATCGCGTCGGCAAGCGTGCGGACGTCGGCCAAACTCATCGACGGGGCCAAATTCATGGACGGTGTAGGCGTGGTCATCGGGTCACTTCCCTTGAGATTGTGGAGCCTTGGGATACCTTGGTGGTGAGGGCATCAATCGCCTGTGCAGCGCTGAGGATATCAGCGGGCTTGGTTGCAGCTTCAAGTCGGGCGGCGCGGCGCGAGAACGGTTCTTCGCCCGGAAAACGGCGCGCGAGAGCGGCATCAATTTCAACTGGATATGCCCGCGCAAGGCCGAGTTTTTCGGCGAGCCGCCTGGCAGAAAGCGCGGCATACGGCGCGGCCAACAACGGCAGTCGGCGCGCACGCACAATCAGGTTGGCTCCATTGGCAATCAGCCGCTGCTTCCCAAACGCAATTTCCGGGCCGCCGCTGATGACAGGCGGGCCAAACCGCTGAAACGCGCGCCAGCCGACTATCAGCAGCGCCATCAACAGGCACAAGGTTGCCGCCAAAAATGGCGGACGAAAGGCAAGGGTCAGCAGGTTTTCCGACGCGCCAAACCCGTTGAGCGTCATGTCGAAAGTGACCGCGCTGATATCGCCATCAAAGGTCAGGTCGTTCACCAATGCCAGCGCCGCCTGCGCGCGGTTGCTGTCGGCGAGGCCGTAATTGTTCATCAAATCAGCCTCGGCCACAAAGATCGTCGCTTGCACATATTCATCAGCTTCGCCGCCTGCCGCGCCGTTGACCTTGACCGCAAGATTGCGGCCAGAAGCATCGTTGATCAGCGCCCAGTGGGCAGGATCATCTTTGGCATACATGATTGTGCGGGTCGGCAACTTGCCCGCCAATTCCAGCCCGCCCCAGCGCGGCGCACCGCCTTTGGTCAGGGCCACTGTGGCATGTTTGATTGTGTAAGGCGCAGGCAGTTCTTTGGTCCAATCCACCGGAAAGGCACCGTCCAGCGAAACCCAGCCGGGTTTGAACTTTTCGCGCACTTCGGAAGGCAGGGTTTGGGGTGGTAGCGACACTTGCCATTTGGGCAGGATCACCAGCGTCGGGCCGATATTTTCGCGCTTTTGCAACAGCTCGGCGAATTCTTCCGGGTCGAGGTATCCAGGCGGGGTCAGCACCAGCAGATCATCGGTTTCCAGCCCAGCCGGGCTGCGCGACCGGGTGACTTGGAACCCGTCAGCCTTGATCAGTTGCACCAGCCCGGCATAGCCGTTTAGTCCGGTGCCAGCGGCATGGGCCTGACCATTGCGCCCACCCCCGCCAAATTCTTCGCCCGCCGCAATCAGGTAAATCATCGCGAGGAACACCGCAAAACCGACCGCGATCAGCGCCAGCGCGCCCCCACGTGAAAACGCGGCGGGTTGAGCGCCGCTCATATCTTCCGCTCCCGCTGGTTCAATCGGGCGAGCGCGAATTCGGCATAGGCACCGCGCGCCGCTTCCCAATCGGGCCGTTCCAGCGCCCGCAGCGCAAACAGGCTACGTTCAACCCGCTCGGAAATCACCCGGAACGCGGCGCGCGCAGCATCGGGCAGTGCGGGCAGGGCGGCCAGTTCGCGCGCAGTGCTCGATGGTTCAACCCAATCGGGCCGCGCGGCGGCAATGTGGGCGACGCTGCGTTGCAGCAGCAGCCGGGTCGCTTCGTCAAACCGGCCTTCACCGGCCAGCCGATCAGCATCTTCGAGCAGCGCCAAAGTGGCGGCGCGATCAGGCTGCCATTCGTCCTGCGCATCAGCCGGTTTGCGCTGGCGTCTGACCCATGCGCCGGGGCCGTACAGCCGCACCAGCATCAGCACGGCAAAGCCAATCGCCGCTGCCAACAGCGCCCATTGCAGCCACCACCACGATGCACCGATCCATTGGCCCAGCGGCGCGAACACGTCTCCCAGCCAACCGAAAAGATCGCCCAGCAGTTCTTCAAACCAGCTTGGTTTGCGCGGGGGGATTTCCGGAATGGCGACCGGGGCGAATTGCAGATCGCCGTCATTGCGCACATCGGCCCACCCGGTGGGCGGCGATGCGCCTGAATTGGCTGGCGATTGCGAAGGGATGGTGGCGGCCCGGACGGTCATTCCTGCCGGGTGGTGGCATGGCTCCTACGCTGGCGCAACCATGAAACATCGGCCAGCGGCAACAACCGCACTTTATCCGCGCTTTATCGGCGCCCCGTCCTCACCCGATCCTCGTGCGCGGGCCTGTTCGTAGGTTCCCAGGATGCGCAATTCCTTGGAATGGAACGCGCATTCTTCCAGCGCGCGGTCAACCCCCGGGTCGCCGGGCGCGCCGATGATGTCGGCGTAGAATGTTGTCGCGCTAAAACTGGTGCCCTGCTGGTAACTTTCCAGCTTGGTCATATTGACGCCGTTGGTGGCAAACCCGCCCAGCGCCTTGTACAGTGCGGCGGGGATGTTCTTCACTTCAAAGATGAAAGTGGTTATCACCGGCCTGCCCGCCAACGCGCCCGCAGGCAATGGTTTGGCAGCAAGGATCACAAACCGGGTCATGTTATCGGGGCTGTCTTCGACGTTGCGTTCGATAATTGTCAGCCCATACAATTGCGCTGCGATGGCTGGCGCGATGGCGGCGATGTCATGGTCGCCGCGTTCGGCCACAAATGCAGCGGCACCGGCGGTATCGGCATGGCTCAAGGGCACAATCCCGCGCTCCCGCAGGAAATGGCGCGATTGGCCCAACGCCTGCGGGTGGCTGTAGGCGGCTTCGAATTTTCGCCCCGGCTGATTGGCACCCAGCGCCATCAGCGCATGGTGGATCGGCATAAAGTATTCGGCCACGATATGCAGCCCGCTTTCGGGCAGTAGAAAGTGGATATCGGCGACCCGGCCGTGCTGCGAATTTTCAATCGGGATGATCGCTTCGCCTGCGCGGCCATCTTTGACCGCGTCCAGCGCGTCGTCAAAACTGAAGCATGGCAGCGGCAGTGCGGCGGGCCGCGCTTCGGTCGCGGCGCGATGCGAATTGGCGCCGGGCGATCCCTGGAATGCAATCGCGCCAGCCGGGTTTGTCTGCGCTGCGATGCGCATCTGTTCGACAAGCACAAGGGCGGGGGCTGGAAATGATCGCATCGCAACGCAGCTGCTAGAACGCTGCGGCCACGGCGGCAAGCCTGCTTGCAAAAGCTGCACGGATTGAAGCCACGATCAGCCTTGCGCGCGGGCGAGGGCGACACTATGGCCCCCCGGCATGACACAGGACAAACCTTCGCAAGATGCGCCCGCTGGCCAGGATGGCGGCGGCGATCTGTTCAATACTGCTGCTGGCTGGGTGCTGTTTGCCGCCGGCCTCGGCCTTGGCCTGTCGATTGTGGCAGGCAAATATTTTCACGGCGACAAGCCCGAACGCCCTGAACAGCTTGGTTACGTAATCGAAGGCGCTGTCGAAGAAGGCGCGGCCCCGGCTGAAATGTCGATGGCTGAAGCTTTGAACATGATGCCGCAGGCTGAACTGATCGCAGCCGGTGAAAAGGCGTTTGCCAAATGCCAAAGCTGCCATTCAGTCAACGCGGGCGGTGCCAATGGCATAGGTCCGAACCTGCATGGCACGATGGGCGGCGCGGTCGCAGCCAAGGGCGGTTTTGCCTATAGCGCCGAATTAAAGGCGCTGGGCGGCCAATGGGATTGGGACCGGATGAATGACTGGCTCAAAAACCCCAAAGCCTATGTCGCGGGCACCAAGATGAGCTTTGCCGGGCTGTCCAAGGTTGAAGATCGCGCCGCGATTGCGATGTATCTGAATGCTCAAGGTTCAAACCTGCCGGTGCCCGATTTCGTCGCCGCTGCTGCGACAGGCGCGGTTCCGGCCGAGGGTGAGGCCGCCGCTGCCGAGGATGAAGCCGGAGCCATAGCGACAGCAGAGGCAGGCACTGATCCGGCGGCTGCCACCGAGTAAGCCGGGCTAGGTGCGCGCTGGAGGCGGTAGACTTTATGCGCTGGACGCTACCCTTTGAAGCCCTGAGCGATCACGTACCATTCGGATGATCCCTTGCGGCTTGCCGGGGGTTTGGCGTGCTTGACCACGGTGAAGTGTTTTTTCAGCGTTGCCAGCAATTCGGTATCAGTCCCGCCCGCGAGCACCTTGGCAACAAACGCGCCGCCCGGTGCCAGGTTCTCCGTCGCAAACCAAACGGCTGCTTCTACCAATCCCATCGTGCGCAGGTGATCGGTCTGTTTGTGGCCGACGGTGTTTGCCGCCATGTCGGACAGGATCAGGTCAGGCGGCCCGCCCAAGGCATCAGCCAGCGCGGCAGGCGCGGCGTCGGCCATGAAATCCATCTGCAAAATCGTTACGCCGTCGATTGGATCGGTTTCCAGCAGGTCGATCCCGACCACTTCTGCGCGCGGTGCCTTGATCCGCACCACTTGGCTCCACCCGCCCGGCGCGATGCCGAGATCGACAATCCGCGCCGCGCCTTTGAGCAGGCCAAACCGTTCATCCAATTCGATCAGCTTGTATGCGGAGCGGCTGCGATAACCGTCGGCTTTGGCCTGCCGCACATAGGGATCATTAAGCTGCCGTTCGAGCCAGCGCACCTGCGACGCGGTGCGGCCCTTGGCCGTCTTGACCCGCTTGCTGGGAATGTTGCCGCCGCGTGTCATGGCGCGTTCCGCCCTGCTGGGTGGTTGCCGGAGCGTTGGTGGTGCAAGGCCTTGAGAGATCGTTCCGACTGGCTTTCGGCGGCGATCAGACTGCGCAGGATGCCTTCGCGGATACCGCGGTCTGCCACGCCCAATCGCCGCGCGGGCCACAGGTCAAGGATCGCTTCAAGGATCGCGCAGCCGGCCACCACCAGGTCCGCCCGGTCTTGCCCGATGCATGGCAATGTGCTGCGTTCAAACCGTGTCATCACGCTGAGCCGTGCGCTGATATCGCGCATCGCAGCCGCTGGCACGATCAGCCCATCAACCGCCTTGCGATCATAACTTGGCAGTTCGAGATACAGGCTGGCCAGCGTCGTAACTGTGCCGCTGGTGCCCAGCAGGCGGATGTCTGCGTGCTTTGCAGCGTCTCTGACGCGCCCGGCGAAAGGGGCAAAACTGTCGGAAACCAACTGCCGCATACGGGTGTAGCGCACCACCCTTGCCGTCTCGCTATCATCGGCGCTGCCCACGGTGTCAGTCAGCGAGACGACACCCCACGGCACGCTTTGCCAATCGAGAATGCGCGGCACGTGCGCGCCTTCGGCGGTGCTGGCTTCGACCAGCACCAGCTCGGTCGAGCCGCCGCCGATATCGAAGATTACCGCCGGGCCATCGCCCGATTCGAGCAGAATGTGGCACCCCAGCACCGCAAGCCGGGCTTCTTCTTCTGCGCTGATAATGTCGAGGACAACCCCGGTTTCGCGGCGGACGCGTTCGATGAATTCAATCCCGTTTTCGGCGCGGCGGCAGGCTTCGGTTGCGACTGATCGCGCCAGCCGGACATTGCGGCGTTGCAGCTTGTCTGCGCAGATAATGAGCGCTGATAACGTGCGATCCATTGCGGCATCGGACAACCGCCCGCTGGTGGCCAGCCCTTCGCCCAGCTTTACCACTCGGCTAAAGGCATCAATGACCGTGAAATCCCCGCCTGATGGCCGTGCGATCAGCAACCGGCAATTGTTGGTGCCAAGGTCCAGCGCGGCATAGGCTTCGCTGTTGCTCGCAGGCCTAGCTGAGCCAATTGCGGCCAGATCAGGCGCGCTGCGCGCTGCGTTTTGCGCGCTATCGCCCGCACCATCACCGACAGGCTTGCGAAATTCTTGCTGAGGGGGGCGTCTGTAGCGAAAATCGGCTACTGTTCCGGACTTGCCGCCCCGTCTGTTCCCAGCCTTTTTACTTTTGTCCGGCGGGAGTGTTTCCGCCATGATCGTACTACTTTCATATCACTGCCCGCGCATTTCGGCGTGCAGCACTTGTCGCCAAGCTAACCCAAGCTCCGCGTAAGAGCAAGCAGCGCAGCGCAACGCCGTGCTTGACCTCGTGCCCGCGCAAAACTACGAGGCGCGCTCGCCGTTGTAGCCGGGCTGTGCCCGGTTAAGGCCAATGCCCCGTCCTCTAATGGTAAGAGAGCGGACTCTGACTCCGTCAATCAAGGTTCGAATCCTTGCGGGGCATCCAGCCACACGGTATTTGGTAGCAAACGCACAAAAGGCGTTGATCTCTAAAAAGGAGGCTTGCGACTCCACTTGTGTCGTCTCACCTTCGCCACTTCCTGACGGTGATCAGTTGGCCCGGTCTCGCCTGCATAGCCATCACCCGGCACCCGCGTTCTGGCATTCACTACGAGTGCTTGCAGTCGAGGAAGCTCAGAGGTGGCGCAGTAACGCTGAATATCTCCTAGAAAGTATCGCGCTGCCCGCCAATGGCACCCGATGGCAGCGCTGATCTCTTTGTAGGTAAACGGCACTCCGCCATTCCGAGCACGTTCAACAAGAATTGGCCATACCAGCCGCGCACGATGTGAATGCAACGCGTCGTTACGAGCCATTTGTAATTTCCCCGACACTAGCACGGCCTTAAAAGTATAAATTCAAGCGGGACTTTTCACCTGCCATCTGAGCGTCCCTCAATCGTGGTAAAAGATCGCTATGCGCTCCATCGCCTCATCGATCCTATCGTTCCAGCCGTCAGGTAGACTCATCACTATGCTAAGCGTATGTGTCCCGCTTACAGCAGGGTCAGATATGGTCTCGGCAAGCCACATAGGGACCTTCGCCGCTTCGTCGATCATATGGCCAACGACCCCAACGAGCAAATCCTGCACTTCCTGAAACAGATCATGCACGGAAGTGAAACGGACGGTTTCTTCCCATTTGAGTGCAGCTTCGCAGGCTTCTGCAAAAAGTCTGCACGTCGCGACGATTTCGACATCACTACCAGCCACGCCGGGCTCGCCCCAAGCCTTGGCGAACTCTTCGTTCATCAGACCAGCGAAAGCTCTCACGATCGATTGTGACTCGGACAAGCGATCCTGCACCCAAGGTAAGCACTCTTCCTTCGTGAGGCGCACCCTCGGTTGAGAATATAGTAGGCGCTGCAAGGCATCCCAGCGCCTAACGATCGGAGAGGTTTCTGAGCGAAGGACCTCAGCGGTTAGGCGATACTCCCAAAGAGCGCCCTTCTCGATAACGATACGCTCGGCCAGATAGCTGAGCTTCCCCAATTCTTCCAAGTGCCGCTCCTCGTATCTTCGCCTTGCGGCCCTACCCGCCTTGCCTATCTGTTCCGAAATTTGTTCTTCATGTGACCGCTGCCATTCGAACAAAAGGCCAGCAGGATACTTTACCTCGTCATCATCAACTTTCTTGTGACAGTTTCCACAGAGCCAAATCGCGTTGCTGATGTCGCTTCGAGCCTGCGACGACATCGCGGGATCATATCTCGCTGACTTCGGATGTGCGCCATAAATATGAGCGGCCTCTCCGACATTGACGGAACCCGTTCGCATTCGACTGGAAGGACCACTAGTAATCGCGCCGCAATCAGGATTCCCACACTGGTTAGCAGAGCGCTTCACCAAAGCAGAAATGATCGCTTGTTTGAACCGATCTTGCTTCGCCATTCGCACTGCGCTCCATAATAAACTTGACTTTTTATTGTGATGCGCTTATTATGGAGAGAGATTTACCCAGTGTAGAACTTAGTCGCCTTGAACATCTATTGACGGGTGATTGTCCAGCTTTCCAGCCAGTCCGGAGCCATCTGCGTTTTAACTGCGTTCCAGCGCAGCCCGATGTCTGCCCACAATGCTTGGCGGCTAGGCATTTCCTCTAACATGCGGCGGGAAGTCTCCTTGATGCTCTCGCTAGGCGCTTCCTGCATAGCCCCTTCAAAGAGGCTTTTCGAGCGCTCCCATCCATCAGCGGTGAACCGATTGTCAAAGATCAGGTCGAAGACCGCGATAAAGCTGACAGCTTTTCCTACTGTCCTAAATCGTTGCTCATCCGCCGGTGTAAGCCATTTGACCATTTCTGCAACGAGGTCGTCGTGGTCCAACATCAAAGCATTACCGTCAGCAAGCGAGCCAAGCCTTAAAAACGCTATGTCTGTCTGAATTTCAAAAGTCTCAGACTCAAACCATGTCCTGATTATATCTGTGGGACCCATAAAATTGTTATTCCTCATCGATTAACTAAGCACTAAGGAGAATTTAAATGAAGATGCTATGGATTGTGGGACACGCCGAACCGCTTATTTATCGCGGTTTCGATAAAGCGCGTTCGTCAGCCACAGAAGTTGACGAAGAACATTCGCCATCTTCTGATGAGCCTCACGCACCATCTGATCGATGCTGTTGTGGACGTTCGGTTCAGTTTCAATCTTGAATGTGCCTACATAGCCTTCGTCTTCGTCGAAAATGTCGAAGCGGTGAACGGCGTCACCGCTGTCGTGTGCGGCGTCGAAGCCGGCGTATCGGATTGACGCATTCGACAACCCATCCATCGGCACGAGGTGATCTGGAACTTCCGCCATACTTATTCTCCACATGAACAACTGACTGCCCCGCAAGCGAAACTAGTCGGTCAACATGCAAGAATGTAACGCTCAACGCGATGGTGGCAACTGCCCGCCGGTGGTGGTGCGGAAAACGTGTCCGATCCCGTCGAAAAGACAGGACCGTTTGCTTACTCCGTCGAAGCCTGCAAGGCTACGATCGCACTCATTAATGATCGTGATCCCTCATCCATGCGTGGAAGCAAGCTATCCGATGATCTGGTGCATGTTATCTGGCGGAGCCCCGATGACGGCAAGCGTTGGCAGGCTCGCTGCGAAATGACCAGCAATGATCAATTGCGTTGGGCGGCATTTGACGCTTTTGGTGACGGTCAACAAGGTCGTTGGCGATCAGAGGATAGTGTAGAAGTGTCCGTCTCCGACGGGCTATTACACATTAACCTCGACCAATCAGGTGTGATCAAGAAGCAAGAGAGTTATCGTCTCTCGGCACTGTCATAGGGAACCAACGAAAATGGTTGCCTTCATCGCGCTCCTGATATTGGCCGCTGTTGTGAGCAAGGGCGCTCGTAACCTGCTGAGTGGTATCATGACGCTCCTGTTCGGATGTCTGCTTCTGATGGCTGGCTGCGCTATCGCCTAACCAGCTTCCACCACGCACTCGATCCGATAGGTCGCGATCATGACGCGCCGACAAACCCCATCCTCATCAGCATTCGTCATATGGCCGATGAGGAATTTGGCGCGTGATGCCTCAGCAGCGAGATCGGCCACATCATCGAACGGTAAGTCGATGTGGGCAGGCTCACGCTGTCCCATCAGGTGGATGAGGAAGGACGCCATTAGGCTGCCATCCTCCGACGCTGCCAATAGCCTTTCCATTCACGCGAAGGCGGGTGGTGAAGCCCGGCCGCTATGATGGTAAGGAACTGCTCGCCGTTAGACTTCCGGCGATGGTCTTCCCGCCACGTCATCTCGTCGGCATATCCTTGCAGATACGGACCAGCGACGTGGTGGTAGATGCCCTTCTCCGACCGCTTGAGGCGGGCGTGGCTGGACTCCGCA
>JBBRFG010000009.1:0-37808 GCA_038224685.1 Sphingomonadales bacterium
CTGCATCCCGAGGAAATGCTGCGGGAAGAAGATCACATTCACGCCGATGAAGAACGTCCAGAAGTGGATGTGGCTGAGCAGCTCGGAATGCATCCGTCCGCTCATCTTCGGGAACCAGTAATAAAAGCCCGCGAACAGCGAGAACACTGCGCCCATCGACAGCACGTAGTGAAAATGCGCCACCACGTAATAGGTGTCGTGCAGGTTATCGTCGATGCCGCCATTGGCCAACACCACACCAGTCACACCGCCAACGGTGAACAGGAAGATGAAGCCCATCGCCCATACCATCGGTGACTTGAAGCTGACGCTGCCGCCCCACATCGTTGCGATCCAGCTGAAAATCTTCACCCCGGTCGGCACTGCGATCACCATAGTCGCCGCAGTGAAATACATCTTGGTATTCACGTCGAGGCCGACCGTGTACATGTGGTGCGCCCAGACGATGAACCCGACCACGCCGATGGCAACCATCGCGTAGGCCATCCCGAGATAACCGAACACCGGCTTTTTCGAGAAGGTGGCAATGATCTGGCTGATCATCCCGAAACCGGGCAGGATCATGATGTAGACTTCGGGGTGACCAAAGAACCAGAACAGATGCTGATACAGCACCGGATCACCGCCGCCCGCCGGATCGAAGAAGGTCGTGCCGAAGTTACGATCGGTCAGCAACATGGTGATCGCCGCAGCCAGCACCGGCAGCGCCAGCAACAACAGGAACGCGGTGACCAGCACCGACCACACGAACAGCGGCATTTTGTGCAGGGTCATCCCTGGCGCGCGCATGTTAAAGATGGTGGTGATGAAATTGGTTGCCCCAAGGATCGACCCGGCACCTGCAAGGTGAAGCGAGAAGATCGCAAAATCGACCGCCGGGCCAACCGAGCCCGAAGTCGACAGCGGAGCATAGACAGTCCAGCCGGTGCCAGCGCCGGGGCCGGAGCCGCCGGGGACGAACAGCGAGAACAACAGGCTGAGGAAACCCGCCACCGTCAGCCAGAATGACACATTGTTCATCCGTGGGAACGCCATGTCCGGCGCGCCGATCATCAGCGGGACGAACCAGTTGCCAAAGCCGCCGATCATCGCTGGCATCACCATGAAAAACACCATGATCAGGCCGTGCGCAGTGATGAACACATTCCACATGTGGAGCGCGGTGTTCATATCATTGCCGCCGCCCATGAACTGCGCCCACCATTGCAGGTACTGGATACCGGGCTCAGCCAGTTCGACCCGCATGATCCCCGAAATCGCGCCGCCAATGATCCCCGCAAACACCGCGAAGAACAGGTACATCGTGCCGATGTCCTTGTGGTTGGTCGACATGAACCAGCGGACGAAAAAGCCCGGCTTGTGATCGGCATGATCATGAGCGTCATGCTCGTGATGGATGTCGAAGCCTTCTGCGGTGGTAGCCATCGTTCAGATACTCTCTGATGTTAGTCGTTCAAATGTCTTAGCGAGCAGTCAGCGCAGCGACTTGCTTGGTCGCAGGCACTTCGGCAGCAGCAGCAGCGGCAGGCGCAGCGGCTTCACCAGGCATCGTGCCGCCCTGCGATTTCACCCATGCGGCGAATTTGGCTGGCGGCAATGCCTCAACCGTAATCGGCATATAGGCGTGGCGCGCACCGCACAGTTCGGAACACTGGCCGTAATACACGCCCGGCTCCTTGATCGTCAGCAGCTTTTCGTTGAGCCGGCCGGGAACGGCGTCCATTTTGAACCACAGCGATGGCACCGCAAAAGCGTGGATCACATCACTCCCGGTGGTCTGGATCCGCAGCGGCACACCGGCGGGCACCACCATCCGGTTATCCACCGCCAGTTGCGTCGGCTCACCGCGCTTGATCGCGTCTTCATCCGACAGCATGTTGGATACCACTTCGATATCGCCGTGATCGGGGTAGGTGTAACCCCAATACCACTGATACCCGGTTGCCTTGATCGTCACAGCATCAGCTGGCGGGGTTTCATACTGGCGCGCCAACAGGGTGATCGAGGGCACCGCAATGATGACCAGAATGATCACCGGAACAATCGTCCAGATCACTTCGATGGCGGTGTTGTGGGTGGTCTTGGATGCGACCGGGTTCCGCTTGCGGTTGAACCGCACCGCCACATACAGCAGCAGGCCCAGCACCAGCAGGCTGATCGCGGTAATCACCGGCATCAGGATGATGTTGTGCATCCAGAGCGCATATTCGCCATTGTCGGAATACTGATCTTGAAAAGTGATGCTCTTGGCCAGCGCACCGGGCTCACCCGAGAGGGGATCGGTTGGCATACCTTTGTTTTTGGTTGGCTGCATCGGAGTGTAGGAACCACCCGTCGCGGTGGAGGCGTCGGTCACCGAGTCAATCAGGGCGGCATCGGGGGCGGTCGCTTGCGTGGCGGTCGATTCCACCGGGGCGGGCGTATCCTGCGCCGTAGCAACAATCGGCGTAAACGCCGCAGCCACAGCGGCCAGAACCGCGAAAATTGCCAACTTCATACGGGTATGCATTCGACCCACCATAATGTGCCCAAGCGTTGTTTAAGTTTTGATCCCATACTGCCGGTCATCGCATCATATCGCGAGGCGTTGTAAAAGCAGCGTTCTGCTGGCACCTATGCCAGCTTCAGTTCCGCCCTTAGCCGCGCTTGCCGAGTGCCTCAAGCGCTTCTAGGGAGAATTTTATGCAAGCCTCCATGTTTGCCGCGCAAGTCGGCGCTTTCCGCCATGTCTTCTATGGAGTTCTGCCATGACCAAGGACGAAGTTCTGGCCGAGTTCCGCGCCTCTGGTGCTTTGCTTGAAGGGCACTTCAAACTGTCTTCGGGTAGGCATAGCGGTCATTACCTACAATGCGCCCGCGTGCTCATGAATCCCGGCCGCGCCGCGCGCTTGGCAGCGGCGGTGGTCGCGGGCATTCCGAATGATATTCGCGCGCAAATCGACGTTGTCGTCTCCCCCGCGATGGGCGGCATCATCGTCGGTCACGAAGTCGGCCGCGTTCTGGCACGCGACGCGCTGTTCCTTGAACGGCCCGATGGCACCTTCGCCTTGCGGCGCGGGTTTGCGCTGGTGCCGGGCGCGCGGGTGCTGATGGTCGAAGACGTCGTCACCACCGGCCTGTCCAGCCGCGAAGCCATCGCCGCTGTGCTGCGCGAAGGCGGCGAAGTGATCGCCGAATGCGCGATCATCGACCGATCATGCGGGTCGGCCCAATTGGGCGTGCCGTTCTTCCCGCTGCTCGCAATAGATTTCCCGACCTATGACGAACGCGACATCCCCGAAGCGCTTGCACGCGTAGCTGTGACAAAGCCCGGCAGCCGGAAACAATGAACCAGACCCTCCATCCCCGCCCCTTGCGGCCCAATAGTTTGAGGTTGGGCGTGAACATCGATCACGTCGCCACCATCAGGAACGCGCGCGGTGGGGATCACCCTGATCCCGTTCGCGCGGCGGAAATTGTCGCGGTCGTCGGCGGGGACGGGATCACTGCCCACCTGCGCGAAGACCGCCGCCATATCCGTGACGAGGACTTGGCACGCATTCAGGCGGCGACCAACCTACCGCTCAACCTCGAAATGGCGGCCACCCGCGAAATGCTCGCCATCGCGCTGCGCCACAAACCGCACGCCGCCTGCATCGTCCCCGAAAAGCGCGAAGAACGCACCACCGAGGGCGGGCTGGACGCCGCCGGGATGCACAACACCTTGGCCCCGATTGTGGACGAATTGCGCAGCGCCGGCATTCGCGTGTCGCTGTTCATCGAGGCGGACGAACGCCAGCTTGATGCAGCATTGCGGTTGGGCGCGCCGGTGGTCGAGTTCCATACCGGCGAATATGCCCACGCCTTTGCCGATGGGGACGCTGCGCGGATGGAGCGCGAATTGCGCCGCATCACCGATATGGCCGCGCTTGCCGCGAAAAACGGGATCGAATCCCACGCAGGCCACGGGCTGACGTTTGAAAACGTGCAACCAATTGCCGCGATCCCGCACATCGCCGAGCTGAATATCGGGCATTACCTGATCGGCGAGGCGGTGTTTGTCGGGCTTGAACACGCGATCCGCCGGATGCGCGAATTGATGGATGCCGCCAGATGAAGGGGGTGCGATAGCTTGGCGCAGACTGACCTTCCCGCGCTCACCAGCGAGCAGAAACGCTGGGCCTTTGCCGCCGCCGCGCTGTTCCTGCTGGCAATCGGGCTCCTCGGCTTTGCGTTGAACCGTCAAGTGATGGTGGTGTTCGCGGTCGGCTGGATCGCGTTGCAGATTTTCGGCTATGTCGGCGCATTAAAGCTGGCCAAGGGCGATTTTGCCCACCCGCTGTTCAAATCGCAGGTGCTGCTACACGTCACCGCGCTGGCACTGCTGGCGGCAGTGCTTTTGAAAGCGATGGGATGATATTTTCCTTGAGGAAGGCAAGCCGGACCCCGCGCCAAGCCCGGGGCGACGGTTTGGTGGAACCATCGTGATCATCGGCCTCGGTTCTGACCTGTGCAACATCGAACGGATCGGCAATTCGCTCGCGCGGTACGGCGAACGGTTTGAAAACCGCGTGTTCACCGAGATCGAAATCGCCAAGGCGCGCCGCCGTCCGTTCACCATCGCTGGCACCTATGCCAAACGCTTCGCCGCCAAAGAGGCCTTCAGCAAGGCGGTTGGCACCGGGTTCAAACGCGGCGTTTTCATGAAGGATATCGGCGTGGTGAACGCAAGCTCGGGCGCGCCCACGCTTGCGCTCACCGGCGGGGCGGCATTGCGGCTTGAAGAAATGATCCCGGCAGGCCATGAGGCCCGCATTCACCTGACCCTGACCGATGATCACCCGTGGGCGCAGGCCTTTGTGATCATCGAAGCCATCCCTCTCTGATTGGTCCCTGACATGGCAAGCACCGAAATTCTGGAATCCGCGCAGTCCGAAAAAGTCAATTGGCTGGCGGAAATCCGCGGACTGGCGATCATGCTGCTGGCGGTGCTGGCATTCCACAGCCTAGTGGCCAAGCCATTCTACATTCCATCCACGTCAATGATGCCCAGCCTGTGGGTGGGTGACCGGCTGGTGGTGAGCAAGTATCCCTATGGCTGGTCATGGGCATCGGCCAGTTTTCACCTATTGCCGCGCAGCGATTGGCGGGTTTGGCCCGCCACGCCGGAATATGGCGACATCGTGATCCCGGTGCAGCCACTGCGCGACGAGGATTATATCAAGCGGGTCGTCGCGCTGCCGGGCGATACGATTGAAGTGCGCGGCGGTCAGATCATCCTCAACGGCACCCCCATTAAACGCGAGGTTGTGCCAGCGGTGCGCCTGCCGTTTGAACCCGAATTGCTGTGCAAAGACGAACCGTGCCTCGCCTCGTTTGACCAATTTCGCGAAACCGGCACCGACGGGCGCGACTATTTCGCCCCGCCGACCTGGCGGGAAACTTTGCCCAACGGCGCCACCTATCTGACCATTGATTACAAAGATCAGGAGCTTGACGATTACGGGCCGTATCAAGTTCCCGCAGGCCATGTGTTTGTGATGGGCGACAACCGCGACCAATCCGCAGATAGCCGCGCGCGGGCTGACGAGAACGGCCTCGGCGACGGCGTGCCGCTCGCCAATATCGGCGGGCGGGCCGAATTCATCACCTTCAGTCTTGACGGGTCGACCACCTGGAACCCGGCAAGCTGGTACACCAGCCTGCGCGGCAACCGGGCATGGACGACCCTGCGCCCAGCGCTAGCCGAAGGCGCGTCGGCCAAACCTGCTGCGCCGTAGTTGGAAACCGATTGACGTATGGTCCGTAAATTCCTTTATTTCGTTACGTTCTGCATCGTGCTGGTGATCGGCGGGGCTATCTTGCTCGCGCTGTTTCCGGAACAATTAACGCGGCTCGCGTCGGTGCCATCGGCGGAATTTACGCCGGTCGCTCCGCTCGATGCCAATGCCTATGAAGACCCGGCGCTGTGGTATTCGCGCCCCGGCATCGGGGTGAGCGACCCGGCGCGATGGCAGCCGCCGATGGCCGAAAACACCGGATTGCAGCCTGCTGTGGAGGCCAAGCCCGCGCGGCCGGTTGCGGTGTTTTTCGTCCACCCCACCAGCTATATCAACCTTTCAAGCTGGAACGCGCCGCTCGAAAATGGCGGCGATGCCAATGCCGAACGCATCGCCCGCATCTATCTGCGCGGCATGGCCAGCCCGTTCAACGCTGCATCCGAACTATGGGCGCCGCGTTACCGGCAGGCGACGATGGGCGCATTCCTGACCGATGCGCCCGAGGCCAGCCAAGCAATCGATGCTGCCTATGCCGATGTGCGCGAGGCATATCGCTATTTCCTTTCCAGCATTGATCCGGGCACGCCGATTGTGCTGGCTGGGCACAGTCAAGGCGCGCTGCATCTCAAACGCCTGCTGGCCGAAGAGGTGCGCGGATCGCCCGCCGCTGCCCGGCTGGTTGCCGCCTATGTAATCGGCTGGCCGATATCGGTGCAGCATGATCTGCCCAAATTGGGCTTTCCCGCCTGCGCCACGCCCAATCAGACAGGCTGCGTGATCAGTTGGTCAAGCTTTGCCGAACCAGCTGATCCAAGCAGTGTGCTTAAAATTTATGCGACATCCAGGGCGCTTGATGGCGAGTTGTCGGGGACCAGCCCGATCCTGTGCAGCAACCCGCTCACCGGCCAATTCGGAGGCAGCGCGCCCGCCAGCGACAATATCGGCACGTTGGTGCCAGATGATGACATGCAAGCCGGCGAGCTTGTCCCCGGCCTTGTCCCGGCACGGTGCGACCCGCGCGGCCTGCTGCTGATCGGCCCGCCGCCCGAAATGGGTTCTTATGTGCTGCCCGGCAACAATTACCACGTCTATGATCTGCCGCTGTTCTGGGCGAACACCAAGGCCGACGTAAACCGGCGGGCAGAGGCATGGACGAGCCAGTAAGTTCAGACCCTGTAAGCGCAGGCAGCATGCTGATATTCGAAGATGCGGGCGGCTTTGCCAGCGCGGTAGGCGATGGCGGGGCGCTGCTTGGCCTCGATCTCGGCACCAAGACTTTGGGGACGGCGACCTGCGATGCGGGCTGGCGATTTGCCACGAATGGCACCACCATTCAGCGCGGCAAATGGGGGCGGGATCGCGAGACATTGGCGGCGCTTATCAAAGCGCGCGGGATCAAAGGGCTGGTGCTGGGCCTGCCCCGCAATATGGACAACAGCGAAGGCCCACGCGCGCAGGCGAGCCGCGCCTATGCCCGCAATTGCGCCGAAGCGTTCGCCCTGCCGCTGCTACTGTGGGACGAGCGTTGGTCAACGCAGGCCGCCGAAGCTGCGATGATCGGGCAGGACATGAGCCGCGCGCGCCGCGCCGCCGCTATTGATAGCCATGCGGCTGCGGTGATCCTGCAAGGCGCGATTGATCGGCTGGCGGGCGGAGTGCTTTAACCAACACCAGCGGCTCAAGCCAAAGCCGTCCGCCGCGCCCGCGCCGCACCTGCGACCATCAGGCTGCCAGACTGTTCCCCGTCGCGCCACACAGCGTCCGCCTCCGCCGGATCGTCCAGCAAATCTGCCCGCGCTTCAAAACTCGCCAGCCGCAGCAGTTCGCTTGGGTGCGCTGTGCCCACCGACTCGGCATAGTCCAGCGCGCTCTGCGCCCCGCTGGCCACCGCGACCCGCAGAAACGCCTCGCTGGCGTGCGGATTGAGCGACCGCGCCACTGTGCCGCGCTCCAGATCGAACCCATATTGGTCAAACCACCCCTGCGCCGGATCAAGCCGCATCACGTTGACCGATACCGACAGGCTTTCGGGGGGCACTTGGCTGTGCACATCACCATGGCGGCGATACAGCATCAACTTGCCCGGAGACAGCACCGAGCGCCCGGCAAACCGCAACCCCGCATCCTCACCCGGGTAGCCTGCCACCGCGCCGTAATCATAGGTGTAGTAATCGCTGCCATAGCCTGGCCCGCGATACCCCACGGTCAGAAAATCGAAATTGTGATCATGCGCCGCGCCGTAAACGAAACTGCCTGCGCCGCTGGTCTGGAACACGTGGTCGCGCGGCGATGGCCAGATCGCGGCTCGCAGGAACGCCGCGTTCGGGCGGTTGTCACGCGGGCGGCTGAGCACGATTGCCTGGGGGCCATAACCGCTGGCGATGCCATCCCCACTCCGCCCGGCCAGCCGGTCGACCAGCAGATCGCCAAGAAAATCGCGGTTGTTGGATAGCCGCCGCAGCCAATCGGCTGCCGCGCGGGTGCTGGCGGGATCATCGGCATCAAAGCCAAGCTGCGCCAATGCCTCGATACATTCGGGCAGGGTGCAGGCTTCGTCGGCCAGATTGTCGATCACCAATGGCATAGGGCAGGCTCCATCACGCAGCTTGGGGCAACAAGGCCGCCAGATCAGGCCGTGCAGCGCGCAATTGCTGCTGCAAGGCGGCCGCTGGCCCTGCGAGCAGATCCGCACTGTCGCCTGCCAGCGCGCCCACCAAAGCCAGCCCGCGCAGCGCATCCAGTGCCAGCACCTGCCGCAGCGCTTCCCACCGCAGGTCGCGCTGCGCCGCGTGGTCGCGGACAATCCGCTCCATTTCGGCCATCCGGGCCGTTCGCTTGCAACAGCGATCCGAACAGCGCTTGCGCGCCTTCGAGCCCCGGGATCTGATCGAGTGCGATTGTGGGAATGTTCATTGCTGCTTGCCCCTTGTGCGCGACCACGCCCGGCCGATTGCCGGACGCGGTCAGCAAGGTGCCGCAGCCGCCCGCCCCCGAGACATTAAATGATTGTAACCGCACTGCGCTCACCCCTATGCAGCCCGCCATGGATACGCCCTCTGCCCGGTTCGATGCGCGCGAAGCATCGAAATGGTTTTTTCGCCACGGCCATACCGGCTGGCTGGGCCTTAGGTTTGCCGATCAGGGCGATAATTGGGTGGAACTCGAACTGCCGTGGCGCGAAGACCTGTTGGGGGATCGCAGCCGCCCGGTGCTTGCATCAGGCCCGATCATCAGTCTGATGGACATGGCCAGCGGCATGGCGATCTGGCAGGCGAGCGGCACCTTCAATCCGGTCGCGACGCTTGACCTGCGGGTCGATTACCAACGCCCGGCGCGCGAACGCGCGAGCGTGCGCGGGCGGGTGGAATGTTACCGCCGCACCCGTTCGGCGGCATTTGTGCGCGGAATTGCGCATGATGGCGACCCGGATGATCCGGTGGCCCATATTGCAGGCGTGTTTATGACCATCGGCGCAGACCCGCGTGAAGCAAACCCGGCATTAAACGCAGCCCGTAACGATGCCTGATCCGTCAGATCCTGCCGAACAGCTTGAACTGCCCGCCTATGCCCGCTCGCTCGGGATCGAAGTGTGCGGAGAGGATGCCGGAATGCCGGTGCTGATGGTCAGTTTCGGGCCGATGGTCGAAGGCCGCCCGGCCCATTTCCACGGCGGCGCTACCGCCGGTCTGCTGGAAACCGCAGGCTATGCCGCACTGCGCACCGCGTTGGTCGCGGCAGGGCGCGATCCGCCATTGAAACCGATCAACATCACCGTGCAATATCTGGCTGCAGGCAAGGCCAAACCGACTTTTGCGATCGGCCGGATTACCCGGTTGGGGCGGCGCAACGCCAATGTCACGGTGGAAGCATGGCAGGACGACCGTACGCGGCCGATTGCAACGGCGGTGATGAATATCCTGATGGTTTAGGGCGGTGTTACCCTGGGCGGCGGCGCGGGCTGCACCTGCACCCCGCCTTCGCCGACCCGCAGTTCGACCGGCACGCCATCCTGCGACAGCACAACCCCGCCATCGTCGATCCTGATCGTGGTGCCATCCTGCCCCAGCGGAATCTCTCCGCCTTCGACATCTAGCGGCTGAACCGGGCCTTCGGGATCGGGCGTCCGGGTAGCTTGCGGCTGCGGCGCGGCTTCGATCTTTAATGCCCCGCGCATAAAATCGCGCCAGATGCGCGCCGGTGTGCTGCCGCCGGTGACGCCCTTCATCGGTGCGTTGTCATCATTGCCGATCCACACGCCGACCACCAGATCACCAGCGTATCCGACGAACAGCGCGTCGCGGTAATCCTGCGTCGTGCCGGTCTTGCCGAAATTGGCAATCGGCAACACCGCATTGCGCCCCGTGCCCCGGTTGATCGCTGCGCGCAGCATCGTTTCAATATCCTCGTGAGTGTGCGATGACAGACTGTCCTGCCGCGTCGTCAGCCATTCCCACCAACTGCGATTCCCGCGCGCAAAGGCATGGGGTTTGACCGGGTAATCATTGGCGGCAATCCCGGCATAGGCGGCGGTCAATTCCATCAATGTCATCACCGACGTGCCAAGCGCCAGGCTGGGATCGCCTTCGGCCATCGGCGCGGTCACCCCCAACGACCGGGCCTTGCGGATCACCTTTTCGCTGCCCACCGCCTGAAACAGCCGGACCGCTGCGACATTGCTCGACTGGGCGAATGCATCTTCCAGCGTGATCTGATCGGAATAGGCCCCGCGCGCGTTTTTGGGGCGATAGCTGCCTTGGGTGATTGCGGTGTTGGGAATGGTGTCATCCGGCTCCCACCCGGCGTCCAGCGCGGCGAGATAGACAAACGTCTTGAAGGTCGATCCCGGCTGGCGGCGCGCCTGTGTTACCCGGTTGAACGGTGACTTGCCGTAATCGCGCCCGCCGACCATCGCCACCACCTCGCCATTGCGGCGCATCGCTACCAGCGCGACCTGCGCGCCGCCCAAAGGCGCGCGCATCACGACACGATTCGCGAGCGATTGCAGCCGTGCATCAAGCGTGGTGGTGAGCACCTGCCGCGAATAGCTTGCCTGCATCCCCTCGCGCGCCAGCGGCAGCGCCCAATCGGCAAAATAAGTCCCGGTTGGCAAATTATCCCCTCCGCCGCGCACGTCGATGCGCGGATCGGGCAAGGCTGCGGCCTCGGCGGCGGTCAGATACCCTTCTTCGACCATCGCCCCGATCACCAGCGCCATCCGGGCCTTTGCCTTGTCGTAATGCTTGGTCGGGGCATAGCGCGACGGTGCCTGCAACAGCCCGGCCAGCATTGCTGCCTGTTCGGGCCGCAGCTTTTCCGGCTGGCGGAAGAAATAGTGCAGGCTGGCGGCGCGCAGGCCATATTGGTTGTCACCGAAATAGGCGTTTGAAAGATAGCGTTCGAGGATTTCGTCCTTGGTTAGCCATCCTTCCAGCCACAACGCGATCAGCGCTTCACGCGCTTTGCGGCTGAGGCTTTGTTCCGGGGTCAGAAACGTGAACTTGGCGAGCTGCTGAGTGATGGTCGACCCGCCGCCATATCCGGTCCACGCTGCGCGCGCGATGCTGCGCGGATCGACGCCCCAATGCGAATAGAACCGCCGGTCTTCAATCGCGATGAATGCCTGCGTGACGTGCGGCGGCAGGTCGCCGAGCTTCACCGGGGCTTCGACGACCGCGCCGCTGCGGGCAATCGGCGTGCCATCGCTGGCCAGCAGCGTGACCTGCGGCGGAGCAATCGGTTCAAGGCTTTTGGACAGCGGCGCGCTGACCAACAGCCAACCGATCAGCGCCACAAACAGCGTGAAGCTGGCGAGGATACCGCGCCCGGTCCACCACAGCTTGCTACGCGCGCGCCAGTAATCGCGCTGCCACCAGCGCAGCCGGCGCTTTTCCTCCACCACGAGCGCATCGTCAATATCGGCGAGTTTGGCATCCCAGCTTTCGAAATCCGGGGTGGCCGAGGCGCGCGGGCGAGGCGTGCTATCATCGTCGTCGTCGTCAAGATCAATGGGCCGCATCGATTCGTAGAGCGGATAATAGCCCGCAGGCCGATCGGGCGCGCCGCCGTCTAAGCTCTCTCGCGAGCCTTTCCAGAATCGATCAAACAACGCCATGTCGCGGCTGTGTTATCAGCGTGGGACACTGCGGCGCAAGCGGCTTGCTTACCGCTTCTTCGCCGCGCCTTCGGGCAGGTCTTCGCCAAACACGCGCTGGTAATATTCGGCCACCAGCGTGCGCTCTGCCTCGTCGCATTTGTTGAGGAAGCTGAGCCGGAATGAAAATCCTACCGAACCAAAAATCGCCGCGTTCTGTGCCCAGGTAATCACCGTGCGCGGGCTCATCACGGTCGAGATATCGCCGTTGATGAAGCCTTGCCGGGACAGTTCGGCGACCTTGACCATGTCGGCGATCAGTTTGTCGTCGGTGGCCGGGGTCTTGGACTTGACGATCTGCTGTTCCACCTCGGGCGCGAGGTAATTCAGCGCCACGACAATGTTCCACCGGTCCATCTGCGCCTGATTGATCGCCTGCGTGCCGTGATAAAGCCCGCTGGTATCACCAAGGCCCACCGTGTTGGTCGTCGCAAACAGCCGGAAGCACGGATTGGGCGTAATCACCCGGTTTTGGTCGAGCAGGGTCAGGCGGCCATCAAATTCCAGAATGCGCTGGATCACGAACATCACGTCCGGGCGACCGGCGTCATATTCGTCAAACGTGAGCGCAACCGCATGCTGCAACGCCCACGGCAGGATGCCTTCCTTGAACTCAGTAACCTGCAACCCGTCTTTCAGCACAATCGCATCGCGCCCGATCAGATCGATCCGGCTGATATGCGCATCAAGGTTCACGCGGATGCTCGGCCAGTTGAGGCGCGCGGCAACCTGTTCAATATGGGTCGATTTGCCAGTGCCATGATAGCCCTGCACCATCACCCGGCGGTTATGCGCAAAACCCGCCAGAATCGCCAGCGTGGTGTCCGGATCGAACACATAAGCGCCGTCAACCTCTGGCACATGCTCGCTCGCGCGGCCAAAGGCGGGCACCTGCCAATCAACATCGATGCCGAACATCTCACGGACGTTCACAGTGGTGTCGGGCTGACTCGGAATGGCGTTCTCGCCGGTGACATTATTGTGGGAAGGTGAAGTCATCGCGGCGCGTGGTTAGAACGCAAGTCGCCGGTCTGCAAGCGGTGGTTTGCTGCAAAAGGCTGGCAATTTGGCGAGTTCATTTCCCTCAGCCCCGGTTCGTCCCTATATCGCCGGACATGCCTGATCCCGTCGAATCGCTACGTTTAAAGCTGGTGTCACAAGTGCGCGGCGTATTCCACGATGCGAGCAAGGGGCAGCAGCCCTCTCCGCCATCGGACGAGGCGCTGTTTGAACGCGATACGCCAATCCGGCGGGTGCACGCCGATATCGTCGGGATGATGACCGGCGGCATCCGCGCCTTGTTGTTGCAGATGCTCCACCCGCACGCATTGCAAGGCGTGCTCGATCATTCCAACTTCCGCGAAGACATGCACGGCCGCCTGCAACGCACCGCGCGGTTTATTGCGGTCACCACCTTTGGCCACCGCGATGATGCGATGGCGGCGATTGCGCGGGTGAACCGCATTCATGCCAAGGTCGGCGGCACTCTGCCCGATGGTTCGCGTTACGAAGCGACCAATCCGCGCACGCTGGCGTGGGTGCATGTGACCGAGGCACAGAGCTTTCTGGCGGGGTATCTGCGCCATGTTCGCCCCGATATGCCCGGCCACGAACAGGATGAATATTACCGCCAGTTCGCCGTGATCGCCCGCGCGCTGGGGGCCGATCCCGTGCCCGAAACCCGCGCCGAAGCTGATGCAATTTTCCGCGAATTGCGCGGTGATCTTAGCGGGTCGGCCGCCGCGCGCGAAGTGGCGCAATTGGTGCTCAACCAACGCCCCAAGGCCGCACCGCAAGCCGTGCAGGCGGTGGTAACCGCCGATGCCGTGGCGATGCTGCCCGATTGGGCACGGCAGATGCTGCGATTGCAACGCCCGCTGCTGACCGCACTGCCCGCGCGCGCGGCGACGTGGGGCATGGGCCGGACACTGCGCTGGGCATTCCGGCAGAACGCCCCGTCACCGCGTCCCTAATCGCTAGAGGAAAAAAGCAATGGCCGAATTCACCTTCTATACCGTCGCTATGAGCCGCGGGCAGATTTCTCGCTGGGCTTTGTACGAAGCGGGGGGCAGATTATGATCATGTGGTGATGGACTGGGCGAACAGAGCGGACAGCTTCAAAGCGATCAACCCGATGAACAAGGTGCCCGCGCTGGTTCACCATCATCAGGGCCACGACCACGTCATCACCGAATGCGCGGCGATCAACCACTACCTCGCCGAGACCCATCACGCCAAAGAGCTGCTGCCCGACGCGCACGAGAAAGCCGCCTATTTCCGCTGGCTGTTCTTTGCCGCCGGGCCACTGGAACAGGCGGTCGTGGGCAAGGCGATGGGTTGGGAAGTGCCCGAAGGCAAGACCGGCATGGCGGGCTTCGGCAGTCTTGATCTGGCGCTTGATGCGGCCGACCAATGGCTGTCAGCCAATGATTTTGCCGCAGGGGGCCGGTTCACGATGGCCGATACCTATTTTGGCAGCCAGTTCGTCTGGGGCCTGCGGTTCGGATCGATCCCCGAACGGCCTGCATTCCGTGCCTATGTCGACCGCATAACTGCGCGGCCCGCCTATGCGGAAGCGAACGCAATTGATGCGGCGCTGATTAAGGCAGCAGGCTAGGCCCAAAACTTACGCGAGTGCCGCGCTGCCCTTAAGCATTTGATAGGCCTCAACCACCGCCGTCAACTGCGCTTCGTGCCGCCGGTCGCCGCCATTGCGGTCGGGGTGGTAACGCCGCACCAGTTCTGAATAGCGCCGCCGCAGCCGCGTGCGATCCGTATCGCTGCCCAGCCCCAGCAGTTCCAGCGCGCGGGCTTCATCGGCGGAAAACCGCACCTGCGCCGCTGCGTTCCTTGCCCGCAGCTCGGCCTGCGCCTCTGCCCGCCCGCGAAGGCCGCGCGCGCGCGCCGCGATGGCATCCAACGGATCAGCATAATCGGCCCAGCGCGGCACCCCGTCCACGCCGCCATCAGGGCGGAACGCGCGGGTTTCAGTGCGCCACCCGGCGATCGGTGACTGCGCAGCGATGATTTCTTCGGCGCTCATCCCATCGAACCAATCATACCCAGCGTTGAATTCGCGCACGTGCTGCAAACAGAACCAGCGCCATTCGCCCGGCCCATCAAAGCCATTGGGGCGTCGGCCCGGCGCGCGGAATTCGCCCTCTTCGCGGCAAGCTGGCGCTTCGCACCGGCGCCCATCGCTCTCGACGCGCCCATGAAACCGTGGTGAAGGCATAGGTCTTGAGAATGGCGATGGCGCTCCCAAGTTCCAAGCCTCAATTGGAAATCTGATGCGTGCGAAAAAGGGAAATGATGATGATGGTAAGTGTCGCCGCTGAAATGCATGCCTTGCTGACCGAAGCATTCGCGCCCACGCAGCTGGCGATCATCAATGATAGCGCCAAGCATTCCGGCCACATGGGCGACGACGGGTCGGGCGAATCGCACTTCACCATCGAAATTGAGGCGGCGGCGTTTGCCAGGATGAACCGCCTTGTCCGCCAACGTGCAGTGATTGCGGCGCTGGGCGATATTGTTGGTGGGCGGGTGCACGCGGTGGCCATCAAGGCGAGCGTGCCCGAAGCATGACCCTCAACCCCGCCTTGCGCCTGCGCCGTGCGGCGCGGCTGATCGTGCTTGATCCTGAAGGCCGCGCGCTGATGTTCCGTTATGACGTGCCGGGGCGCGATCCGTTCTGGGTGACGGCGGGCGGAGAATGCGAACCGGGCGAGAGCTTCCGGAATGCCGCGCGGCGCGAGCTCTTCGAGGAAACCGGGATCATCATCGCCGATCTAGGCCGCGAAATCGCGCGGATGACGCCTGAATTCATCACGGTCGAGGGCGAGCTGGTGCAGGCATACGAGCGCTTCTTTCTGGTCCGCGTGGCCGAGGCGCGGGTCGACACCAGTCGCCACACCGCCACCGAACAGCAATTGATGACGCAGCACCGCTGGTTCACCCTTACCGAGCTGGCCGATTGGCCCGAACCGGTGTTCCCGGCGGAACTGGCCGCGATGATCCGGTCGCAAATCGCAACCTGATTGCTCTTAACTGGAGCGCTCGCTAATCCTCTCCCAAACATTGGGAGAGAGCGATGGACTACACGGGCAGGGTGGCGTGGATCACCGGGGCATCATCGGGAATTGGCGCGGCATTGGCGCGCGAATTGGCGGCGCGCGGGGCGCACGTGGTGCTATCGGGGCGCGATGCTGCACGGCTGGCCGACGTCGCCGCGACGTGCGGGGAGAGCCTGATTATCGCTTTTGACGTGCGCGATGATGCCGCGCTGGCCGCTGCCACCGCGCAGGCCGTCGCGTGGAAAGGCGGGGTTGATATTGCCTTTGCCAACGCCGGAATCTCGCAGCGCAGCCGGGCTCTGAACACTGATATGCAGGTTTACCGTGACATTATCGCGGTTGATCTGACCGCACAGATCGCTTTTGCCCAAGGCTTGATTGGGCACATGGCGATGCGCGGTTCCGGAAGCCTTGGGTTCATATCATCAATCGCTGGCAAGGTCGGTGTGCCGCTGCGCACTGCCTATTGCGCGGCCAAATTCGGGCTGGCGGGCTATGCCGATGCGCTGCGCGCCGAGCTGTCGCAAACCGGGGTCAATGTCCATGTGATCTACCCCGGATCGGTCGCCACCAATGTCGCGCGCAATGCGCTGGTCGCCGACGGCGCGGCGCGCGGCCGCAGCGACAAGGTGATCGACGAAGGCATCCCCGCCGACGACGCGGCGCGCGCGATGCTGGATGGCATGGCGGCGGGGGAGCGCGAAATCATTGTCGCGCAAGGCATGGAAGCCGGCATGGGCGAACTGCGCCGCACCCCCGACACCCTGTTCGATCAAGTCGCCGCCATGGTCGCCAATGGCTACATGGACAAAATGGAGGCCGCACAATGACCGCATTTGCACTCAAGCCTGTAACCCTCGCCAACGGCATCACCCTCAACGTCGTTGACGAAGGCCCGGTCGATGCGCCGGTGCTGATCTTCCTCCACGGCTTTCCCGAAAGCCATCGCACCTGGCGGCACCAGATCGCGCATTTTTCGGATCGCTATCGCTGCATCGCGCCCGATCAGCGCGGCTATCGCGGATCGTCCAAGCCGCAGGATGTCGCCGCCTATACGCCGGACAAGCTGATCGGCGATGTGTTCCTGCTGGCCGACGCGCTCAGCATCGGCAGCTTCACCATCGTCGGTCACGATTGGGGCGGCGCGATTGCGTGGGGCGTTGCGCTGGGCGGGCAGCACAGCCGCGTCACCCGCGCAGTGATCGCCAATGCGCCGCACCCGGCGACGTTTCAGCGCCTGCTCTACACCCACCCTGTTCAGCGTGAGGCAAGCCAATACATTCGCGGCTTTCGCGACCCGGCCAATGATCCGCTGGTCAAGGAACACGGCCTCACCGCGCTGCTGCTGCAAGAGGTCAAATGGGATCGCCCGTCCGCAATGGAGCCGGCTGAACGCGATGCGCTGCTGCTCGATTGGCAAAACCGCGATGCGGCGTTCGGAATGCTCAATTATTACCGTGCCAGCCCGATTGACGTGCCGTTGATGGACGCGCCGTTTGCAGTTCCCGCTGGTTACACCCCGCCGCAATTGCCCAAGCTGACCATCCCGACGCTGGTAATCTGGGGGCTGGATGATCTCGCCCTGCCGCCCGAGAACCTTAATGGGCTGGATGACATCGTCGACCCGCTGACCATCGTGCAAGTCCCCGATTGCGGGCATTTCGTGCCGTGGGAAGCGCCCGCTGCGGTGAATGCGGCGATGGATGCGTTTTTGGCGGGTTAGGCGCCCGCCAACCATTCGATATCCGCGCCGTGGGGGTGCGACCAGGTGAGCTGCACGGCCTCACCCCCGCCCGGCCAATATCGTACCGTCAACTTGTGGCGATGAACGGTGCGATCAGCCTCCACCATGATCCACGCGAGCGGCGCGTCCGCCGTCGCCCGCGCGCCAGCCGATTCCATCGCAGCGCGCACGCGCTCTTGCTGATCATCGGGCACATATTGCCATACGATTGAATGCATCAGCACGCGCACCTCGCCGCTGGCTTGCGGCTTGGCCAATTCTGCTTCGACGAAATCGGCGGCGTTCATTGCCACCAGATCAGGCTTGCGCCCGCTCGCGGCGCGGATGGCGGCGTCCATCCGTTCAAACCGCACGGTGTGTTCGGGCCAGATATAGGCTTTGAGCCGCAGCGCCTGTGCGGGATCGGTCAGGTCGACCGGAGCAACGTCGCAGCCCTTGGTGCTGGCGATGGTGATCGGCTGGTCGGGCGGCGGCGCGCCCTGCCATTCCGGCGCAAACTGCATCACCGCATCAGCTGGCCCGACCCGCACCCCGCCCAGATCATAGTGGTAGCGATCCAGCATCAGGTTGATCCCGGCGCTCGACCCGATTTCAAGGCATTGGAACCGCGCAGGCAGACCCTGATCCGCCAGCCACAGCATCGCCGCGATGAAATTGGCGGAACGCCCGGCTTCGTTGGTTTGCGGCGGGCCATCAAGCCACGGCAGCAGCGCTGCCTCATGCGCTTGCATCACCGCGCTGATAATCGGTAGATCATCGGCATCCTCGCCGCAGTAGATCGGGGCCAATTCGGGGGCTGCGCCCGACAAGTGCAAACAATGCAGCCCGCCCGCCACCCGCAAAGGCAAAGCATCGGCCAGAGGGGCGCCCTGCCAGTCGCGGATGCGGGCGATTAGTGCGCTGTCCACCTGCGACGCCAGAACCGCCGCAATCCCTGCCACCACCCGGGCAGTGATCGGCGCACCGGCATGATCGCAATAGGCCACCTGATTGGCGAAGGCCGTCGCTACCGCGCCCGGCCCCCGCGTTGCCATGTCAATCAATTCATACGCCGGTCGCTGCGATGATCCGCCAATTGCCATTGCCATTGCCATTGCCCTTTTGTCCCGCGATCCTTAAGTGCGCGGCCAGTTATGACGAGCAATTCCACCCACGACAATCCCGGCCAGCTGACCTTTGCTGTGCCCAAGGGGCGCATCCTTGATGAAGCGCTGCCAGTGATGGCGCGCGCCGGGGTGGAGCCTGCTGCGGAATTCCACGATCCCAACAACCGTGCGTTGGCGTTCGCCACCAACCGCGCCGACATGCGGCTGATCCGGGTGCGGGCGTTTGATGTGGCAACGTTTGTGGCCCACGGCGCGGCGCAGGTCGGGATCGTCGGATCGGACGTGATCGAGGAATTTGACTACGCCGATCTGTACGCGCCGGTTGATCTGGGGATCGGGCTGTGCCGCCTATCAGTCGCGCGGCTGGCCTCTGACATGGGTGAGCCCGGCAGCGTCAGCCACCTGCGCGTCGCGACCAAATACCCCAGCCTGACCCGCCGCCATTTTGAAGCCGCCGGGGTGCAGGCCGAATGCGTCAAACTGAACGGCGCGATGGAACTTGCACCCTCGCTTGGCCTTGCGCGGCAGATCGTCGATCTGGTTTCAACCGGCACCACGCTTAAGCAGAACGGGCTGGTTGAAACCGCCACGATCATTGAAATTTCCGCGCGCCTGATCGTCAACCGCACCGCGTTGAAAACCGATCCGCGTGTGGCTGAACTGGTCGCAGCGTTCCGCCGCGATGCCGAGCGACGCTGCGAGGTGCAGGCTGCATGAGCGCGATGCTTTCCACTCTCCAGCCCGATTTCGCCGCGCGGTTTGACCGGATTGTTGACGCGCGGCGCGAAGCTGACAGCGATGTTGCCGGGCAAGTGACCGACATCCTGCGCGAGGTGAAGGCGCGCGGGGATGCGGCGCTGGTGGACTATTCGCAGCGGTTCGATGGCTATACTTTGGCGCAGGATACCGACTGGTCGATCCCGCGTGAGCGCTGCGAACAGGCTTACCGCGACCTTGCGCCTGACCTGCGCGATGCGCTCGAACTCGCGGCGTCGCGGATCCGGGCCTATCACGCTGCGCAACTGCCCAAGAACCGCGACTATATCGACGCGGCAGGCGTGCGATTGGGCGCGATCTGGCGGCCAGTCGATGCCGCCGGGCTGTATGTTCCCGGCGGGCGCGCGGCCTATCCGTCATCGCTGCTGATGAACGCCATCCCGGCGCGGGTTGCGGGGGTTGAACGGCTGGTGGTGGTCACTCCGACGCCCAAGGGCCAATCAAGTCCGATGGTGCTGGCGGCTGCGCATATCGCAGGCGTGGACGAAATCTGGCGTATCGGCGGGGCGCAGGCAGTCGGCGCGCTGGCTTACGGCACCGACCGGATCCGCCCGGTCGATGTGGTTACCGGCCCCGGCAATGCCTGGGTAGCCGAAGCAAAACGCCAGCTTTACGGCGTAGTTGGGATCGACATGGTGGCCGGGCCGTCAGAGATTCTCGTAATCGCCGATGGCAGCAATGATCCTGATTGGATCGCGGCTGATCTGTTGTCGCAGGCCGAACATGACCCAACCTCGCAAGCGATCCTGATCACCGATGATGCCGGGTTCGCGCGGCAGGTCGAAGACTGCATCGATTTGCAGATCACCCAGCTTTCCACCGGTAAAACCGCGCGTGCCAGTTGGGACGCGCACGGGGTGATTATCGTCGTGAATGATCTGCTGGCCGAAGCCCCCGCGCTTGCCAACCGGTTGGCGGCGGAACACGTTGAACTGGCGGTGGCCGATCCTGAGGCGATGATGCACCAAATCCGCCATGCAGGCAGCGTTTTCCTGGGCCGGATGACGCCCGAAGCGGTTGGCGATTACGTTGCGGGGCCGAACCACGTGCTGCCCACCGGACGCCGCGCGCGGTTTTCCAGCGGGCTGTCGGTGCTCGATTTTATGAAGCGCACCAGTTTTCTCGGGCTCGACGAGGCATCCTTTGCTGCAATCGGCCCTGCTGCGGCGACGCTGGCCCATGCCGAAGGGCTGCCTGCACACGCCAAATCGGTCGAATTGAGGATCAAATGAACTCCCCTTCCCGATCAAAAGCCCGCTCGGCCGCGCGGCTCGCTGCTGTGCAGGCGCTGTACCAGCAGCACATGGAAGGCACCGCGCTCGCCAAGCTGCTCGACGAATTTCACCAGCACCGGCTGGGCGGCGCGATCGACGATGATGCGTTTGGCGACACCGAATATGCCGATGCCGAAGTGCCGTTTTTCGATGATGTGGTGCGCGGTGTCGATGCCCGCCGGGCCGAGATCGATGCACTGCTGGCTGGCAAGCTTGCCGCCGGGTGGAGCATCGCACGGCTCGACAAGTCGATGCTGCAAGTGCTGCGCGCGGGCACCTATGAACTGATCGCCCGCGCCGACGTGCCAGTGGCGGTGGCGATCACCGAATATGTCGATGTCGCCAAAGCATTTTTTGATGATGGGCAAGCGAAATTTGTGAACGGCATCCTCGATTCCGTGGCCAAGGATGCGCGCGCAGGCTAGCGCGCCAGTCATGGCCATGAACGAATCGGAATTCATCGCCGCCTTGCGCAAGCTTCCGCTGCATCCCGGTGCGCGCGAGCTCGAGGATGATTGCGCGCTGATCACCATTGGCGGCGAAACTTTGGTCATCAATCACGAGATGATGGCCGAAGACACCCATTTCCTGCCCGATGCCGATCTGGCTGATGTGGCATGGAAACTGGTGGCGTCGAACCTGTCCGATCTGGCGGCCAAGGGGGCCGAGCCGGTCGGCGTGCTGCTCGGGCATTCATTGGGGCGCGATGATGCACGGTTCCTCAAAGGCCTGAAAGAGGCGCTGCTGGCTTACGGGGTGACACTGCTGGGCGGCGATACCGTTGCCGCGACCGGGGCGAGCACCTTTGCCATGACCGCAATCGGCCGCGCGACCCACCACCCGGTGCCCGCCCGGCGCGGCGCGGCGGTCGGCGACGGGGTGTTTGTCACCGGCATCCTTGGACGCGCGATGCTGGGATTTGAAGGCGTGGCCGAACACCGCGATGCCTTCAACCGGCCAACGCCGCGCATCGCCGAAGGGCTGGCGCTGGCCCCGCATGTCAGCGCGATGATGGATGTATCGGACGGGCTGTTGCTCGATTGCTGGCGGATGGCGAGCCTCAACCGGGTGACATTCAAGCTCGACGCCGCGGCGGTGCCGGTCGCATCGGACGCGCGGGCAGACGAATGCATGCGCTGGGGTGATGATTACGAATTGCTGTTTACGGCTGCGCCCGGAACGGCGCTGCCGGTCGCGGCCAGCCGGATCGGCGATGTGGTGGCCGCTGGCATTGCGCCCTTGGTGCTGGGCACGGCTTTCCTCGTGAGTTCCGAAAATCTTGGTTACCAGCACGGCTGACGCCCCGCTTCGCCGCACCGCGCCCCTCCCAAAATTGCTGATAAACCCCCGCGCAGCAGCGCATATCCGCGCAAAACCGTGCGCTGTGCGGGCTAGAGACTTGCCAGCTTTCACCGAGCGCCTAAGACATCGGCCCTAGCGACCCCGGGTTCAAACGAGGCGCAGGCTTCCCAAGCGGAAGCACCACAAGACGAGAGGGGATTACTCGTGAATTTAGTGTTTATTTCAATCGGGCTGGGGCTGCTCGCCATTGTCTATGGCTTTGTCACCAGCCGGCAGGTGCTGGGCGCGGATGCCGGCAACGCCAAAATGCAGGAAATCGCCGCCGCCATTCAGGAAGGCGCGCAAGCCTATCTTAAGCGGCAATACACCGCGATTGCGATTGTCGGCGTGATCGTGGCAGTGATCGTGGTGGTTGCGCTGGGCGTCATCCCTGCGGTCGGGTTCGTGATTGGTGCTGTGCTGTCGGGCGTGGCAGGTTTTATCGGCATGAATGTGTCGGTGCGGTCCAACGTGCGCACCGCCGCTGCGGCGCAGGTCGGGCTGCAACAAGGCCTGACGCTGGCGTTTCGCGCGGGCGCCATTACCGGGATGCTGGTGGCTGGTCTCGCGCTGCTCGCGATTGCGGGCTTCTTTTGGTATCTGACAGGGCCTGCCGGGCTTGCGCCTGACAGCCGCCCGGTCGTGATCGGCCTCACCTCGCTGGCGCTGGGCGCATCGCTGGTTTCGATCTTCGCCCGGCTGGGCGGCGGCATCTTCACCAAAGCGGCCGATGTTGGCGCGGATCTGGTCGGCAAAGTCGAAGCCGGAATCCCCGAAGATGATCCGCGCAACCCCGCCGTGATCGCCGATAATGTGGGCGATAACGTGGGGGACTGCGCCGGGATGGCCGCTGATCTGTTTGAAACATACGTGGTCACTGTCGGCGCGACTATGGTGCTGACTGCGCTGTTGCTGAAGGGCGCTGAAAATCTGGGCGTGCTGATGGCGCTGCCGCTGTTGATCGGCGGGGTCTGCATCGTCACCTCGATCATCGGCACCTATTTCGTGCGCTTGGGCGGCGGGACAAACATCATGGGCGCGATGTACAAGGGCTTTCTTGTCACCGCCGTCCTTTCCGTCCCGGCGATTTGGTGGGCGATCAGTTACGCATTGGGCGACATGGAAACCGCAATTGCAGGGCAGGCCTATAATGGTCGCACGCTGTTTTACTGCGGATTTGTGGGTCTGGTGATCACCGGGCTGATCATCTGGATCACCGAATATTACACCGGCACCAATTACCGCCCGGTCCGGTCCATCGCCAAGGCATCGGAAACCGGCCACGGCACCAATGTGATCCAGGGGCTGGCAATCAGCATGGAATCGACCGCATTGCCGACGCTGGTGATCTGCGCTGGCATCATCATCGCGTTCAAATTGGCGGGCCTGATGGGGATCGCCTATGCGGCCACATCAATGTTGGCGCTGGCGGGCATGGTCGTGGCGCTCGACGCCTATGGCCCGGTCACCGACAATGCTGGCGGGATTGCCGAAATGGCGGGGCTGGACGAAAGCGTGCGGGTAAAAACCGATGCGCTGGACGCCGTGGGCAACACCACCAAGGCGGTCACCAAAGGCTATGCCATCGGTTCGGCCGGGCTGGCCGCGCTGGTGCTGTTTGCCACCTACACCGCCGATCTGCGGGAGCTGTTCACGGACGTAACGGTCGATTTCAGCCTTGAAAATCCCTATGTCATCGTCGGCCTGCTGCTTGGCGCATTGCTGCCATACCTGTTCGGCGCAATGGGCATGACAGCGGTGGGCCGGGCGGCTGGCGAAGTGGTGAAGGATGTGCGCGATCAATTCGCGCAGAACCCCGGCATCATGACTTACGAAGTCAAGCCTGACTATGCTCGCACCGTCGATCTGGTGACCAAGGCAGCGATCAGAGAAATGATCATCCCATCCTTGCTGCCAGTGGCGGCGCCGATTGTGGTCTATTTTGTGATTACTGCGGTGGCGGGGCAGGCCAATGGCTTTGCCGCCTTGGGCGCATTGCTGATGGGCGTGATCGTGGGCGGATTGTTCGTCGCCATTTCGATGACGTCGGGCGGCGGCGCTTGGGATAACGCAAAGAAGTACATCGAAGACGGCAACCACGGCGGCAAGGGTTCCGAAGCCCACAAGGCTGCGGTGACCGGCGACACTGTCGGCGATCCATACAAGGACACCGCTGGCCCGGCGGTCAATCCGATGATCAAGATCACCAATATCGTCGCGCTGCTGCTGCTGGCCGCGCTGGCGAGCGGTGCCGCCTGATCAGGGGCAGCGCGCAACCATCACGAGATCCCCGCCCACGCGGGGACTCACCACGCAAACATAAACCCCGCCGGCAGCAATTCCGGCGGGGTTTATGTTTGCGTGACCGCCTGTCCCCGCTTCGGACAGCCTGCGCGCGCGCTGAGGCTTTGTTAATCGGCCTGTGGCAAGAACTCTCCGACATACGCGGATTGGCGCGGGCTAACGGGGTTTACGGCAATGGACATGGCACGGGCGGACAGTTTTCGCACCGGCGGCGCCCGCATCGCTGCGGATGCCCCGCCGCATAGCCAGATGCGCCTGCTGTCGCTGCCCGAAATCGAACAGCCCGAATTTCTCGCCGCCTGGGAACGGTTGGCGGTCCACGCTAGCGAGCCCAATCCGTTCTTTGAACCGTGGTTCCTGCTTCCATCGTTGCGGCAATGGGACGATGCACAGCGGGTGGCAATAAAGGCGTGGTTTGCCGACGGGCGACTTGCGGCGCTGATCCCGGTTAAACGCAGCGCCGACTATTACAGCCACCGCGTCACCCATGCGGCAGGGTGGCTCCACGCCAATGCGTTCTGCGGGGTACCGCTGATTGCGGCGGGACACGAAGACGCGTTCTGGCGCGCGCTGCTGGCGCATTTCGACCGGTTCCCGCGCCGGGCGCTGTTCCTGCACCTGCCCAAACTGCCTGCCGATGGCCCAGTCGACGCAGCGCTTAACCGCGTGCTCAGCGAAAACCGGCGGGCGCACTATGTCGCGGCGGAAGAAGGCCGCGCGATGTTGACCGGCGCTGCGGATGCGGCGGCTTATCTGGAAGCAGCGATGAGCGCGAAAAAGCGCAAGGAACTGCGGCGCCAGCACAATCGCTTGGCCGAGGAGGGCGTGCTTGCCTTTGAACGGGTGGAAGGCGAAGCCGGTGTCGCGCAATGGGCGCAGGAATTTCTCACGCTCGAAGCCGCCGGGTGGAAAGGTGCAGGCGGTTCCGCGTTGGCCAGCGCGCCGGATACGCGCGCAATGTTTACTCAAACGCTGGCCGGGGCCGCTGCGGCAGGCAGGCTCGAACGGCTTGCGCTCCGCCTTGATGGCCGTGCGATTGCAATGCTGGTGAACTTCATCACCGCGCCCGGCGCGTACAGTTTCAAGACCGCGTTTGATGAAGATTATGCGCGATTTTCGCCTGGGATGCTGCTGCAACTGGAAAACCTGTCGCTGATCGAGCGGCCCGATATCCACTGGGCCGATAGCTGCGCGGCCGAAGGCCACCCGATGATCGAACGCCTGTGGCGCGGCAAACGCCGCATGGTTAGCCGCAATATCGCCATTGGCGGCAGGGTGCGGCGAGCAGCTTTCGGTCTGCTGAAGGCTTATGAAACCCGCCCCCGAACATCCGACGAGACGAGCAATCCATGAACGCCCCCATCCACTTCACCCAAGCCGCCACCGCCGCCGGTACCGCCGCCCCGCCGGTGTTCGCAGCCGCGGCGCGCACGCGGTTCGCTGCGCTCTATCCTGAAACGCCGCACACCCTTGCCCACACCATGACCGCGCACCCGCTGCTTGAGATCGAAGCGCTGGCTCAGTTGGCGGAGAAACTGCCGATCACATCGGTCGAATACAACCGCGGCGACCTGCCCATCGGAGTCGATGGCAAGCCTGCGTCCAACGGATTGACCATCGCCGAAACGATCCGCCGGGTGGCCGAGGCGCAAAGCTGGGCGGTGCTCAAGAATATCGAACAGGTGCCCGCCTATCGCGATCTGCTGCTGGGCCTGCTGAGCGAAATCCAGCCCGAAATCGAAGCCGCAACCGGCGCGATGCTGACCCCGCAAGGGTATATTTTTGTATCCAGCCCCAATTCGGTCACGCCTTACCACTTCGATCCCGAACACAATATCCTGCTGCAAATCCGGGGCACCAAGGTGATGACCCAGTTCCCGGCGGGCGACACCCGGTTTGTGCCTGATCAGACCCACGAAACCTATCATGCCGGCGGCCCGCGCGAATTGCAGTGGGATGACAGCTTCCTGCCGCTCGGCACGCCATTCCCGCTGTCCCCCGGCGAAGCGGTGTTTGTGCCAGTGATGGCGCCGCATTTTGTCAAGAACGGCCCTGCTCCGTCGGTATCGCTGTCGATCACGTGGCGCAGCGAATGGAGTTACCGCGAAAGCGATGCGCGCATCCTCAACGCGATGTTGCGCGCACGCGGGCACGCTCCCACAGCGCCGGGGCGCTGGCCCTGCCAGAACTATGCGCGCGCCTATGCCTTCCGGGTTCTTCGCAAGCTGGGGTTGACGGGAACGTAAGCCGCACGCAATGCCCCGCGCGATGGCTGACACCCCCACCCTCGAACACCTGGTCGCAGACCTGATCCGGCTGCTCACGGTCAAAAAACGCGCTGCCGATACCTTTGCCGGGCCGCCGCAAACCGATGGCATCGGGCGGGTGTTTGGCGGGCAGGTGTTGGCGCAGGCATTGCAGGCGGCGCAGGCCAGCGTCACTGATGGCAAGGCGGCGCACTCGCTCCACGCCTATTTCCTGCGCGGCGGGCGCGAAGGCGCGGCCATTGAATACCGGATCGACCGCGATTTTGACGGGCGCAGCTTTGCCAACCGCCGGGTGGTGGCGAGCCAGGAAAATGACGACGGCACTTCCAGCCCAATCCTCAACCTCACCGCGAGCTTTCAGCTGCCCGAGGAAGGGTTGGAGCACGCCGATTCCCCGATGCCCGATGTCCCCCGGCCCGACAACCTGCGCCCGGATATCGAACTGCGCCATGAAATCGCCGAGGCGTGGGCCGACCGCTTGAGCGAGACGCAGCGCCGGATGATGCTGCGCCCGCGCCCGATTGAAATGCGCACGATCGACCGGCTGCACTGGATGAGCAGCGAACCGCGCGAGCCGCGCGCCCACAGCTGGTTCCGGGTGGCAGCGCCGATCAGCGGAGCAGACGATACCCCCGCGCTGCACCGCGCGATCATCACCTACGCCAGCGACTACACCCTGCTGGGCACCAGCGCACTACCGCATGGGCTGAGCTGGATGCGCAACGAATTGGTCGGCGCGAGCCTTGATCACGCGCTGTGGTTCCACCGAGACGCGCGGGCAGATCAATGGCTGCTCTATGCCACCGATGCGCCGTGGTCAGGCGGCGGACGCGGGTTCAACCGTGGACGGATTTTCAACCTTGCGGGCGAATTGGTGGCGAGCGTGGCGCAGGAAGGCATGATGCGGCGACGGATTGCCCGCTAATGAGCGCCAGCTGCGGCGCAGCCGCCGCAACGCGACCGCCCGCCCGCCCGCAGTGATGCGACCCACAGGTCGAATGAGCGAGGATTTCGCACGCCGGAGGGTGTGCGGATGACCTAATGCGCCAGCAAGATCGGCATCTGCGGTTCTGTCAGCAGCTGCCGCGTGACCCCGCCCAGTAGCATTTCGGCAAGCCGCGAATGGCCGAATGCGCCCATCACCATTAATCCGCATTCGCGCATCTGCGCCGCTGAATACAATGCGTCGCCAATCCGCGCCTCACCACGCGGAATTTCGACAATCTCGCAGTCAATCCCGTGGCGACTGAGATATTTCGCGCCCTCGCTCGCCGGGAAGTCGAAGCGGGCCTTTTGCGAAGGTTCAGCCACACTCGCCAGCGTGACCTTGCACGAACGCGCCAGCATCGGCATCGCCGCGCGCAATGCATGGCACGCTTCGGATGATCCGTTCCACGCGACCAGTATTGGCGTGCTGACATCGAAGCTCTTGGCATCAGCGGGCACTATTAGCACCGGGGCCCGCGATTTCAGCACCAGATCACCGACCAGCGCCGAAGGGCCATATTCACCATCACCCACCGCCGCCACGCCGACAATCACCACATCGGCCAGCGGCGAGTGTTCCAGCAGCCGATGCCGCGCGGTGCCATAAACGAACCGCCAGTCCCATGACGCGCCTTGGTGCTCAAGTTCGTGCTCAATCTCGCTACGCAGATTTTCGGCATTTTCCTTGATCAGCGGAATCGCAGCGGCCATTGCCGAACCGTAGAAATCGCCCGGCGCGAACACTTCGTAACTCACCGCCTGCAGGCAGGTGATGTGGCCATTGCTGGCCCCGGCAATGTCGAGCGCGACCTGCAACCGCGCCTGCATCGCGTGGTCATGATCAATGTGAAGCAGAATCGATTTCATGGCGAGTCTCCCATTGTTGAGGCCGTTTATCGCCCCGTTTGGCGCGTCCGGCTTTGATCACGATCAATTTTCGGCAAATTTGGGGCAGCGCGTCGGACCCATCATACCAGCTTGCCAGCGCGCCGCCCATCGTTAGTCTCTGCGCTGAGGGAGTGTTACCATGCAGATCACGCGCCATCCGCCAGTCAAAACCAGCCTCGAACCGTCGAACCACCCCTATCTGACGGGGCCGTGGACGCCGCTGCACGAGGAAGTTGACGTTGCGCAGCTGCCAGTGATTTCAGGCGCGATACCGCTCGATATCGACGGGATTTACCTGCGCAACACCGAAAATCAGGTGCACCAGCCATTGGGCCGCCACCATCCGTTCGATGGCGATGCGATGATCCATCAGGTCAATATCAGCGGCGGCAAGGCCAGTTACCGCAACCGCTTTGTCCGCACCCACTGTTTTGAGGCTGAGCAGATCGCTGGCCAATCGCTGTGGGGTGGGCTGATGGACCCGGCCGGCACATCAACCCGCCCCGGGTTTGGCGCGCATGGGGGGCTGAAAGATACTGGCAGCACCGACATCATCGTTCACGCGGGAACCGCTTACGCGACGCTATACCAGTGCGGTGAGGCGTGGATGCTCGACCCGGCGACGCTGGCGAACCGCGGCAAAGCGCCGTGGGTGCCGCTGGACGGCATTTCGGCCCACCCCAAGGTGGACGAGGCGACCGGCGAGCTGATGTTTTTCAACTATTCGAAATACGCGCCGTTCATGCATTACGGCGTGGTGAGCCGCGAGGGGCAGTTGGTGCACTACGTCCCCGTGCCGCTGCATGGCCCGCGCCTGCCGCATGACATGGCGATCACGCCGAATTGGTCGATCCTCAATGATATGCCATTGTTCTGGGACGAAGACCTGCTGCGCCGCGACATCCACGCCGCGCGCATCCATGATGGCGTGCCGACCAGGTTCGCGCTGATCCCGCGTCATGGCCAACCGGCAGATATCCGCTGGTTTGAAGCTGCACCGACTTTCGTGCTGCACTGGACCAACGCCTATGAGGACGGCGACGAAGTCATTCTAGAAGGTTATCATCAGTCCAAACCGATGCCCGATCCGCTCGAAGAAATGGGCCGTCACGGCCACATGATGGCCTATGTTGACGAACACTCGTTCCAATCCCGCCTCCACCGCTGGCGGTTCAACCTTGTCAGCGGTGAATGCCGCGAAGAACCCCTGACCAATCGGATCGTGGAATTCGGGATGATCAACCCGCGCTTTGCGATGCGCCAGAGCCGGTATGTCTGGTCGACCACCACAAGGCCCGGCTGGTTCCTGTTCAACGGCTATGTGCGCCACGACACCCAGACGGGCGAGGAACAGGTCTATCGCCTGCCCGACGGCGTCTATGCCAGCGAAAGCCCGATGATCCCGAAAAAGGGGGCACCTTTGGCCTCAAGTAGCAAAGCGATAGGCCAACACGAACGTGAGGATGATGGTTATCTTATCACCTTCCTGATCGACGAGAACGCCGGCACGTCCGAATGCGCCATCCTTGATGCCAGCGACATCGCCAAAGGCCCGATCTGCCGCCTGGCGCTGCCGCATAAAGTGTGTTCAGGCACGCATTCGGTGTGGGTTGAACATGATCAGTTGCGCAACGATGCCGCGTTCCACGCCGCGCGCCTGGCTCAAGGTGCCGCGGCAGCTGCATGACCCCGGTCGAAGTGCCTACGTCGCTCGTCGCGCATATGCTTGCTGCAAAGCTGCGCTGGGCGTAGCGCGCTACGATAACTTACCATTCTGGGGCTCATGTCATGTCATTTCGCCTTGCGCTTGCCGCGACCACCGCGTTGCTGACCGCAGCCACGCCCACGCTCGCTCAAACGGCGGCCGCGCCCGCCAGCACGTCAACCGGCGCTCAGCAAAGCGAACATGAAAAGCTATTCGCGCTGTTTGAAGATGCCGATGCGCGCGAATTAACGCTCAATCCGCTTAACCGCTTGTTCCGGGGCGAGGATGAACGGGTGACCCGGCTCGGCGATCTGCTGACCGATGCCAGCTTCTTGGCGACCCGGACTGACTATCAATTAAACCTTGCACTGATCGCGCAGATTGATCGTACGCGATTGTCGGAAACCGACGCGCTGGCCTATGATGTATTCAAATACACGCAGGACCGCGCGCTGGCGGGCGCGAGCGATGCTATGCGCGGGCTGACCGAAGTGCGGCCGCTCAACCACTTTTTCGGGCTGCATAATTTTTACCCGACCTTTGCCAGCGGCACAGGCGTCGCGCCGTTCAAGACGCTGGCGAATTACGACGACAATCTGGCGCGGCACAATGATTATATCACCTTTACTGACCGCGCGATTGGTCGGTTCCGCCAAGGCATGGCGAGCGGTGTGGTTGAAACCAAGCTGACCATCGGGATCGTCGTCACCCAACTGGATACCCAGATTAACACGCCGCTGGCAGACTCCCAGTACATGGCTCCGCTGAAGACGTTCCCCGACACTTTCACCGCCGCCGACAAAGCCCGCCTGACCGCTGCCTACACCGCCAAGACGCAGGAAATTTACGCCGCCAACGCGCGGCTGCGCGATTTCCTGCGTGGGGAGTATTTGCCCGCCGCGCGCGCCAGCGTCGGTCTGTCGCAGATGAAGGGCGGGGCTGAATTGTATGCGCAGCTGGTGCAGGATTCGACCACGCTGCCGCTTGATCCTGAAACGATCCACCAGCTTGGCCTGTCGGAAGTGGCGCGGATCAAAACTGACCTCGAAAAATTGAAGAAAGAGGTCAAGTTCAAGGGCACGCTGACCGAGTTCTTTGATTATGTCCGCACCGATCCCAAATTTCAGCCCAAAAGCCGCGAGGCATTGACCGAGGATTTTTACCGGATCGGGCGCGAGGTCGATACCAAGATCGGCGACTATTTCTCGTTGATCCCCCAATCGCCGTTGAAAATCCAGCCTTATGATACGTCAGTCGAAGAATTTGAGGCTGGCGGTTCTTACCAGTCTGGTTCGACCGATGGCAAACGGCCAGGCGTGTTCTATTTCAACGCCTATGACCTGCCCAGCCGCCTGACGCCGGGCAACGTCACCTTGTACCTGCACGAAGGTTCGCCGGGGCACCACTTCCAGATCAGTCTGGCGCAAGAAAACGAAGCCCTGCCCGCCTTCATGCGGTTTGGCGGTAACACGGCCTATGTCGAAGGTTGGGCGCTGTATGCTGAATCGCTGGGTTACCAGATGGGTTTTTATAAAGACCCGTGGAACCGGTACGGCACTTTGCAGGACGAACAGCTGCGCGCGATGCGGCTGGTGGTGGATACCGGCATCCACGCCAAAGGCTGGACCCGTGACGCAGCGATTGATTTCATGCTGACCAATTCCGGCATGACCCGCACCGAAGTAATCGCCGAGGTTGATCGGTACATCGCTATCCCCAGCCAGGCGTTGGCGTATAAGATCGGCGCGCTCAAGATCCAGGAACTGCGCAAGCGGGCCGAAACGGCGCTGGGCAAGCGGTTCGACATTAAGGCGTATCACGAACAGATTTTGAACACTGGCGCGCTGCCGCTGGCAGTGCTCGAAGCCAAGATTGACCGCTGGATCGCAGCGCAAACGAACCAGTAATCGGGGCCGCACGCTCACCTGCGCGGCTCAACTCGTCGGAAAACTGACCCCAGTCGCCCGCTCCTGTGGTGATTGGGGCTATGGCGTTCATCTGCCAGCAAGGTGTTTCTGAACACCCAAGGCCGCACCGCATGTCATTGAGGGCCAACCCGCCGGGATCGCGGGCCTTCACCACAGGAGCACCGCAGCTATGACCACAACATACCGCGCCCCGTTATTCCGGGTTACGCCCAGTCTCGCTATGATCGCGCTGTTTGGTGCCGCCGCAGCCACCGGCCTGTCGGCACAGTCCACCCGCTCTGCCGACAGCGGCGAAGTGCTGACCACCGTTTATGGCAACCTGCCAGCGATCAACGAACTTGAGGATGGCCCCAAGGTAACCGGGATCATCTCGGCCCGGCAAGGCCAGCGTCTGCAAATCACCGCCGATGATGGATCAGTCGCCGACGTCACTCTGCATCCCGAAACTGAAATCCGCACGCGCGGCGGGTTTCTGGGGATCGGCAGCAAGACGTTTGATCAGAACGCATTGGTCAACGGGCTCGCCGTGGTGGTGAAGACTTCGGCATATGGCGGCGGCCTGGTCGCGAGCGAAGTGCGCTTTACCAGCGACGATGCCCAGATCGCCCGGATGATCCGCGGCGGCACCGCGCAGAAGTTTGGCGAACAGGGCGCAGCCATTCAAACCAACGCTGCCGCCACCGAAGCCCTGCGCGGCCGTCTTGGCGACATCGACAAATACAACATCAAAGGCACCACCAACGTCTATTTCGACACGGGCAAATCGGCGCTGACCCCCAGCGCGCGGGCTGAACTGTGCTCTGCGGCGCAGCAGGCAGGGGCGAACGAAAGCTCGCTGATGCTGGTGCTCGGCTACACCGATACCACCGGCTCACCGGAGCTGAACCAGACGTTGAGCGAAAAGCGCGCTGCGGCGGTGGTCAATCACCTGCAGCAGGTGTGCAAATGGAAGCCATACCGGATGTTGACGCCGACAGGGATGGCGACCGCTGATCCGGCTGCCGACAATACCAGCCCATCAGGCAGGGCGCAAAACCGCCGGGTGGCAGTCAATGTGCTGGTGAGCAAAGCGCTCGACGTGCAGTAAAGTGCTGTCGGGGTCGGGCAGGCTGCAAGGCCGCCCTCACCCGCCCGCATGGTAGAAATCATAAACCTTGCGCGCCACCGCAGCGCTGACACCGGGGGCGCGTTGCAGGTCTTCCAATGCAGCGGCGCGCACTTTGCCAGCCGTGCCGAAATGCAGCAGCAGCGCCCGCTTGCGCGCCGGGCCGATGCCCGCAATTTCGTCAAGCGGGCTGGCGGTGATCGCCTTTGACCGCTTGGCCCGGTGCGCGCCGATGACATAGCGGTGCACTTCGTCGCGCAGGTTCTGCAAATGGAACAGCAGCGGCGAATTGACCGGCAATTGCTTTTCGCGCCCATCGGCGAAATGGAACACCTCACGCCCATCGCGTCCATGATGCGGCCCTTTGGCGATGCCGATCACCGCAATGTCATCGGCGATGCCAATATCTGCGAGCACCCGCATCACGCTCGACATTTGCCCCTTGCCGCCATCGATCAGGATCAGGTCGGGAAGGATGGCCTCGTGTCCACTTTTCCGTTCGTCTGGAACGGCGACCTCATCACCCCACGCCCGGAACCGGCGCGCCATCACTTCGCGCATCATCGCAAAGTCATCATTGGACTGGGCTTCGCGGATGTTGAATTTGCGGTACTGACCTTTCTCAAAACCCTCTGGCCCGGCGACGACCATCGCACCAACCGCTTTGCTGCCTTGAATGTGGCTGTTGTCGTAGACCTCGATCCGCTGCGGCGGGGCGTCAAGCTCCAGAAACTCGGCCAGCTCGCGGTTGATCCTCGCCTTGGTGCCGGTTTCAGCCAGCCGCCGTTCGAGCGCTTCAACCGCGTTGCGCTGCGCCTGCGCCAGCAGTTTGCGCCGGTCGCCGCGTTCGGGGATCGAAATGCGCACCCTTCGCCCGCCCGATCCCGCTGCGACTTCGCTCAATGCCGCCTCGATCAACGCGCGTTCGGGCAATTCGCGATCAACCAGAATGGTCGGCGGCGGCGGCACTTCTTCGTAGAATTGCAGCATCACACTGGCGAGCACGTCGGCCTCGGCCACGTCGGTTGTGTGGCGCGGGAAAAACGCGCGGTGGCCCCAGTTCTGCCCGCCGCGAATGAAGAACGCCTGCACCCCCATCACCCCGCCCTTGGCCGCCAGCGCGAACACATCGGCATCGCCCAGCCCAGCGGCGTTGATCGCTTGCGAGCCTTGGATAAAGGTCGCCGCGCGCAGCCGGTCGCGCAGCATTGCCGCCGTCTCAAACTGCAAATTCGCAGCCGCGTGCGCCATTTGCCGTTCCAGATCGGCCTGCACCGCGCCCGATTTGCCCGATAGGAAATCCTTCGCCTGCCGCACCAGCGCATCATAATCGGGCTCGGTCACGCGGCCCACGCACGGCGCTGAACACCGCTTGATCTGATACAGCAGGCACGGCCGGTCGCGATTGTTAAAGAAACTGTCGGTGCAGGATCGCAGCAGGAACAATTTTTGCAGCGCGTTCAGAGTGCTGTTGACGCTGCCAGCGCTGGCAAACGGGCCGTAATAATTGCCCTTGGCCCGGCGCGCGCCGCGATGTTTGTGGATACGCGGAAACGTATGGTCAGCGCGCAGCAGGATGAACGGGAAACTTTTGTCGTCGCGCAGCAGCACGTTGAACGGTGGGCGAAACCGTTTGATCAGCTGCGCTTCGAGCAGCAGTGCCTCAGCTTCGGAATTGGTGGTGATGATTTCCATCGCCCGCGTCTGGCTGACCATCCGCTGCAACCGCCCGGATAGCCCAGCGATCTGGGTATAGTTCGCCACCCGCGCCTTAAGCGAGCGTGCTTTGCCGACATACAGCACATCACCGCGCGCATCGAGCATCCGGTAAACGCCCGGAACCGGCTTTAACACCTTCACCATCTCGCGGATCGCCTGCACCCCGCCGTCCAAATCGGGCTGAGCACTGGCGACGGTATAGGCGGCGCGTTCTTCATTGAAACGCTCCGCGCCGCCGGGGTGTTGGGGTGTGCCTGCGGGGGTCTTGGCCATACCGCGCAGATAGGGGCGGAAGGGCATGATTGGCAATTCCCGCAGCACACCCTATCGGCAGGATTGTGGAACAGACCGACGTCATCATTCTGGGCGCAGGCGCGGCGGGCTTGATGTGCGCAGCGCAGGCAGGGCAGCGGGGATTGCGCGCCGCGCTGCTGGAAAAGGCCGACGCACCCGGCAAGAAAATCCTGATTTCTGGCGGGGGCCGCTGCAATTTCACCAATCTGGGCGCTGGGCCGGGCAATTATCTTTCGGCCAATCCGCATTTCGCCAAAAGCGCGTTGGCCCGCTACACCCCCGCCGATTTCATCGCGCTGGTGGAACGGCATGGGATCGCGTGGCACGAAAAGACTTTGGGGCAATTGTTCTGCGATGGGTCGGCCAAACAGATCGTGGCGATGTTACTGGCCGAATGCCCCAATGACCGGGTCACGGTAAGCTGTGATGTCGATGCGCAGCAGGTGGCGCGCGGCGCGGACGGCGGGTTCACCGTGACGGCTGCTGATGGACGCACATGGCGCGCGCGGGCGCTGGTAATCGCCACCGGCGGGCCATCAATCCCGAAAATGGGTGCGAGCGATTTTGCCTACCGGCTGGCGCGGCAATTCGGGCTTAAGGTGGTTGAACCGCGCCCCGCGCTTGTCCCGCTGACGTTGGGGGGCGATGACGCGCTGTTCCGCGAGCTGTCGGGTGTGGCGGCCCCGGTGTTGGCGCGGGCGGGATCAGGCAAGGGTAAGGCAGAGTTCGCCGAGGCTGCTTTGTTCACGCACAAGGGGCTGTCCGGCCCGGCAATCCTGCAAATCTCTAGCTATTGGCGCCGCGGGGAGGACGTGTCGATCACGTTCCTGCCCGATGCGGCGAGCGACTGGCTGATCGCCGCCAAGCGCGACCGACCGCGCGCGCATCTGGCCGCGATCCTGCGGGACCATCTGCCCGCGCGGCTCGCCGATGCCTTGTCGGATAAGATCGGGCTGGAACGCGAACTCGGCAACATCGCCGACGCGCAGTTGCGGGCCGCACAGGCCCGCCTGAGCGATTGGCGGTTTGCCCCCAACGGCACCGAAGGGCTCGCCAAGGCCGAGGTCACGGCGGGCGGTATCGCGACCGCCGAACTGTCGAGCCGCACGTTGGAGGCCAGCAAGGTTCCCGGGCTGTATGCCATTGGCGAGGCGGTCGACGTCACCGGCTGGCTGGGCGGATACAACTTCCAATGGGCTTGGGCGAGCGGGTATGCCTGCGCCGAGGCGTTGGCCGACGCGCGCGCCCAAGCGAATGGTTAGAACAACTTGCGCAGATCAATCCCCAGATACAGGCCGACCGGATCGATCACAAACGCCTGATAATTGATCGGCGTGATACCGGCTTCATCGCGCACCCGGCGCTGCGCATCAAACACGTTGTCGGCGACTAGGCTGATCCGCAAATCTTTGGCAAAGCCTTCGTTCTTCCCTGTCACTTCGCCAATATTGGCAAATACCCGTAGATTGAAGGTGGCAATATCATCGAAGAACAGGTTGCTGCTGCCAACCGAACCATCAAGCCGCGTCTCGCCGGTATAAACGCCGGACAAGCGGAAACCCACACCCTTGCCGAACAAGCCTGCTTCCAACCGGCTTGAATGGCGCGGCAGGCCAAACGCCCCGGTCGCCTGTCCATCCAACTGATCAAGCGGGGCGACCCCGTTCGCGATCAGGATTTGGTTGTCGAGCTCAATCGAATGGGTGAGATTGAAGAAATACCGCCAGCCGGGGAAGCTGCGCTGCGCCAGTGGGTTGAACGCAGGGCCGCCAGCCGGTGCGCCGCCCGCCGCCGGAGCGCCGCCAGCGGCTTGCACCGGGGTGGCCGCGCAAAAGCGGTCCTTGAACTGCGCCAGTGCCTCTGGCGGGATGTTGCCATTGGCATCGCGTGACCGGTCCAGCGCCAACTTGATGAAACTGGGATCAATCCCCGGCAGTTCTGCCGAGACATCCTCGCCGCGATCAATCTTGCCCACCAGTTCCGCAATCACCGCTGCGCCATCCGGCCCGCACAGCCGCTCACGAAAAGCGGCAAATTGCGAAGCGCCCCCGCTAGGTGCACCCGGCCCGCCCGGAGCATTTGGCCCCGATCCGCCGCCAAACGTGGCCGGATCGACATTGCAGATCTGGGTGCGGAATTGGGCCAGCCGGGCAGGATCAATCGCGCCATCCGCGCCCCGCAGACGCCCGAGCATCGGGGCCAGCCGCGCCGGGTCAATACCGGGAAATTCGGCCGAGATATCCGCGCCGCTATTAATTGCGGCGACCAGTTTTTGCAGGAATTCCTGCCCATCATCAGCGCATAACCGTGCGCGGAATGCCATGAACTGTTCGCGCTGTTCGGGCGAAGGCGGGCCGCCACCGCCAAAGCGCGGGCCGCCTGC
>JBBRFG010000010.1:0-37216 GCA_038224685.1 Sphingomonadales bacterium
ACCCAGAAACTTCGCGCCTTGCCATCCTCGCCCAGCTGCACAGTGCCATCTTCCACTCCGCGCTTGAAATACGGGATTTGCCGTTCGGAACGGTGCATCAGATCATACAAGAACGGAGTTTTAACTGCGCTCGAATAGAACCCGGTGGGCGAAAATTTGTGCAGCAGCACATCGCCCGGTTCGACGGCGCGCAGCATGTCTTTCCAGATTTGCGGGATTGGGCTTTCGCGCGTCAGCAATGGGCGCGTGCCGAACTGAAAAGCAATCTTGCCAAGCTCGGGATTGTCGATCCAGTCGTTCCATTCGCGCAAGTACCACACCCCGCCCGCCATCACGATTGGCACGTCATCCGAAACGCCCTCGGCGCGCATCATGTCGCGCAACACTTTTACCCGCGGGTACGGGTCTTCGGGCTTGGTTGGGTCTTCAGCGTTGGAAAGGCCGTTGTGTCCGCCAGCCAGCCACGGGTCTTCATAAACCACCGCCGCCATCAGTTCGGGCACCTTGTGGTAACTACGCTTCCATAGCGCGCGGAATGCCCGGCCGGAACTGATGATCGGCAGGTAACTGATGTTGAAGCGCGCGGCGATTTCCGCCAGCTTATACGGCATCCCCGCCCCGCAGGTGACGCCGGTCACCATGCCGCGCGTATTCTCCAACACGCCCTCAAGCACGGCTTGCGCCCCGCCCATTTCCCACAGCACATTGATGTTGATCGCGCCGTTGCCGCCCGACATCTCGAACGCCTGTTTAACCTGCGTTGTCGCGCCGTCGATGGCGTAGCGGATCAGTTCTTGGTGGCGTTCGGCGCGGGTTGCGCCGTGATAGGCTTGCGGGATGGGATTGCCGTCCGCGTCGTAGGAATCGGCGTTGACTGCGCTGACTGTGCCGATGCCGCCCGCTGCCGCCCATGCTCCTGAACTGGCGTGATTGGTGGCAGATACACCCTTGCCGCCTTCGACGACGGGCCACACTTCACGCCCGCCATAGACGATCGGAGTCAATCCCTTAAACAATGAAAATCCCTTTCGTGCGCGCACAGCGCATCCTGTCGATAAAGCGCCATAGTGCGGCGTATACCATGCGGCAACTGTCCCGGTGCGCTAACGCTTAACCGGCGTTGCAGGGGCGAATCGCATCGGGCGCAACACGCGACTTGCCGCGTTGAAAACGGGCATAATACCCTTGGATGTCGGGTCGTTCGACGTATTCCACCAGAACGTATCCAATCGCCTCGAATTCGCAGAACAGCAATGTATGCGGCAGGCCGTGGCGGCCCACTGGCCTATCGCTTTCCACCACCACAATTTGACCGTCGGCATTCAGCGCAGGCCACATGCGCCATAGGAAAGCATAGGGATCAGTCACTTCGTGATACATGTGAACCATAAAAATACGATCGAAGCTGTCAGCTGGAAGCTGCGGATCGGCTGGCTCCCCCAGCTTGATAGAGATATTTTCAAGCCGGTCACGCTCAACCCGGCGTCCGAGCCGTTCCAGCGCTTCGCGGCTGATATCCTGCGCGAGGACACGGCCATCTGCGCCGACCCGTTCCGCTAGGCGGACTGTATAGTATCCCTCTCCCGCACCGATATCAGCCACGGTCATCCCGGCACGGAGATTGGCAAGATCCATCACCACCTTCGCTTCGCCGCGCTGATCGCGGGCATCTTCGTTAGAAAACTCGTTTGAAACGACTTTGGCAACCAGGCGATCAGGCGCGGGGAATTCGACTGCACTATCAGGCTGCTGGACCGCAGGCGGCATCATCTGGTCGCAGCTGGACAGAGCCAGCGTGGCCATGCCCAAAAGGAACAATCGCATACGCGCCCAGTCGGCCAGCACCACTATTCCACGTCCTCAATCACGACCTTTTCGCCCGTGACGCGCTGTGCAAGTGCGGCCGCGATGAACGGATCAATTGCCCCGTCCAGCACAGCGTCGGGCGCAGTTGAAACGACCCCGGTGCGCAGATCTTTCACCATCTGATATGGCTGAAGGACATATGACCTGATCTGGTGTCCCCAGCCAATTTCGCTCTTTTCCTGATATTCCCCCGATGCCGCCGCCTCGCGGATCGCCATTTCGCGTTCGAACATCCGTGCTTTCAGCATGTTCATCGCAGTGGCGCGGTTCTTGTGCTGGCTGCGGTCATTCTGGCTGGCAACCACAATGCCGGTCGGAATGTGCGTGATGCGCACCGCGGAATCTGTGGTGTTGACGTGTTGCCCTCCGGCACCACTAGCACGGTACGTATCAATTTTGAGATCACCATCGTTGATTTCAATATCAATATCATCGTCGATCACTGGGTAGACCCAGACGCTGGAAAAGCTGGTGTGGCGGCGTGCTGAACTGTCGTAGGGGCTGATGCGGACAAGCCGATGAACACCGCTTTCGGTCTTGGCATAGCCGTAGGCGCCGTCGCCCTTGATGAGCAACGTGGCCGATTTGATCCCAGCCTGCTCGCCGCTCTGATATTCGACCGTTTCCACCTTAAACCCGCGCCGTTCAGCCCAGCGCGCATACATGCGCAGCAGCATTTCGGCCCAATCCTGGCTTTCGGTACCGCCGGCACCTGCGTGAATTTCGATATAGGTGTCGTTGCCGTCGGCTTCTCCCGAAAGCAGCGCCTGAACCTTGTCCGCATCGGCACGGTCGGCCAACCGTTCAAGCGTTTTGAGCCCGTCATCAACGATGCTCTCTTCCCCCTCAGCCTCGCCCAATTCGATGAATTCGACCGCATCGGCCATCTCAGCCGAGATATCGTTTACGGTGCCAATCGCGGTTTCCAAGGCCTTTTGCTCGCGGCTGATCGCCTGCGCCTGCTTGGGGTTGTCCCACAATTTGGGGTCCTGCACCCGCGCGTCCAGTTCATCAAGCCGCCTTAGCGCGCGTTCCCAGTCGAGCGACAGTCGCACCAACGCCAGCGACGCTTCGATCCGGTTAATATAGGCGTGGGCCTCGGCCCGCATGATCTATCCTTCAAACGACAAGCAATCAGGTCGGCACCGCTTAGCGGTGGCGGCGCGATTGTAAAGCGCCGCGCGGCGATGCGGAGCGCCAGTTACTTGCCGAGCGCGCGCACCGCTGCCAGAGTCTTGTCGACATGGCCGCGGTAATCGGCGTTGGAATGCACCGCCGCAATCCGGCCATCGCGGGCGATTACATAGGAGGTGCGGCTGGCATAGCCCGAGCCGCCGCTGGAACCCTTAGGCACAACGTCATAGGCCGCCATAATCTTGCTGCTGGCAACTCCGACGGGGAACGCATTACGGCATTCCTCACGGCTGAACCGTTTCAGCGTGCCAATATCGTCGTTCGACATGCCGATCACGCTTGCACCCGCTGCCTTAAACTTGGGCATTGCTTCGGCAAAGGCATTGGCTTCAAGCGTGCAACCCTGAGTGAACGCCTTGGGATAAAAGTACAGCACCACCGGACCCTTAGCTAGCGCGGCATTGAGTGAGAAGCCAAACTCGTCGCCTGCGAGCGCCGCGCGAGTGGCAAACGCCGGGGCCTTGCCACCTTGCGGCAGTTCGGCCGATGCGGTGGTGGTAGCGGCAGCGGCACCTAGCAGGGTCAAAACAGCGGCGGAGAGAGCGGTGATTTTGCGGTTCATATCAGCCAAACTGCCGAGCATCGTCTCGGTTCCAGCGCCCAACAGGGTTTCAGCCGAAGCGCGATCAAAATACCCCGCCTTGTTCCTCAACGGGATCGGCTTGCTGTTCTTCAATCTGCTCAACCACAGCCCGTTCGGCATTCTTGCGACCTGCGCGGATCAATTGCAGGATCTCGTTGCGTCGCGCAGCGATTTCATCCTGCCGGGTGTATCGCTCGGGTTCGGAATTGGGTTTGAACGCCTCCCAGATCACCGCCGATTTAGGATCGGTGCTTGGCCAGCCATCGAAAACCTGTTTACCCGAGCGGCGATCAACCCGCACCATCCGCACTCCGCTTGGCGCAACCGGCGGCAGATCCGACCATTTCTTACGGGTTTTTTCGATAAAGCTTTTGATAATCGGCGCGGAAATTGTGCCGCCAAAAGCATAACCACCCAGATTGCGCGGCTTATCAAACCCGAGATAAGCGCCCGCGACATATTGCTGGGTTCCGCCGATGAACCACACGTCCTTGGGGCCGGTGGTGGTGCCAGTTTTGCCAAACAATGGCAGTCCCAGCGGGTTGAGCACGGTCGCAGTCCCACGGCTGACCGCACCGCGCAGCATATGCATCACCTGGAACGCGGTGCGCGCATCCATCGCCTGGCTGCCTTTGATCCCGATCCGTGGCATCGGCTTGCCATCCCACTTGGCGCTGTTGCAGCCGCGGCAATCGCGCATGTCCGCGCGCCAGACGACCTTGCCTCGGCGGTCCTGCACATAATCGATCACGGTTGGCGGGTTGAGCCGCCCGTGGTTCGCGAGCGCACTATATCCCGCCACCATCTTGACCAGCGTTGTCTCGCCGGCCCCCAGTGCAGTTGATGGATAGGCCGGGAACTTGCCAATCCCAACCTTTTCGATGCCCTTGACCACGTTGTTCATTCCGGCGGTCATGCCAATCTGCACCGTCATAATATTCTGCGACTGTTCAAGCCCATAACGCATCGGGAATTGCCCGCCGCTACCGCCGCGAATGCACTTTTCACCAAGATTTGCGCCCTGATAATAACAGAACCGCGAGTTATCCACCTGGGTCGATGGCGTCATGCCATTATCGAGCCCGGCGGCGTAGACGAACGGTTTGATCGTGGAGCCGGGCTGACGCAGCGCCTGAGTTGCGCGATTAAAATCGGACAAGCGATTGTCGAAGCCGCCTTGCATTGCCATAATCCTGCCCGACTGCGCGCTTTCCACTACCAGCGCGCCTTGAGCTGCGGGGATGGTGCGCACCTGCCAGCCATTGCCAGACGGATTGACGGCGATCACATCTCCGGGCTTGAGAGCATTGGGAAGGCCGGAAAGCGGAGCCTCGATCCCATCGGAAAATCCGATTTGCGCCGATGATCCTGCGCGGCTGGTGACAACACCGACCCGCCAATCCTTGTAACTGATCCCCAAAGGTGAGCTTGCGAGTTGGGCCGCCCAGTCACCGCCGCTCACATCGATCGTGGCGATCGGCCCGCTCCACGCACGTCCGCCCTGATAACGCAGCAAGCCTTCGCGCAGAGCATCGCGCGCGGCCGTTTGCATCTCCAGGTCGAGCGAGGTCCGCACCCACAACCCGCCTGCATAAACGCTATTGCCGCCGGCTTCTGCCGTTTCGCCAAACCGGTCGATCAGTTCGCGGCGCACCTCTTCAAGGAAGTAGCCAGCATCGACGCTGCGTTCGGTCCGCTGCGTCGCAAGGCCAAGCGGCTTGGCCACCGCGGCCCGGCGCTGCGACCCAGTGATAAAGCCATTGGCTTCCATCTGGTCGAGCACAAAATTGCGCCGGTTGAGAGCAGCCTGCTCCTGACCCTTGCGGCCATAGCGCTCGGGCGCCTTGGGCAGGATCGCAAGAAACGCTATTTCGTGCAGTTCAAGCGCGTCCACGTCCTTATCGAAATAGGCGCGCGATGCCGCCTGAACCCCGAAACTGCGCCGACCGAGCGGGATTTCATTGAGATAGAGTTCAAGGATTTCCTGCTTGGTCAGCACCTGCTCGATGCGTCCGGCAAGGATCATCTCTTTCAGCTTGCGGGCGACCGAGTATTCATCACTGAGCAACAGGTTCTTAGCGACCTGCTGCGTGATGGTTGACCCGCCCACGGCACGTTCACCCGACCCCAACTTGCGCGCATAATCGAATACGGCATTGGCAGTGCCAAGGAAATCGACGCCGCCATGAGTGAAAAACGTCTTATCCTCAGCCGCCAAATAAGCATTGATCAGCGGCTGCGGAAAATCGGCATATTGCAGCTGCACCCGTCGTTCGCGGGCGTAAGAATGGACGATGGCACCGTCATAGCCGCGCACCACGGTCGGCAGCGGCGTTTCATAGGTAAGCAGCGCTCCCGCCTCGGGAAGATCATTGGCCAGCCACACGAATACCGCAATCCACAGCGCCAGAAATACGCCAAACGTGATTGCGGCGAATTTGAACACCAGGCTTTGCCGCCACTTTTCGCCAAACCACGCTGCAACCCCGCGAAGATCGCGGGTTACGCGGTAACGCATGTATCCCCAGTTGGATTGGGGCGCGGAAGGGGGGGCCAGATCAGTCATCTACGCGCGGCAACTAGCATGCGTGCGGGCGGCAATGCTAGCCGAATTACCGCCCATTTCGGCGCTCCGTCCGCCCGGCAATGCCGATATCCGCACGGCGGGCGAAATACACTCTGATTGTGCGCGCCAGTACACTGGCATACTGCGAGCGGCCCTGCGCTGTTGTTAGGCGCGCACGATCATCGCGGCTGGTGACGAATCCGCTTTCAAACAACACCGATGGTACGTCGGGCGCGCGTAGCACGGCCAGTGCGGCCGAGCGCCGTGGTTGCGAATGGAATGCAATCTTATCGCTCCCCTCGCGCAGCATCAGCCCGGAAAATTCCAGTGCATTATCCTGCGTGCGCTGCTGCGAAAGTTCGACCAGGATCGCGCTTACCGCCTCGGTCTGCCCTTCTATTATGATGCCGTTCAGCCGGTCTGCGTCGTTCTCGCGCGTGGCAAACCGGGCGGCGGCCTCGCTTGATGCGGCATCCGAAAGAGTATAAATGCTTGCGCCACTGACCTCTTCGCGCTCGCCTGCGGAATCGGCGTGGATCGATATAAACAGATCGGCATTAAGCAGCCGGGCGATCTCAGGGCGGTCACTGAGCGGCAAAATGCGATCATCGTCGCGGGTCAGCGCCACCCGGATACCCCCTGCACGCACCAACTCATCGCGCAGCGCCACCGCTATTGCGAGCGTGATGTCCTTTTCGCTGATTTTGCGCCCCTGCGGGTCAGTGCCGATCGCACCGGGGTCGCGCCCACCGTGCCCAGCATCGATAACCACCAACGGACGTGCCGGATCATCAGGGCCAAGGATGGTCGGAAGGGTAATCGGCGCTTGCGTTTCATCCACGACAAACCGCAGCACGTAATCACGGCCCCAAACGGGAACTGGGATGATGAGCCCAAGGGTCGCTGAGAGGCTCAGCAACAAGACAGGTGCCAACAGCACGATCAGCAGGAGACTACGAAAGCTCATGTTAGCAAAAGGCTTAGGGTCATGCCCTACGGTAACGCAATAGAGTTGCGGGGTTTGCCCCACAGTGCTAGCAGAATTGCGAGAGAGGTTGCAAAATGGTGCTTTGGCGCCCTGACCGCATCCCTCTCGCCTTTCCGGTCGCCCCCGTATCTTTCCGGCTTCCGGCTCATGACAGGTTGATGCAGTGACGAGACGCTTTTCCCCACCCACCAGCACGGCGCGCGTTCCGCTCGCTTGCGGTGCGATGGATCAAAGCGCGGCAGCAGGTTCACAACCACGCCGCAGTTGCGTTGCAGCAGACACGAACTTCGCGCCCCCAACTTTTGACATGCCGTCTTTTGGCCTGGCGATTGGCGGATCAGGCGCGGTAACCAACCCCGGCAAGCCGTTCAGGCGGGTCGGTCCACCAAACACAACGCGCCGCCTAAATGCCCCATTGCGGGCAAGGCCGGGCGCATGGAGACTATTCAATGTCAACGCGCATGCTTATCGACGCGCGCCACCCGGAAGAAACCCGGGTGGCGGTCCTCTCAGGCAACCGGATTGAGGAATTCGATTTCGAATCTGCCGAACACAAGCAGATCAAAGGTAACATCTACCTTGCCAAGGTAACCCGGGTTGAACCGTCGCTGCAGGCGGCATTTGTCGACTTTGGCGGCAATCGTCACGGCTTCCTTGCCTTCAGCGAAATTCACCCTGACTATTACCAAATCCCCAAGGCGGATCGTGATGCGTTGCTCGCCGAAGATGCCGAGGCCGCTGAAGAAGAAGAGCGTTTGCGCGCTGAAGAAGAAGATGAAGGCATCTCGCCCGGCGGTGAATATGACGCCGAGGACGACAGCGGTGATGCGCTCGCCGAAGATCTGGCAGAGCACGGGGTCGAAGAAATCGACACGAGCGACAAGGATGACGTTGCCACTATCGAGGGCGGCGCGTCGGATGATGACGGGGCAGATGACGATTCCGGCGACGATGATACCGCCGAAAATGATCAGGCTGAAGAATCCGGACAGGACGACCGCGGCCGGGGCCGCCGCGGACGCCGCCGTCAGGGCAGCAAGGGGAACGACAGAGGCGGCGACCGGGGCGGCGACAAGACCAACGGCGCAGGCCGCAGCCGTGCCAAACAAGTCGATGAAGTGCGCGCCAAGCGGCAGGAACTGCGTCGCCGTTACAAGATTCAAGACGTCATCCAGCGCCGTCAGGTGTTGCTGGTGCAGGTCGTCAAGGAAGAACGCGGCAACAAAGGCGCGGCGTTGACCACCTATCTTAGCCTTGCCGGGCGTTACACGGTACTGATGCCCAACAGCTCAAGCGGCGGCGGGATTAGCCGCAAGATCAGCTCGACCAGTGATCGCAAGCGGTTGAAAGACATGGTGTCGGATCTGAAGCTGCCGCGTAGCATGGGGTTGATCGTTCGCACTGCGGGGATGAGCCGCACGAAGCCTGAGATCAAACGCGATTTTGATTACCTCGCCCGCGTGTGGGATGATATCCGCGAAAATACCCTCGCCTCGGTTGCACCGGCGCTGATCCATTCGGACAGCGACCTGATCAAGCGCGCGATCCGCGATATTTATAACCGTGACATCGAAGAAGTCGTGGTCGAAGGCGAGGATGGCTATAAGTCGGCCAAAGCATTCATGAAAATGCTGATGCCCAGCCATGCGCGGCGGGTAAAAGCTTATTCCGATCCGGTGCCGTTGTTCCAGCGTTACGGCGCAGAGGATCAACTGCGTGCGATGTACGATCCGATGGTGCAGCTAAAATCCGGCGGCTATCTTATCATCAATCCGACCGAAGCACTGGTAGCGATCGACATCAACTCTGGCCGTTCCACCAAGGAACACGGCATCGAAGCGACTGCGCTGCACACCAACCTGGAAGCCGCCAAGGAAATCGCCCGCCAGCTACGACTGCGCGACATGGCGGGTCTGGTGGTCATCGACTTCATCGACATGGAGTATTCGGGCAACGTCCGTAAGGTCGAAAAGGCGATGAAGGACGCGCTCAAGAATGATCGTGCGCGCATTCAGGTTGGCCGGATTTCCAGCTTTGGCCTGATGGAGATGAGTCGTCAGCGGTTGCGCACCGGGGTGCTTGAAGCAACCACGCGCATGTGCCCACATTGCGATGGCACGGGTCTGGTGCGCACGGCTTCGTCGGCGGGCCTATCGGCGCTTCGGTTGATTGAGGACGAGGCTGCCAAGGGCAGGGGCACGCTGATCCGGCTGGCCGCGAGCACCGAGGCGGCGATTTACCTCCTCAATGAAAAGCGCGGCGATCTGGTCGAGATCGAACATCGTTACGGCGTGATTGTCGAAGTCCTCCCCGAAGGTGAGGACGAAGGCGCGAAAATGGCCGTGTCGAGTTCCGGCCCGCCCCCTGCAGAAGCGCCCAAGTTCGAGCCAATCATCGACGAGGAAGAAGAGGACGATCTTCCCGACGATGAGTTGGAAGAAGACGAAGAAGAAGAAGAAAAACGCGAAACGCCTCAACGGCGTGAACGTAGCGAGCAGCGTGAAAGCGGTGAAAGCGAGGATGACGCGGCACGCCGCAAAAAGCGCCGCCGCCGCCGGGGTGGTCGCAATCGCAGCCGCGATGACCGTGAGGACGGCCGCGAAGACGGGGCCGAAAGCGATGCCTCAGATGGCGAGGATAGCGCCGACGATGCAGAAGAGAGCGGTGATGCCGCTTCAAATGGCATCGCCGATGACGGCGCCACTGATGCAGAAGGTCGCCCGAAAAAGCGCCGCCGTCGTGGTGGCCGTGGTCGCAAGCGCCGCACAGATGAAGGCGAAGGCGCCGATGGCGAAAGCAATGACGGCGACCACGCGGGCGGCGAAACGCATGGGGATGACAGCTTAATCGTCGCTCACGCCGAGATCGTTGAACCCAAGGCGGAAACCGCGCCTGAAGCCGAAGCAACTGCAAAGCCAAAGCGCCAGCGTGCACCGCGAAAGACCAAGGCGATGCTGGCAGCCGAGGCCGAAGCAGCTGCGGCTGACCCCGCATCGGAAGCCGAAACTGCTGCGGAGCCAGAAGCAGCCGAAGCCGACTCTCCAGCGGAAAAGCCCAAGCGCAGCCGGGCACCGCGCAAGGCAAAGGTGGCAGAAACAGCGCCGGTCGAAGTGAACGAGACTGCTGCCCCAGCACCCAAGCCTGCGGGGCGGGCCAAGCGTGCTACCAAAGCGGCAGCAGCCCCTGCGGAACAGGTAACGTCGGAAGCCGCTACCGAAGCCACTCCAGCATCCGACGCCAAAACGCGCAAAGGCTGGTGGAGCCGGACGTTCGGTGAATAGGCCGGGGGTTTTGGTCTGACGCAATCAGGGCAGGAGCGGGCAACCTCTCCTGCCCTTTTTTGTATCGGCTTTATAGAGGTTTGCGGGCGATACCCCACTCCATCCAACCGGCAAAACGCGGCGCATTCGGGGTGTAGCCTTGTCCCAGCGTCTCGACCGCAAAGCCTGCTCCTTGCAGCGCGCCTGCAATCGACCTGGTCAGATGGCACCCTCCGGCAAATTGCTTCCACACTGGTTCGATCCGCTCCTGCCAACGCTGGACCCCGGCATCCGGCGCGCGTCCATGTTCGAGGAACAGCGCTTGCCCGCCGGGGCGCAAAATGCGGCCAAGTTCGCGCATGACTTGTGCTGGATCGTCCACTGAACACAGGGTAAAAGTGCACACTGCACAATCAAAGCTGGCATCGGCAAAAGGGATCGCTTCGCCCCGGCCATTGCGAAGATCAGCCGTCCAGCCCTTATCACGAGCCGCTGTGCGGGCGCCGTCCAGCAAGCCTTCGTGCGGATCGATCCCGGCATAGGATGTGATTGCTGCTGGATCATAAAACGCATGGTTGATTCCGCCGCCGCAGCCCAATTCAAACACGTCCCCGCGCGCAAGCGGCACCACTGCGGCGCGGCGCTTCATTACCTGCCCTTGCGAACACGCGCAGGTGATCAAGCGCGGCATGATCTTGGCTTCGTACCAGCTTTTCAGGCTCATTGTGCGTGCCTCTCCCTCGGTTGCCGACTCTACCCGGATCATAGCAAGAGGAAAGCGTCACTTTGTTGTCAGGCGGGAACTTCATCGCCGCGAAAATCGAACACTCGGCCCGATTGTTGGGGGGCAAGCCCGGTCAGCACGCCGAGCAGATTATCGGCCGCTGTGCCCGGATTTGTGAGCTGCCCATCAGCAAGGCCCGACTGAAACGGCTGCGACAGCGCGCTATCGACCGTGCCCGGATGCAGGCCCACCACAACACCATCGGGGTGGGTGCGCGCCATCTCCAGCGCAAAGTTTTTCAACAGCATGTTGAGCGCCGTCTTGCTCGCGCGGTAAGAATGCCACCCGCCCAACCGGTTATCGCTGATCGATCCAACCCGCGCGCTCAGCGCCGCAAATACAAACCGCCGCCCGCGCGGCATCAACGCCAACATATGCTTTGCGATCAGCGCTGGGCCGATTGTGTTGAGCGCCAAAACCTCTGCCATCGCGCCGGGATCAAGTCGTTTATATGTGCGCTCTGGCGCAGTGCCACCAGACAGAGTCAGCACCCCGGTCGCCACTATCACCAGTTCAGGCGGGTCTGCGCGCATAGCTCCAGCGGCGGCGGCAATCGATGCTTCGTCAAGAAGATCAAAAGCAAATGGCCGGATGCTTGCCCCACTGGGTCCCTCACCCACGCGTGACCCGGCATAAACCACCTCGGCCCCGCGTGCAGCGAGGGCTTCGCACAGCGCCCGGCCAATTCCGCCCGACGAACCGAACACAGCGGCACTGCGCGGCCAAGGTGCTGCGTTTTTCGATAATTGCTGCGGCGGTGCCATGATCGTGTAAGCGCGCTGCGGCCCGCATGGTTCCGCAGCATGACGCGCAGTCAACCGATGTGCGAAACGCTGCAACATCCCGGCATCACCGCCCGCTTGCCACACTGGGCGGAGACGTTAGATAGGGTGCAAATCGAAACGGGATCATTTCATGGCGACCTTCACTCTCCCCAAGAATTCCAAGATCACCGCCGCTGGCAAAGTCCACAAAGCTGCTGATACGAATGGCGGTGGCCGGATGAAGGCGTTCAAGGTTTATCGCTACGATCCCGACAGCGGCCAGAACCCGCGTTACGACAAGTTTGAAATCAATCTGGATGAATGCGGGCCGATGGTGCTCGACGCATTGTTCAAGATCAAGAATGAGCTTGATCCGACCCTGACCTTCCGCCGTTCGTGCCGCGAAGGGATTTGCGGGTCGTGTTCGATGAATTTGAACGGCAACAACGCCCTCGCCTGCACCACCGCGATTGAGGATCTGAAAGGCGAGATCCGTATCACGCCGCTGCCCCACATGGACGTGATCAAGGATTTGGTTCCCGATTTCACCCATTTCTATGCGCAATATGCCTCGATCCGCCCGTGGTTGCAGACCGTCACCCCAACGCCGAGCGGCAAAGAGCGGTTGCAATCGCCCGAACAGCGTGAACAGCTTGATGGCCTTTATGAATGCATCTTGTGCGCCTGCTGTTCGACCGCGTGCCCAAGCTATTGGTGGAACAGCGACAAGTTTCTTGGCCCCGCGATCCTATTGCAGGCCTATCGCTGGCTGGCCGACAGCCGCGACGAGATGACCGGCGAACGGCTTGATGATCTTGAAGACCCGTTCCGCCTGTATCGCTGCCACACGATCATGAATTGTGCCAATGTCTGCCCCAAAGGTCTCAGCCCAGCCAAGGCCATCGCCGAAACCAAGAAGATGATGGCCGAACGGGCGATTTGACTGGGGTTTGACCGGGCAGGCGGGCAATAATGGCTGACAGCGAACCCATCAACGCGCCGTTCGACTACCACCCGCTTGCCCCGGCGCAATGCGGCGGGGAAGATGGCTGGTATAACTGGAATCTGGTTGATCGCACGCGGTTCAACACCGCGATTCTAGGCGACATGCGGGTACGGCGTGAAGGCGATAAATGCCGGTTGCGGATGTTCCCCGAACGGCGGCACACCAACCTTACCGACAATATCCACGGTGCGGTGACGCTCGGCCTGATCGACATTGCCCTGTTCGCTGCCATGCACATCTGTGGCAGCGGCGAAGCTGGCCCTTCAGTCACGGTTGAACTTTCCACGCAATTCGTCGGCGCGGGCGATCCCACTCGCCCGCTTGATGCAGTCAGCGAGATCGTGCGCGAAACCGGGCGGATGCTGTTCCTGCGCGGGTTCGCGGTGCAATCCCGCGATGATGGCGGCGAAGACATTATCGCCAGCTATTCGGGCATTGTGCGCAAGATGCGCTCGCGCACGTGAGCGGATTGCTGGCGCGCTACGACGCGCTGATCGCCAGCGGCGAATTGCGCGCCGACCCCGATCAACGCGCGGCGGCAGAGCGGCTTGAGCGATTACAACGCGAGTTGGAAACCGGCCTGCCCAAGCGCAGCTTGTTTGAGCGCTTAACGGGCAAGCGCGCTGCCCATTTTGATCCGCGCGGCGTCTATCTGTGGGGCGGCGTAGGGCGCGGTAAGTCGATGCTAATGGACCTGTTCGTCGAGACGCTCGCAATAGAGCACAAACGCCGGGCTCATTTCCATGCGTTCATGCTCGAAGTCGACCGGCGCATCTCCGAAGCGCGTAAGGCCGAGCGCCGCGATCCGCTGATGGGTGTCGCGTTGGAGATGGCTCAGGAGGTGCGCTGCCTCGCCTTCGACGAAATGGTTGTGAACAACACGGCCGACGCTGCAATCATGAGCCGGTTTTTCGCCGCATTGATGGAGGGCGGCACGGTTGTCGTCACGACCTCCAACCGCCCGCCTGCCGATCTGTACAAGGATGGCCTCAACCGCTCGCTGTTCTTGCCATTCATCGCGTTGGTCGAACAGAAAATGGATGTGCTGAGCCTCAACGGCCCAACCGATTACCGGCTCGACCGGATTGGCGGTCTTGCGACATGGCACGCACCGTTGGGCGATGCCGCCACTGGACAGGTCCGTGAAGCGTTTTTCCGGCTGACCGATTTCGATCCCGATGACGCCGCCAACGTGCCGAGCGGAGAAATCGACCTTGGCGGCGCACGCACGCTGAAAGTGCCCAAGAGCCTCAAGGGTGTCGGCGTGTTCAGTTTCAAGAAGTTGTGCGCGGAGAACCGCGGTGCGGCGGACTATCTATCGATCGCAAGGGCCTATCATACGGTCGTCATCGTCGGCATCCCCCGGATGGGGCCAGAAAACCGCAATGAAGCGATCCGTTTCACCAAGCTGATCGATGCGCTTTACGAACATCGAGTCAAGCTGTTCGTCACTGCCGCTGCAGCACCCGAAGCGCTGTATCAGGCAGGCGACGGCGCGTTTGAATTTGAACGGACGGTCAGCCGCCTTAATGAAATGCAGAGCGATGAATACATGGCGCTTGGCCACGGGGCTGAGAGCTAGCCGCTCACCCCAAGCTGGGTCAGCGACTTTTCCAGCATCAGCAATTGCCATAAGCTGCGCGAATGATCAGCACGGCCGGCGATGTGTGCTTCGGCCATTACCGCAATCGATTTGGGGTCGAAAAATCCTGCCTGCGCCATTACCGGACTGCTGGCAATTCCGCGCGCCGCGCCCGCCAATGGCCCGCGCAGCCACTCGGCAATCGGGGTCACAAACCCCTGTTTGGACCGGTATAGAATATCATTCGGCAAATAGCGTTCGAGCGAGCGTTTGAGCAGGTATTTGCCGGTGTTGCCTTTCACCCGCATCGCGTCGGGCAAGCGTGCGGCGAATTCTACCAACCGGTGATCGAGCAGCGGCTCGCGTACCTCAAGGCTCACCGCCATGCTAGTCCGGTCAACCTTGGTCAAAATATCGCCCGGCATCCAAAACATCAGATCGGCATATTGCGCCCGGTCGAGGCCCGAACGGCCCGGCGCAGCCCGCATCAGCGCGATCACTTCATCCTCCCCGCGAAACCCGGCAAGGCTGGCGGCAAAGCTATCGGAATAGAGCGCCGCGCGCATCTCAGGCGTGGTCACTGATAGCGCGCGTGCGTAGCCTTCCTCGCCGCTTTCAGCGAGTGACAGCAGGGTCGCTTTGGCGCGCAACGGGCGCGGTGCCCAATCGGCTTTGGGCCAAGCGCGGCCAATGGTGCCGAACAACGGCGCACGCAAACCGGCGGGCAGTATGCTGCGGGCGCGTTCTTCGTGGTGGTGGAATACCTGCCGCCGGTAACCGCCAAACGCCTCGTCAGCGCCATCACCTGATAGCGCCACTGTTACCCGTTCGCGCGCCAATTGGCACACCCGCCACGTCGGCAGGGCTGAGGCATCGGCAAAGGGTTCATCAAACATCGCCGCCAGCTTATCAATCGCGGCAAAATCATCGGTTGCGACAATCCATTCCTGATGATCGGTCCCGAACTGCGCGGCAACTTTGCGGGCGTGGCTGGTCTCGTCATAGGCGGCGACATCGAACCCGATCGAGCAGGTCTGAACTGGGGCAGCGCTTGCCTCGCTCATCAACGCTACCACGCCCGAACTATCGACTCCGCCCGAAAGAAACGCGCCCAACGGCACGTCGGCGACCATCCGCGATTGAACGCCTTCGCGCAGCAGCTGGATCAGCTGCGCCGACAGATCAGCCTCGCTCCCGCTTTCGCGCGCGGTGAAATCAATGTCCCACCAGCGTTGCGCCGGTCCCGGTGCGCGGCCTTGTTCCAGCAGCAAGAAATGCCCGGCAGGCAGCTTTTCCACCCCGCCAAGGATCGAATGCGTATCGGGGACATAGCCCCACGTCATGTAAGCCTCAATTGCCTGCGGGTTGACCCGGCGGCGCAGCAGCGGGTGGGCAAGCAGGCCTTTCAGTTCCGAGGCAAAGGCGATGCTGCCGTCAGACAAGTGTGCCAGAAACAGCGGCTTCACCCCGAACCGGTCGCGGGCGAGAAACAGTTGGCGCTTGTCCCGGTCGTAAAGCGCAAAGGCGAACATTCCGTCGAGCCGATCCAGACAACCCGGCCCCCAGCGCTGCCACGCGGCCAAGATAACTTCGGTGTCGCCCGATGTGCGGAAAGTGAAACCGTCCTGTTCCAGTTCACGCCGAAGCGCGCGGAAATTGTAGATTTCGCCGTTGAAGACAATCACTGCGCGGCCATTGCCCGCGTGCATCGGTTGGGGGGAGCCTGCCACATCAATGATCGAAAGACGCCGATGCCCGAGGCCAACCCCGTGATCAGTCCACACCCCGGCACCATCCGGCCCGCGGTGCGCGAGCGCATCGCACATCCGTTCAACCCGTGCAGGATCAACCGGCTTGGGCGTTTCAGCGTGAAAGATCCCGGCAATTCCGCACATATCAGTGCCCGCCTAAAGCATCGCTGCCAGCGCAGCAATCGCGGCCAAGGCGGCGATGACGGATGCAACGATGATCAGCGTTGTGCTGCGGGTTTCGGCGCGTTCCAGCCAGCCCCATTGCGCCATTTGCTCCGTGCGCCAGCCATAGTCATCTGGTTCCCGTTCAAACCAGCGCCAAGCACCTGCCAGCATCGCGGCGACAACAATGGCGAAGAACACCCAGCCGTAAACAATGTGGTCGAACCCGGTCGCTTTCTCTGCCCCGATGAACTGCGCAACATAGATCGTCGCCCACGCGCGCACGCCATTGGCAATGATCGGCACAATGATGCAGGCGGCCAGAAACAGCAGTCGCCGCCGCCAGCTGGCAAACCGGGTGAAGCACACCAACACGCCCAGCGTGACCATCGCAACAAGAAATTTCACCCCCGAACACGCCTCAGCCACGATGAACAGCCCGGCAGGGGTATGGATATAGATCCCGTCGATTTTGGCGGCCACCCCGCTCCAGTGAGTCAGCGCAATGGCTATGTCAGCGGTTATGAATTGCAGCGGCGCGATAATCTCGTCACCAAACGGCGCTAGGAAACTCGCAAAGCCAATCGGGAGCGCCAGCAACAGCGACACTCTGAGACCCAGCACCGCGATAACCGCTCCCTGCAATGCGCCGACTGCACCGGCGTGGGCGATCAGGTTGATCCCCAGTGTCCGCCCTACCCACCACAACGCTAACCCAGCAGCGACCAGTGCGAGCCCGGGAATGAAGGGTTTGGGAATGATACCCGCCAACTCGTCCTCTTTCAGGGCAACCAGCCAGCCGATAATGAACGGCACCAGCAGCAGATGATTGTAGGTATCGATATTCCACCACTGATGCAGCATCTCGCCCCAACTTGGCGCGGTGACGGCAATCAACACGGCCCACGCGGCGACAATCGCTAGCAACGGGGCGCGCCACGCAGCGGGAATGCGCGATGGCAACGTGGGAGCAGGCGCTGGGATAGAAGCATGTTCAGGCGGCATTGCGCGCGCTCTGCCCAACAGGGCCGACAAGATTCGCCAGCGGTGCCAACATCGCATCCCAGCCATGATGATCGAGCACGAATTGCCGCGCCGCATTGCCAAGCGCGAAGGCTGCGTCAGGATCAGCCAGCAGCACTGCGATGCGCGCCGCCATAGCTTCAGGATCAGGCGGGCTGATCAGCCACTGCGCGCCATCCTGCGCTGCGATTCCGGTCGCGGCATCGGGGGTCAGCACCACGGGACGTGCCATCGCCATCGCTTCCAGCACTTTGTTTTGCACCCCGCGTGCAATCAGCAGCGGGGCAAGCACCGCGTCGGCGGAGGCGATGAAGGGGCGCACGTCGGGAACCTCGCCCCATACCTGCACGCCCGGCGTGCCGTGATAGGCCATCAGCTTACCGGTCGGGTTGCGACCCACAACATGGAACATGGCGGTCGGAAACCGCGCGCGCAGCCGGGGCATCAGCGTTTCAATCACCCACAGCGCGGCCTGTTCATTCGGGCGGTAATCCATCTGCCCGGTGAAGTTGAAATGCGGCCCCGGCAGGCCAGCGATAATCGGGTGCGGGTTGGTGGCCGCAGGATCGAAAAACGCGGCATCAATGCCGTTGCCAACCACCTGCACATTGACGCTCGCACGATCGGCGATTCGGCTGCGAAACAGCCTGGCCTCTGCTTCGGAAATCAGCAGCGTTGTGTCGGCCCGGTGTTCTAACCGTTCTTCCTCGATTGCCAGCAGCCGGGCTTCGCGGGTGTTGAGCCACACCCGTTCGCCATTCTGCGCGTAGCTGGCAAACTTGGCGCTATCGACATCGCACAGATCGATCACCACGCGCCCGGCAAAATCAGCAGGGATATATTGCCCCATCTGGCCGGAGAACACGACGATTGCAGCAATGTTGCGCGCCGCGATTGTATCGCGCACCCACGCTTCCAGCTTGCGCGAATGAAATGCGGTGAGGCTGACCGGCTTGCCTGACAACACTGCTTCAATCCCGGCCAGCGCCATCGGCTTGGTGCGAGCAGCGATGCAGTGTGACGCAGCGAGTTGCGCCAATGCGCCCTCGCCCAGGCGATTACCCCTGCGGCTTTCTTCACCAAAACACCCGACATGAACCGGCGCAATCGGTGCCAGTGCCTTCAACAAATGATGCGAGCGGATACGGTCGCCGCGATCCGGCGGGAACGGCACTCGGTGGGCCAGGAACAGGATTTCCCCCATCACGCGAGCCCGCGCGCGATCCACGGACCCAAGGTGTTCGCGATGGGCAGCGGCAATTTTTTCCATAGCGCGATCTTGCGGCTATAGCTGGCATCGGTTGGGTCGATATTGCGCTTGTTTGTGCCCGGTGCAGCCCACGCACCATAGGTCAGCGGCACCGGCTCAAAGCCCCAGTTTTTCTTGAATGCAAACGGCCCGCTCCCCGTTTTTGACCGACCGAAATCGAAGCGGTTCATGCCCTGCTGCCGCGCGTGGAGCATCAGTTCGTAATACATCAGTTCGTTAGCGCGTGCTGGCCGGGCGGCATGGCTGCCCCCGCCCCAGAATGGCATAACCGCGCCATTGTGATAAAAGCTCAGCACGCTGGCGAGCGGGGTATCGCCCTGCCACACAGTCAGGATATCGCTGCTGTCTGGAAATGCCGCAAGCATTGCGCGAAACAGCGTGCGCGGGAACACCGGGGTGCCAAGATTGCGAACACTCTCGCTGTAGCAGGCGTAGTGCGCAGCCAGATCATCCGCACTACGCCCGGTGGTCACCCGGTGGCCAAAGCTCAACCCCTTGCGCACTTCGGCGCGGGCCTTGCGCGGGATAGCGGTGAGTTCGGCCTCGTCATCATTGGCGAGGGGGCGTTCAAAGCCGCAATGTTTGTCGGCTTGCCTGTCCCAGCCTTCGGGGATTGCCCCACCGCGCAGTTCAATCCCGGCAAAACCATGGTTGATGGCGAAGTCTTCGGCGTGTTTGGCCAACGCTTGCACCGCTGTATCATCGGTTACGCAAATCCCGCCGCCAACGCCAAAACCGCTTGATACCAGCGCCTTGCCGAACAAAGCCGAGCGCACTTGGGTCAGCGGCAACCACCCGGTCATCACGCCCAGCCGTTCGGACACGAAGCCCGCCGCACTTTGACCTGTTCCTACTGCTACCGCGTTGAGCCACGCCGGGCGGTGGAATAGGCTGGCGCGCGCTTCAGCGACAAAGCTTTCAATCCGGCGCAGTTCGCCCGGACTGCGAAAATCGGCGAGACGCACGCTTTCTCCGGCCTTCACCGGCGCGTTCATGCGGCGAGTTCCGGCGATGGTCCGCGCAAAAGTTCAGGCGGGGCCAGCTCGCCCGCACGCGCGGCTTCGCGGTGAGCAATAACGTCCATCCGGCCCCAGCGAAATTCGTGCAGCAAACCGCTGAGCTTGCCGGACATCCGTTCAAGCCCGGTATAATGGCGCAGGCGCGACCGCATCGGAGCGTTGGGCACGCGCGGCTGATCGGGATCAACTTCCCACGGGTGGAAATAAAACACCGCCGGGCGGCCTTCGCGGCGATTGACCTGCCGGATCGCCCAGCGCGAAAACGCATAGGGCAGCACCCGGAAAAACCCACCGCCGCCCGCCGCAACACGCCGGCCGCCAAGCATTGCAGTGGTCACCGGCAATTCAACCAACGAAGACCAAGGCAGCGGGCGAAATGCAAACCGGGGCGCTGCGGGCCAGCCATAGTGATCATGCACCACCGGCGCGACGCTGCTGGAGTAGGTGAAACCCTGTTCAGCCAATTCGGCAAAGGCCCAAGGTGTGCGCTGATCAATCGAAAAACTGGGCGCACGGTATCCGGTCACCGCAACCCCGCCGCAATCTTCGAGAATGCTCCGCGCTTTGCGGAGGTCCTCGGCAAAGGTCTTGCGGTCAAAGGTGAACACCCGCGCGTGATCATAACCGTGACTGGCGATTTCGTGCCCGCCGGCAACGATCCGGCGGATCATTTCGGGATGGCGCTGCGCCACCCAGCCCAATGTAAAGAACGTCGCGCACACATCGGCCTCGGCAAACATATCGATCACCCGGTAGACGTTGTCTTCCACCCGGGTTTTGATGCTGTCCCATTCGCCGCGTGCAATCACGTTTTCAAATGCGCCGACCTGAAACCAGTCTTCGACATCGACCGACAGGCCGTTGATGATCGCCGGTGCGCCGGGATCAGGCAGGGGATCAAACTCAGCGTCCATCGATCAAGCCGCCTTGCGCGATGGGTCTTCCTCAAGCCACTCGATCAGCATGGTAAGCACATGGCGGAACGATTGTTCCTGCTCCGCCAGTCGCGCCTCAATCCGTTCGAGTGCAGCAGCCAGCCGCGCCTCGGCCAGTTGGGCGTCTTCGGATGCAAGCGCTTGGCCAGACGCATCGCGCTGACCCATACCGGCAGCCTGCAATTCGGTGATCGCTGCTTCAAGATCGGCAGTGCGCGCATCACGCGACGCCAGTAGCGCTGGGACTTCGGCAGCTGGCTGACTGTCGGTTGGCGTCGGCGCGGCAGGTGCCAATGGCGTAGAAACGGCAGGCGTAGCTGGAGCTGTCCTGAGCTCAGCCGCGTTGCCACGGAGACCGCGGGTTTGATCGGACGCCATTTCAGCAATCACCTCGCCCAACATCACCAGCGAAAGATCGCTGCGTTCTTCAATCGCGCCCAGCAATAGCAGGCGGTTCATCACCTGATTGACCCGGCGCGGAATTCCGCCGGTGTGGTGATACAGCGCATCCAGCAACCCGTCGCCAAGCGCAGGATGGCCATTCCAACCGACCTGTCCCAACCGATGGCGGACGTAATGTTCAAGCTCGTCGGCGTCCAATGCTTCGAGATGGTGCGAGGCGATAATCCGCTGGCGCAGCTGTTCCAGATCGGGGTGGCGGGCCAGCGTGCGGCGGAATTCGGGCTGACCGAGCAACAGGCTTTGTAGCAACGGGTGCGAACCAAGCTGGAAATTGGACAACATCCGCAGTTCTTCCAGCGCGGTCAGTTCTAGGCTTTGGCATTCGTCTACCACCAGCAAGCAGCGCCGCCCGGCACGGGCCTCATCCTGCAAAAACCGTTCGATTGCGCCCAACGCTCCGGCTTTGTCATGGCCTTCGACCGCAAGACCAAATGCCTGCGCAACAACGTGCACGATCTCGCCCCCGTCAAGCGCGCTGGTGACGATTTGTGTCACAGTCAACGCCGCCGGATCGATGCGCTGCATCAGATGCGCCACCAGCGTTGATTTGCCCGCGCCCACTTCGCCGGTGATGACAATAAAGCCTTCACCCTGCCCGAGGCCGTAGCCAAGATAGCTCATCGCTTTCTTGTGGCTGGTGCTTTCGAAATAGAATTGCGGATCAGGAGTAAGCTGGAACGGCCGCCCGCTGAAACCATAGTGATGTTCGTACATGAAACTGTGGTCCCTCGTCAGAAATTGTAGCGCAGGCCAACCAGCGCGGTGGCAAAGGCGAAGTCTTCGGCGGTGAATTCGCTATCGACGTAATCGAGCGATACCGCCGCGCGGCCGGACAGGCGTTGCGTAATTGACTGGTTGTAAGCCGCCGATGCGCCCAGCGCAGTAACATTGCCATTGCTGCCAGCAGAATCGAACCAATTGGCATAGGCATTGGTGGTCAGGCTGGCGCTCTGTCCGATGGTGCGTGACAGGCCTGCGGTCACATAATAGCTTTCATCGGTCAGCCCGTCGATCGCAGCCAGAACGGTGCCGGGCGCTGCGATAAAGGTGCGCCGATCATAGCCTGCGCCCACGGCGGCAGTGGTGCGGCCCAATTCTCGCTGATACGAAGCGCGCACGCCGCGCCCCCGGAACGCCGCCGAGCGTGACGATCCGATACCGCCAATCGATGTTTGCCCCTGAGTGCCGCTCACCAGCCCGCCAAAATCGCCTGTGACCGGGTTGCGGATCGCCTCGAAATCGCTCGATAGGCCAGCCAGCGAATTGCCCAGCGTTCCGCCGAACCCGCTCACCCCGTCATAGACTGATAGTGCAAAGGCGCTGCGTTCGCTGGGCACATAAGTAAAGGTGCCGTAATAGGTGGTGGAATCGTACCGCCGACCGACCGAAGCCGCCAGACTGGTCCGCGAACTGGGCCGCCACAACACGCCCATATCCCACAACAGGCCATCAACCGCAAAAGCGATCTGGCGCGGTGCGGCACTATCGGTGACGAACCGGCCATCATTGCCGACCACTGGCACGCCGTTGGCATCACGCAGCGCATCGCGGCTGGAGACTTCGACATCTTCATATCCCGCGCCTCCCACCACAGCAAAGGTTGGGGTGATCGGCACGGTCACATCGCCGCGCACGTAAAGATCGCGGACGCGCTGATCGAGGTTGGAAATATCCTCCTGAAACCCGCCCGCTGTGACTGCCAGACCCACCGGCAGCAGATCACCGGGACGCACCCCGGCGCGCACTTGGCCAAGATAGGTCACGCTGTCATCGAACACGTCAATTACATCGCCTTGCGCGTTGGTGAGCGCGGAATCGGTTTCAAACCGGTTATACCCCGCCCGCGCAACGGCGGACACATCAACCACATCAATCCGGGTGTTAAGGCTCGGCCCGGCATAGGCGCTGTAGATCCGGCTTTCGGCATTTTCGCGCACCAACGGGTTGGCAGTGGTGCCGCCGCCGCCGTCGATGCGGGTGCGCGCAGCCAGACCGCCTGTTTCAAAACTCAGCGTATTAGGGATCAGCGCAAGCGTGCCGCGCGCAACACCGCTGAATGTGTCAGTATCAACGCTGTCATCGCCATAGGCGATATTGCGTTCGTACCGCAGCGAAACCGACGCACCGCTATTGCGGCCCTGCACGTTGACATCGACCCCGGCGGCCACCTGCGTAAAGGTTAGCACATCGTCGCCCGGTGTTAGCTGGGCTGAGATGATCTGGCTCACTTCGATATAGGGCTGCACCACAGTACTGCGGCGCTGGATTGGCGCATCGCTGCCCGCACCCTGACCCTGCCCTTGGCCCTGGCCCTGGCCTTGTCCTTGGTCTTGTCCTTGGTCTTGCGCCAAGACCGGGCTGGCGACCAGCGCGGCAGCAGCGGCCAGCAGTGCTGGCATGAATGAACGGGCTTGCATCGTCATTTCCCCTTGGACCCATAAGTGCCAAAGCGCCGCCCAGATGGGCTGTAACGCGCGGCATTGAGCATCAATTTGATATCTCCGCAGGCCGACAGCAATTGCTGCGCATCCTCTAACGCTGCGCGGCTGGTTTCATCCGCACGCGCCACCAGCAAAGCCTGCCCGACATGGGCGGCAAGTTCAGCCGCAGGCGACGCGGCCAGCGCGGGCGGCGTGTCAAAAATCAGGATCCGGTCCGGCGCGCCTTCGGTCAGCCGGTCGAGCACTTCGCCGGTTCGCGCGCTGGCGAGATATTCGGCATCGAGCGCTGTCGCCGTGCCCGCAGGCAGCACAAACAATCCCTCGATATCAGTCGCGATCACGAGGGTTTCAGGCAGGATCGACGGATCAGCGAGCGCATCCATCAGGCCGCGCTGGGCATCAATTCCCAACCGCTGCGCGACCGAGGGTTTGACCACATCGGCATCGACCAGCAACACCTCAAGCCCGCGTTCTGCGGCAAGCGCGATGGCAAGGTTGGTCGCGCAATAGGTCTTGCCTTCGCCGGGATGGGGCGAACACACCAGAATGCGCCGAGCCAGCGGCGTATCGCTGGCGCGGGCATCGGCAAGCAGTTCGCGTTTGACGATACGGAATTCTTCGAGCAGCCCGGTCACGGCATCTTCCGGCACGATCAGGCCGCCATTGCGCAAATGATCGCGATCAATCGCGGCAAACGGCCCGCAGAATGCAACGGACTTTGGTTTTGCAGGCACGGGCGCTGTGGCGGCTGCCACCGGCACGATGTGTTCGTGCGCCTGATTCTGACGTTGCACCTGCGGCTGAACCACTGCGCGGAGCAGCGCGGCTGGCACCGGCGGCACCGCAGGCACGCGCACCGGGGCGAGGCCGAAAGCGGCGTCCGCGCGTTCAAACAGCGAAACAGACGCAGCGCCCGCGCGGTTGATTTTGGCTTGTTCGGTCATCGCTACATCCCTGCCTTCACGCAATCGAGCCAACGGCGATTGTCTCGATGGCGACCAGCACCACGAACATCGCCACCAGCGCCCCGCAGGCCCCGGCAAATTGTTTCAGCCGTTTTTGTTCAATCGCCCGCGCGGCGGCCGACACAGTGAGGGAGATGGACCCGATCACCGGCAGGTCGAACGCACGTTCCAGTTTCTGCGACGTGGCAAAGCTCGATTTGAGCTGGCTCAGGGCATAGGCAACCGCCGCACCAACAGCGAAACCGACGATCAGCACACCGAGCAGCAACAGCGGACGGTTGGGCGCAGCCGGTTTTTGTGCGACACCGGGCTGCTGGATGATATCAAACCGGAACTGGCTCGCCTTATCCTCTACCTCACCGCGCGTGCGCAGCGCCTCGCGGTCTTGCAGCAGCTTTTCGTAATTCTTGCTCAGCACATCGTAATCGCGGCTGATCCGGTTGGCTTCAGCGGCCACGGTCGGCTCGCTTGCCTGGCTTGCGAGCAGCCCGGCAGAATTGCTTTGCAGCGCAGCGCGGCGGGCTTGGAGCGCTTCGACCGTAGCCTGCCGTTCGCTGCGGATCGCCAGAATTGATGAATAGGCCGGGTTGGGCGTGCTGCCCACATCATCAGCGGTGGCCGCTGCCTGTCGGCTGAGGATCGCGACCTGTTTGTTGGTCGCCACCACATCGGGGTGTTTATCAGTCAGTCCGCGCGACCGCAGTTCGGCGAGCTGATTTTGTGCCTGCTGCAACGCAGCACGCGGGCCGACGGCGTCGCGTCCGACGCTTGCCAGCGTGCGCGGGGTGTTGGCAAGCTGGCTGGAAATCGCCCCCAGCGCGCTTTCTGCCGCCGCCAGATTAGCATCGACATCGCGCAATTCAGTGCGGCCCTGCTGCACCTTGGTCGAAAGGCCTTCAGACCCGCCGATCAGATCGGGATATTGCGCTTCAAACACCAGCCTGCGTTGTTCGGCCTGCTCGAGTTCAAGCTTGCGCTCGTCCAACTGCCGGTCAAGATCGCCAATCGCAGTGCTGATCCCGGTGCGGTTGCCGATCACATGCTCTTCGCGCACGATGTCGAGCAGCGTCTGCACCACATCGCGCGCCAGCACGGCGTTTTCGCCATCGGACAGATCGCGGCGGCCAATTACGGCAGTGATTTCGAACAGGTTGTCCTGCTCGCTCGTCACTTTGACCTTCTTTTCCAGTTCGGCGGTGGCCGCATTCAACGCGCCGCGTTCGGTAATGCCTTCGCCCAGCCGGGTCGAAGTGATCACCTTTTCGAGGTTCTTGGCGCTCGACAAGGTTTGCCGCACGCGCGTGATTTCTTCCTTGCCATCACCAGCAATGCCTAGCTGTTTGGACAGCACATCGCGCACGTCTACATAGACGCGGGCTTTGGATTCGTACGAATTGGGGATCATTGCGATCACCAACCAACCCAGCAGGCACACGCCCCAAGCCACGGCAATCGCCGTCCAGCGCCGATGCCACACCGACCATAGCGCCGCGCGCAGTTCGTCAAAGATATCGCTCATCTGCGCAGCCGCCCTGTCAGAACCGGCTTTCGGGGATGATGATCGTATCCCCCGGCATCAACAGCACATTGGCGGACGCATCGCCGCGTCGGATCAGGTCTGACAGGCGCACGCGGTATTCGACCTGCTTGCCAGTTTTACGGTCAAGCCGGATCAGCTTGGCGCGGTTGCCAGCGGCAAATTCGTTCAAGCCGCCAACCGCAATCATCGCATCGAGCACGGTCATGTTGGCGCGGAACGGCAGTGACGCAGGCTGTCCGGTCGCGCCGATGATCCGCACCTGCTGGGTGAAATTGCCTTCAGGCGTGTTGACGATCACCGACACAATCGGCTGCTCGATATATTTCGACAGTTCGACCGCAATGTAATCTTGCAGCTCAGTCGCGGTTTTGCCAACTGCCGGGATGTCTTGCACCAACGGGATCGTCAGCCGCCCATCGGGCCGCACCCGCACCTTGTCGGCGCTGAGTTCGGGGTTGCGCCAGACATGGATCGTGATCTCGTCCAACGGGCCGATGGTGTATTGCTCGCTCGGCGCGATCGCGGTGCTGGAATAGTTCGCGGTTGGCAGCTCGGTGCCGCTGCTCGCACAGGCGGCAAGCGTCAAAGCAACCAAGCTGAGCGGCGCACAACGCGCGAGAGACGGGAGGTTTTTCATCAACGCACAAGTCCTTGGCCAGATTGCGCGAGGGCCATGTGCACGCTGCAGGGGCGACCTGCGACACATGATCCGCGCTTACAGGGTCACTTGTCGCGAGAAATGGTGAACATATTGTTAGTTATATCGGCTCAATTCGGCCCCATCCCAATCCGGGACAGTGCGCCATCAGCGGTTAACGCGCCTGCGGCAGGCGTATTTCACGCGAGGATTTCGGCTGCCGGGCCGTGGCCCAGGAAAGCGGACGGGGACGCGCTGGCCCCATAGGCTCCGGCACAAAACACCGCGACCAGATCGCCCACATCGGCGGCCGGCATGGCAGCAGAATCGGCAAGCCGGTCGAGCGGGGTGCACAGGCAGCCAACAATGTTGACTTCCTCTGTCGCATCCGCCCCATACCGCGTTGCAATTGCAACAGGATAATTGCGCCGCACCACAGTGCCAAAATTGCCAGAAGCAGCCAGTTGGTGATGCAACCCGCCATCGGTAATCAGATAGGTCACCCCGTGGCTGACCTTACGGTCGATCACCCGGCATAGGTATACTCCCGCCTCGCCCACCAGATAGCGCCCGAGTTCAAGACACAGTTCGCTATCAGCCAGCACCGGCGGCAAATCAGCCATCCGCGCAGCCAGCGCTGCGCCGACACGCGCCAAATCAACCGGGGTATCACCGGGGAAATAAGGGATGCCCAGCCCGCCGCCCATGTTGAGTTTGGGCAGGCCGTGGCCGATAGTGTCGGCCAAATCCGCCGCCAGATCGAGCACTTTGCCCAGCGCCTCGATAATCGCGTCGGTGTTCAATGTCTGGCTGCCGGTAAAGATGTGCAGGCCGCGCCACTCGGCCCCTGCGGCAATCACGTGCCGGGCCAGCGCGGGCACGCGGTCGGCATCGACCCCGAATTGTTTGGCCCCGCCGCCCATCTTCATGCCCGAGCCCTTGATATCAAAACTCGGGTTGACCCGGATCGCGATGCGCGGCGCTTTACCAAGCCGAACGCCGATCGCGAGCGCACGCGCCGCCTCGCCCTCGCTTTCGCAATTAAGCGTTACGCCAACGGCAATCGCAGCCTCCAATTCGTCATCACGCTTGCCCGGCCCGGCAAAACTGATCCGCGCCGGGTCAATCCCCGCCGCTGCGCACAGGGCAAGTTCGCCAGAGGAGGCAATGTCGAACCCGTTTACCAACGGGTCCATATGGCCAATCACGGCGAGATGCGGGTTGGCCTTCACCGCGTAATTGATGCCCACCCGCTCGGGCAAGGCCGCGCGCAATTCTGCCATCCGGGCATCCAGATGCGCGCGCGAATAGACGAACAGCGGGGTGCGCCCGGCCTGAGCAACCCATTCGCTGGCACGCTGCCCTGCAATCGCGAGTTCGCCTGCGATGGCGGAATAGCCAGGAGGGATCGGGCCGACAGGCTTCATGTCCCAAATTCCTGTGTGAGTTCAATCTGTAAGGCAGCACGGTCGATCTTGCCATTGGGGTTGATTGGCAGCGCGATACGCCAATGGATTGCTGCAGGCTGCATGAAATTGGGCAGTTCGCGCTGCAACCGCTTGGGCAATTCCGCCCGCGCTGCTGCGTCGCCGCCAGCGTCCCCCGGCGCGCGCACCACCAGATGCACCGCCTGGCCAAGCCGCGCATCGGGCAGGCCCAGCGCGGCGGCTTCGACCACCAATCCGGTCGCGAGTGCAGCATCTTCAATTTCTTGCGGGCTGATGCGGTTGCCCGCGCTCTTGATCATCGCGTCGCGCCGCCCGGCGAAATACAGCAAGCCATCATGATCGCGCCGCGCCCGGTCCCCCGACCAGACTGCGGTGCCGCCATAGGCCGAGGCGGCGGGCGCTGGCCGGAACCGCTGCGCCGTGCGCTCCGCATCCTGCCAATACCCCTGCGCCACCAACGGGCCGCAATGCACCAACTCACCCTCCTCATTATCGGACGCGAGCCCGCCTGCATCATTGATATTGAGAATTTCTGCGAACGGTATCGCCTTACCCATTGATGTGGGATGTGTTTCAACCAGCGCAGGGTCAAGAAAAGTCGACCGGAAAGCCTCAGTCAGGCCATACATCGGGAACAATTGCGCCTGCGGGAACAGCGCGCGCAGCGATCGCACCAGATCGGCCGTCAGCGCGCCGCCGCTATTGGTCAATCGCCGCAGCGGCGCACGCGATTCGGGCGGCCATTCAATCTCAGTTATTTGCACCCACAGCGGCGGCACAGCGGCCAGCGTGGTTACGCCGTGACGAGCGCAGGCCTTGGCAACATCTTTCGGGAACAGAAAATCGAGCGGCACCGCACACCCGCTGGCATACCACGTCGAGAATAATTGATTCTGCCCATAATCAAACGACAGCGGCAACACCGCCAGCGTCACATCATCCGCCGCCAGCCCGAGATAAAGTGCCACGCTGACCGCGCCGAGCCAGAGGTTGGCATGGCTGAGCATCACGCCTTTGGGCCGTCCGGTCGAACCTGAGGTGTATAGGATCGCCGCCAGTTCAGCGGGGCTCGCAGCGGAAGGGCCAAGCGTGCGGCCCGCCGCCGCTGCCGCCGCCAGCGCCTCACCCTCCCCCAAAACCGAGCAGCCGGGCGGTAGGTCGCCGGGTTCAAGCGAGGCAAGCCGCGCGTCGGTGCCCATCAGCAGCAGCGCGCCGCTATCGCCCAAAATATGCGCCGCCTGCGCGCGTTTGAGCAGCGGGTTGATCGGCACGTGGACCAGCCCCGCCCGCGCGGCAGCCAGCGGCATCAGACAGGTCAGCTCGCCTTTTGCCGCCCAGCTTGCCACCCGCGCGCCGCGTGTCGGCACTATCTGCGCCAGCCACCCGGCAAGGCTGGCTACACGCTGTCTTAACTGATTGTGGTTAAGGCTCGTATCGCGGAGCACCAGCGCGGCCCGTTGCCCATGCCCTGCTGCCCCGGCCCTCTCGGCCAGGTGATCAATCGGGAAAGGGGCAGGATCAGGCGCGTGCAGCATAAGCGGGAGCAGTCTTTCAGTGATCGAAGTGCGGTATCACGATAGCGTTAACGTCTTGCAAGCGCTGTATGCGTGCGGGACGGGGCTGCCTGCCGCCGCCGCGCCGTTTGATCGCGCCGAATGGTTTGCGCTGTTGGCAGACACCGGGATCGCCCCGCTAATCGTAACCGCCAGCGATGGCGTGTCCGCCGCAGCGATGGCGTTGACCGCAGCGGGGCGGCGGATCACACCGCTGCGCAACTGGTATAGCTTCACATGGCGCGCCCGCGCTTGCGCCAACGCAGCGGGTGACCAATTGTTAGAAGCCATCGCCAAAGACTTAAAAATACGCGGCTTTCGTGTTACATTTGAACCTGTTCCGGGTGAGGATGGCACGGCGGTACGGCTGGCCCGCGCATTCCGCGCTGGGGGGTGGCAGGTCACTATCGAAGAATGTGACACCAACCACGTCCTGCCCGTGATGGGCCGCAGTTTTGCCGAATACTGGGACAGCCGCCCCGGCCAACTGCGCACCACGCTTAAGCGCAAGGCAAACAGGGTCGAAACTCAAATACTGACCCAGTTTGATGGAAACGTCTGGGACGAATACGAGGCTATCTATGCCGCCAGTTGGAAACCGGCCGAAGATCAGCCTGTGATGCTGCGTGACTTTGCTGCGGCCGAAGGCGCGGCCGGGCGGCTGCGGCTGGGGATCGCGCGGGCCAACGGGTTGGCAGTTGCCGCGCAATGCTGGACCGTCGAAAGTTCAACAGCCTACATTCATAAGCTCGCACATCTTGAAAGTCATAAACAGCTATCGGCAGGCACCACCTTGAGCGCCGCGTTGTTCCGGCATGTGATCGATACCGACCGCGTAAGCCTGGTCGATTTTGGCACTGGCGATCAAACTTACAAAGCTGATTGGATGGAAGCGGTGCGCCCGCGCTACCGTGTCGATTGTCTTGATCCGTCGCAGCCCAAGTCATGGCCAGCATTGGCAAAGCGAATGCTGCGCGGCTGATCGCGGTTGGCGGCCCGCAAAACTTGCACGCTAGCGCGCGCATGGCTAAGTCCGGCTGCCACTGCCGGGATTAAGGAATAAGGTAGCGCAATGCACAGCACGCCATTTATCGAGGGGCAACTGGACGAGGATGCGCTCGACCAGCAATTGAAAACGCTGATCGCCGATGTGCTCGGCATTGAACCGGCGCAGGCTGCCGGGTTCGCCGCCGACACCGGGCTGTTCGGCCACCTGCCCGAGCTCGATTCGATGGCGGTTGCGGGTCTGCTCACCGAGATGGAAGACCGGCTCGGCATCGTGATCGAGGATGATGATGTGGACAGCGAAATGCTGGAAACTTATGGCGGTCTGCGGGCTTTCGCATTGGCGAAACTAGACCCCCTCCAGACCTTGTCTTGACCCCGGCTTGAGCCGTCTTGCTTGATTTTCACGTGGAACATTCCAGCGCTTGATGGCGTCCTGCCCGGCGAAGAGATGCTGGTGGGGTTTGATCGCGGGCGGCCGGTGCGGATATTGGTACTGCCAGCGTGGTTTGACGAGGCGAACAAGCTGCGGCGGTTCACAGTCGAAGTGATGCGGCGGCTCGACCGGGCGGGGATTGACTGCCTGCTGCCCGATCTGCCGGGCTGCAACGAAAGCGCCGCTCCGCTGGAAGGCCAGACGCTGCAAGGCTGGCGCAGCTACGCCGAAGCGGCTGCAGCGAGCATTGGCGCGACCCATGTCCTGGCGATCCGCACCGGGGCATTGCTGGCACCTGCCGCGCTGCCCGGTTGGCACTATGCCCCGCAATGGGGCGCAAAGCTGCTGCGCGCGATGATCCGCGCCCGCACCATTGCAGCGCGTGAAGCAGGCGTTTCGGAGACTTCGGATCAATTGCTGGCAATTGGCCGGAATGAAGGTCTGGTGCTGGGCGGGTGGCATCTGAGCGCAGATATGATCGCCGCGCTGGAACGCGCCGAACCGGTTCTGGCGCCCGGGCAACACGCGATTGCGCAAACGGACATAGGCGGCCCCGGCCTGTGGCTGCGCGCCGAACCGGATGAAAATCGCGCACAGGCAGACACCCTGGCCGCGCTGATTGTAGCGGCCTTGCCATGACCCGCCTGCCCCTCGCCTTTGGCTGCGGCAGCCTGACGCTGGCCGGAACGCTCGATACAGCGCCGGGCACAACCGGGCTGCTGATCGTCAGCGGCGGCAATGAAATCCGCTCAGGCGCATTCGGCGGGCAGGCGGATCTGGCTGCCCGCATCGCCCATGCCGGGTTCCCGGTGTTCCGGTTCGACCGGCGCGGGATCGGCGACAGCGAGGGCGAAAATCGCGGGTTCCGGCGGAGCGCAGGCGATATCGCAGCCGCCCGCGATGCCTTCCGGGCGATGAGTCCGCAGCTTTCCCGCGTGGTGGCGTTTGGCAATTGCGATGCCGCATCGGCGCTAATGCTGGCAGGCGGCGCGGGGTGCGATGCTCTGATGCTGTCCAATCCGTGGACGATCGAGAACGATCTGACTGACAGCGCTGACACCGCCCCGCCCCCGGCCGCAATCCGTGCACGCTATCTTGAAAAGCTCAAAAACCCGCGCGAAATCGGTCGATTGCTCAGCGGAGGCGTGAACCTTTCTAAGCTGGTGCGCGGGCTGGCCCGATCAGTCAATCCGCCGCCGCCGCTTTCCACCCTTGCAACAGAAATGCACGCTGGGCTGGGAGCTTTCCCCGGCGATGTGCGCATCCTGCTGGCAAGCGCTGACCGCACCGCCCAAGTGTTCGAAACCGCGTGGGATACAAACGACCCGCGCATCCACCGCTGCCACGGCGCTGGCCATGCCTATGTCGAACCTGCCCACCGCGATTGGCTGACAGCGGAGATACTTGCGGCGTTCTAACGCTCAAGCAGGCTCACCAGTTCGACATGCGTGGACCAGCGGAACTGCCCGACCGCCCGCAGTTTCGTTAGCCGGAACCCCGCTGCTGCCATAGCCGCCGCATCGCGCGCCCAACTGGCCGGGTTGCAGCTGACATAGACCACTTTCGTCAAAGTGCTGGCGGCAATTTCTGCCACCTGCGCGCGCGCTCCAGCACGCGGCGGATCGAGCAGCACGGCATCAAACCGGTTCAATTCGATAGGTTGCAGCGGGTTTCTGAACAGGTCGCGGTGCAGCGCCAGCACGCTTCCTCCGGCCTGCGCCCCCGCGGCCTTGCAAGCCAGATATGCCGCGCGGTCGGCCTCAACGGCCAGCACTTTGCGGCCCGTCCGCCCGGATCTTAGCGCAAAAGCAAAAGTGCCAAGCCCTGCGAACAGATCGGCCACCATGCTCGCATCAGCCAACCACTCGGCCGCATCCTTGGTCATCCGCGTCTCGGCATCCTGCGTCGCCTGCAAGAAGGCACCATGCGGCAAGGTGACCGGAATGCCGGCCAGCGTCACCGTGGCGGGTTCAGGCTCCCACACCGTTTCCGGCCCATAGCCTTGATCAATGCTCAGCCGCGCCAACCGCTGCGCGCGGGCGAAATCGAGCGCTGCTTCGTTTGGCCCAAGCCCTTCAAGCGGGAAGTGTGAAAGGCTGACGTCCACTCCCTGATCGCACAGCGTCAGGTTAATCCCCACCATCGCTTTGGGCGCGCCATGCGCCGCCACAAACACGCGCAGCGGCGCGATCAGCGCGGACAGCGCGGGATGCAGCACCGGGCATTGGGACAAATCCACCACCCGGTGCGATCCGCCTTCGCGATAGCCGAGCACCGCGCCCCGGTTGGTGCGCATGGCGTGCAACCCGGCACGGCGGCGCGCAGCGGGGGGGGAGAGGTGCACCGGGAGCAGCTCACCCGGCTCAAGCCCTTGCCCCCTGGCCGCATTGACCACCCGGCCTTCGACGAAGGCCGCCAATGCGGTGTCGTCGGCATGCTGCAACAGGCACCCGCCACAATTGCGAAAGTGGCGGCACACTGGTTCAATATGGTGCGGCCCGCGTGTAATCGTACCGCTTGCATCCACCATGTCGCCCGGCACGCCGCCAGCGATGTGGCGGCCCGAAGCGGCGACCCCGTCACCCTTAGCGGCAAGGCGGATGATGAGTTCGGAAAGGCTCTCGCTCGCATTCATAGACAGGCCGCTAGCGCCTCGGACACTTGCTCGGCAAGCGCCGATGGAACAAATGCTGGGCCAGCGCGCCGCGCGGCGTCACTGTGCAACCACACCGCCTCGCACGCGGCGGTGAAAGGATCGGAGCGCCCCGCCATCCGGCTCGCTGCGATCCCGGCCAGTACATCGCCCGTGCCCGCCACTGACAGCCAGCTTGGCGCAGGGGGTGCGAGCGCGCAGCGGCCATCGGGCGCGGCAATCACGCTGTCTGCCCCCTTTGCGAGTATCACCATCCCTGAGACTTTGGCCAACGCCATCGCCCGCGCGCGCCGCCCCTCGGCAATCACCCCGAAATTGCGGCACAATGCCGCCAATTCGCCGTCGTGCGGGGTCGCCAATATCGGCAGGTCGCGGGCGAGCATGGTGGGAGTGAGCAGCATCAGCGCGTCGGCATCAAGCACCAGCGCGCGGGCATGGTGCAGCGCCTCGCCCAGCATCGCCTTGGCCGCACCGTCACGCCCCAACCCCGGCCCGATCAGCACCGCCGCAATGCGCGGATCGGTGAGCGCCACAGCGAGCGGTGCGGTTTCCGTCACCACATCAGGGGGCGTGCGCGGGTCGTAGGTCGAGGTAATGAGCTTGACATAGCCTGCCCCGGCACGCTGCGCTGCGGCGGCAGCGAGCAGGCTTGCACCCGGCATCGCGCCGCCAACTATTCCAAGCAAGCCTCTCAGATATTTGTGACTTTCGACGGCAGGGGCGGCGATGCGCGGACGCTGCACCACTTGCGCAGCGCCCGCGACACCGGCAATTCCGATTGGCACGAGCCGCAACTGTCCCATCAGACCGCGACCCGGCAGGGTCCAATGCGCAAATTTCCACGCGCCCAGCGCCAGCGTGAGATCATAATGCGGCAGGTGTTCGTTAAGCGCTGCACCGCTATCGCTAGCAATGCCCGAAGGCACATCAACCGCAACCCGGTAATGGTGGCGCGCCGCAAGATTACGCAGCAACTGCGCGTGCTCGGCCACCAATGGCCGGCCAAGGCCCGATCCGAACAGGCAATCAACAAACACATCGCCGTCCGCGCCGGTTTGCGCCACTGGCCCGTCGCAGCGCCGCCGCGCTTCCTTCGCCGCGTCGGTTGCGGGATCGAACGGCGCAATCACGGTTACGTCATTACCATAACCGCGCAAAAGCCGTGCGATAACATAACCATCACCGCCATTGTTGCCAGGGCCGCATAGCACTGTTACCGCGCGCCCTGCGGCCACGCGCCGGATCCACTCAGCCGCGCCCCCTGCGGCCACTTCCATCAGTTCAGAAACCCCCATCCCCGCATCGAACAGCGCCTGTTCGGCAGTGCGCATCTGCTTTGCGGTGAGAACCTGCGCGGCGCTCACTGCGTAGCAGCGGGGATCAGTTCGTCGGGGATACTATAGCGGTCTGCGCCGACAGAAAACTGCACCGCGACACTACCACTTGCCTCGGCCACAAGCGGATCGGCCCCATCGAGCGGCGCGAGCGCGCCGGTCTCCGCGTCGCGCAACAACCTTCGAAAGCCGCCATCGGGATGGTGGATTACGATCTCGTTTGTCCCTGCCACCGTCTCCAGCGTGCAAACCGGCCTCAGTTCAGCGCCTGCGCCAATCGCGCAGTCAACAAAGTCGCCCGGCGCTGGCGGAGCTGGCGGGGTTTCCGCCCCGCACGCTGCCAGCGCGAATGCCAAAACGGCGCTAAATATCCGCAAAAACATGGGTTTCCGCCTTGGCTCCGGGGTGGGTCAGCGCGCCATAGCGGGCCGAGCCGACGTTCTGGGCATAGCGCCATAACGCGCCCGCCTGATAATCATGGTCGCGCGGCTGCCAGCGGGCACGGCGCGCTGCCAAAACGGTGTCATCCACCAGCAGGTCAATCGTGCCCGCTTCGGCATCGATGCCAATAATGTCGCCATCCTCAATCAAGGCAATCGGCCCGCCATCGGCAGCTTCAGGTCCGACATGGCCGATGCAGAAACCTCTGGTAGCGCCCGAAAACCGCCCGTCGGTAATCAACGCGACCTTTTCGCCCATGCCCTGCCCGTAAAGTGCTGCGGTGGTCGACAACATTTCGCGCATTCCGGGGCCGCCCTTTGGCCCTTCGTAACGGATCACGATCACTGCACCTTCATTGATCCCGCGTGCCTCAACCGCAGCAAAGCAATCCTCCTCGCAATCGAACACTTGCGCCGGGCCGGTGAATTGCAGCCGCGCCATGCCCGCAACCTTCACAATCGCCCCGTCAGGCGCGAGCGATCCTATGAGGCCGACCACGCCGCCAGTAGGGCTTAGCGGCGTCTTGACGTCATAAATGACCTTTTGATCAGGGTTCCAAGTGACCTGATCGATGTTCTCACCCAGCGTCTTGCCCGTCACCGTCATGCAATTGCCGTGCAGCAGGCCATTATCGAGCATCGTCTTCATCAGCATATAGACCCCGCCTGCGTCATACATATCCTTGGCAACGTAGCGTCCACCCGGTTGCAGATCAGCGATGTAAGGCGTTGATTTGAAAATTTCGGCGACATCAAACAGGTCGAACGCGATCCCCGCCTCGCTCGCCATCGCGGGCAGATGCAGCCCGGCATTGGTTGATCCGCCCGTGGCAGCCACCACACGCGCAGCATTTTCAAATGCTTCACGGGTGCAAATGTCACGCGGCCGTAGGTTGACAGCCAACAGTTCCATCACCTGCTCGCCCGCCGCTATCGCGATCTCGGCGCGGTTTTGATAGGGCGCGGGCACCATATTGCTGTTGGGCAGCGACAGGCCGATGGCCTCGCCAACGCAGGCCATGGTGTTGGCGGTATATTGCCCTCCGCACGCGCCGTGACCGGGACAGGCGACCTTTTCAAGAGCGATCAAATCCTTGAGCGGACAATTGCCAGCGGCATATTGCCCCACCGCTTCAAACACGTCTTTCACCGTTACATCGCGGCCATCATAAGTGCCCGGCAGGATCGATCCGCCATAGACGAAGATCGACGGCACGTTCAGCCGCAGCATCGCCATCATCATCCCGGGCAGACTTTTGTCGCAACCAGCAAAGCCAATCAACGCATCATAACAATGCCCACGCATCGAAAGTTCAACCGAATCCGCGATGACTTCGCGGCTGACGAGCGAGCTTTTCATGCCCTGATGGCCCATCGCAATGCCATCGGTCACGGTGATAGTGTTGAACCGCCGGGGGGTGCCGCCGCCCGCAATCACCCCGTCGCGGCAAACATCGGCCTGCGCGTTCAAGGTCGTGTTGCACGGTGCGGAATCATTGCCCGCGCTGACCACGCCGACAAACGGCTGCGCAATCTCTTCTTCGGTCAT
>JBBRFG010000011.1:0-36721 GCA_038224685.1 Sphingomonadales bacterium
GCGCGATTCGTGATCTCTTCATCCTTCTGGCTTGGCCAAATCAAGGTGAAGATACCCTCATGCCGACAATCAACCAGCTGGTCCGCAAGGGCCGCGTTCCGCAGAAGGCCAAGTCCAAGGTCCCTGCGATGGAGCAGAACCCGCAAAAACGCGGTGTGTGCACCCGCGTTTATACCACCACCCCGAAAAAGCCGAACTCGGCATTGCGCAAGGTGGCCAAGGTGCGCCTGACCAATCAGCGCGAAGTCATCAGCTACATCCCCGGTGAAGGTCACAACCTGCAGGAGCACTCTGTTGTGCTGATCCGCGGCGGGCGTGTGCGCGATCTTCCCGGTGTGCGATACCACGTCCTGCGCGGCGTGCTCGACACACAGGGCGTGAAAGACCGCAAGAAGAGCCGTTCGAAATACGGCGCCAAGCGGCCGAAGTAAGGTTTTACGCGGCCGACCGGCTCCGGTCCGCTCCCCCTCCCGGCCGCCCTACGGGGTAGCATCTGGGTGGCCGGGAGGGGGAGCGGGCCGGAGCCGCAAGCCCTGACGGAGGTCAGGGCGCATTCCGAAGGAATTAAAAACATGTCACGTCGTCGTCGTCCCGAAAAGCGGGTCATCCTGCCCGATCCCCAGTACGGGGATCAAATCCTGTCGAAGTTCATGAACAATCTTATGTATGACGGCAAAAAAGCGGTTGCCGAAGGCATCGTCTACAGCGCGCTCGCGACGGTGGAGGCCAAGGCCAAATCCGATCCGATCCAGCTGTTCCATGATGCGCTCAACAATGTGAAGCCGCAGGTCGAAGTGCGCAGCCGCCGGGTGGGCGGGGCGACCTATCAGGTGCCGGTCGAAGTGCGCACTGAGCGTGCCCAGGCGCTGGCGATCCGCTGGCTGATTACCGCAGCGCGCGGGCGTCCGGAAACCACGATGGCCGCACGGCTTTCGGGTGAGTTGATGGATGCGGCCAACAACCGCGGTAATGCTGTGAAGAAGCGTGAAGACACGCACCGCATGGCTGACGCCAACCGGGCTTTCTCGCACTACCGCTGGTAAGCGCGGGCAGGGGAGTTCGGGCCGCTCGGGCGAAAATCCGGCGGCCGGTCTTTCCGCTGTCACAAAAGCAACTATATGGAGCGGGCGTGGGGCCCCGATGGCCCGCGTCGCTCCAGCAACCTTAGGGAATTCATCATGGCACGCAGCCATCCGCTCGACCGCTACCGCAATATCGGCATTATGGCGCATATCGACGCCGGCAAAACCACCACGACTGAGCGGATCCTGTTCTACACCGGCAAGTCCTACAAAATCGGAGAAGTGCATGATGGCGCGGCGACGATGGACTGGATGGAGCAGGAGCAGGAGCGCGGGATCACGATCACGTCGGCTGCCACTACGTGCTTCTGGTCGGCCGGTGATGGTCCTGAACACCGCATCAACATCATCGACACCCCCGGCCACGTCGACTTCACGATCGAAGTCGAACGCAGCTTGCGCGTGTTGGATGGCGCGGTGGCATGCTTCGACGGTGTGGCCGGGGTCGAACCTCAGTCAGAAACCGTATGGCGCCAAGCAGACAAATACGGCGTCCCCAGAATGTGCTTTATCAATAAGTTAGACCGCACTGGCGCCAACTTCAAATATTGCGTCCAGTCGATTATTGATCGTCTGGGTGCGCGTCCGGCCGTGCTGTATATTCCAATCGGTCTCGAAGCGGATCTGAGGGGCTTGGTCGATCTCGTTGAAAACCGTGCGATCATCTGGAAGGACGAAGCGCTGGGCGCCGAGTTCTTCTACGAAGAGATCCCCGCTGATCTGGCTGATGAAGCCGCGATTTATCGCAGCGAACTGATCGAACTTGCTGTCGAGCAGGATGATGACGCGATGGAATCCTATCTCGAAGGCAACGAGCCTGACGTCGCAACACTGAAAGCGCTGATCCGCAAAGGCACGCTCAACCAGTCGTTTGTGCCAGTGTGCTGCGGTTCGGCGTTTAAGAACAAGGGCGTCCAGCCATTGCTCGACGCGGTGGTTGATTACCTGCCGTCGCCGCTCGACATTCCTGACGTGCAGGGTCTCAAGATGGACAGCAACGAGGCGGACAGTCGCCCCGCCACTGACGAAGCGCCGTTCAGCGCGCTGGCGTTCAAAGTTATGAACGATCCGTTTGTCGGCAGCCTGACCTTCATCCGCATCTACTCGGGCACGCTGGGCAAGGGCATCTACCTGAACTCAGTGAAGGATAAGAAGGAAAAGGTCGGACGTATGCTGGAAATGCATGCGAATGAGCGCAAGGACGTGGACGAAGCCTTTGCCGGCGACATCATCGCGCTGGCTGGGATGAAAGAAACCACCACCGGCGATACGCTGTGCGCCAGCAACGCGCCGATTGTGCTCGAACGGATGGAATTCCCCGAGCCGGTGATTGAGCTTTCGGTAGAGCCCAAAACCAAGGCCGACCAAGAAAAAATGGGCATCGCGCTCAACCGTTTGTCGGCTGAAGATCCATCTTTCCGCGTTTCAACCGACCATGAAAGCGGTCAGACGATCATCAAGGGCATGGGCGAATTGCACCTCGACATCATCGTTGACCGGATGCGCCGCGAGTTCAAAGTCGAAGCCAATGTTGGCGCGCCGCAGGTGGCTTACCGCGAATACCTCGCCCGCGAAGTTGAGGTGGATTACACCCATAAGAAGCAGTCGGGCGGCTCAGGCCAATTTGGCCGCGTCAAGGTCACGGTCATCCCCGGTGAGCGCGGTCAAGGCGTCATCTTTGAAGATGTTATCAAAGGCGGCAACATTCCGCGTGAATATATTCCGGCGATTGAGAAGGGCTTCCGCGAGCAAGCTGCTAGCGGCCACCTTGTTGGCTTCCCGATTATCGATTTCAGCATCAAGCTGACCGACGGTGCCTACCATGACGTTGATTCGAGCGCGATTGCGTTTGAAATCGCCGCCCGCGGTGCCATGCGTGAAGTCGCGCAGAAAGCCGGTATCAAGCTGCTTGAGCCGATAATGAAGGTCGAAGTGGTGACGCCAGATGACTATCTGGGAGACGTCATCGGCGATTTGAACAGCCGCCGTGGCCAGATCCAAGGCACCGACTCGCGCGGCAACGCCCAAGCGGTGGAAGCACACGTGCCGCTCGCCAACATGTTTGGTTACGTCAACGAACTGCGCTCGTTCACGCAAGGGCGCGCGAATTACAGCATGCAATTCTCGCACTATGACGAGGTTCCGGCCAACGTCGCAGCCGAGGTCAAGGAGAAACTTGCCTAAGGCGGCCTGACCGTCTAGGGGCGGCGCCTGATTTAGGGGGCGCCGCCGTTCTCCCGCGAACACATCATTTCATTCAAGAAGGTACACCAGACACATGGCTAAGGAAAAATTCCAGCGGACCAAGCCGCACTGCAACATCGGCACCATCGGTCATGTTGACCATGGCAAGACCACGCTGACGGCGGCAATCACCAAGGTGATGGCCGAAGTTTACGGCGGTAGCGCGGTTGATTTCGCCAACATCGACAAAGCGCCTGAAGAGCGCGCGCGCGGAATCACCATTTCGACTGCACACGTTGAATATGAAAGCGCCGCGCGCCATTATGCGCACGTCGATTGCCCAGGCCACGCTGACTATGTGAAGAACATGATCACCGGTGCCGCGCAGATGGACGGCGCGATCCTGGTGGTGAACGCTGCCGACGGCCCGATGCCCCAGACCCGCGAACACATCCTGCTCGCCCGTCAGGTCGGTGTGCCGGCACTGGTTGTGTACATGAATAAGGTCGATCAGGTTGATGATGACGAAATCCTCGAACTCGTTGAACTTGAAGTGCGCGAACTGCTTTCGAAGTATGATTTTGATGGTGACAACATTCCCATCGTCATGGGTTCGGCTCTGGCTGCACTCGAAGGGCGTGATGACAACATCGGCAAGGAATCGATTCTCAAGCTGATCGAAGCTGTCGATGCCCACATCCCGCAGCCAGATCGTCCGATTGACCGTCCGTTCCTGATGCCAATCGAAGACGTGTTCTCGATTTCGGGCCGCGGCACCGTGGTGACTGGCCGGATCGAAACCGGCATCGTCAATGTTGGCGAAGAAGTTGAAATCGTCGGCATCAAGGACACCCGCAAGACCACTGTCACCGGCGTGGAAATGTTCCGCAAGCTGCTTGATCGCGGCGAAGCAGGCGACAACGTCGGCGCGCTGATCCGCGGTGTTGCCCGTGAAGACGTGGAACGCGGGCAGGTGCTGTGCAAGCCCGGCACCGTCAAGCCGCACACCGAGTTCAGTGCAGAGGTCTACGTGCTGTCGAAGGACGAAGGCGGTCGTCACACGCCATTCTTCGCCAACTATCGCCCGCAGTTCTACTTCCGCACCACCGACGTGACCGGCGAAGTGATCCTTCCTGAAGGCACCGAAATGGTGATGCCGGGCGACAACGTGACCATCGGCGTCAAGCTGATTGCTCCGATCGCCATGGACGAAGGCCTGCGCTTTGCAATTCGCGAAGGCGGCCGCACCGTTGGTTCGGGCGTCGTTGCCAAGATCACCAAGTAAGGTGTTGCTCCGTTAAGGGGTAGAACTGAACGCAAACGAGGCCCGGTAGCTCGCAAGAGCACCGGGCCTTGTTGTATAAGGGCAGGGCAGTTTTGCGCCTCCGGTGCAAAGCATTTCCCACAGGCGCAATTTCCTTTCACAACACCCTTGCCAGAATCTACTCTGCTCCGTATAGGCCCGGCTCCGCGACGGGGATTCGTCTCTGTGGCAACGATATTCAAGAAGGCCGACCGCTCACCGGAAACCGGATAATGTGCGGGGCGGGCCTTTGGTTTTGGGAAAAATCGGGCAACCGGTTGATCCTTGGCTCTTTCGCATCGGTAGTTGGACATGGAAGCTCAGAATATCCGTATTCGCCTCAAGGCGTTTGATCACCGCGTTCTCGACCAGGCAACTGGAGAGATTGCTGATACGGCCCGCCGCACTGGCGCTCTTATTCGTGGCCCCATTCCGCTGCCGACGCGCATTGAGAAGTTTACCGTGAACCGCGGCCCGCATGTCGATAAAAAGTCACGTGAGCAGTTCGAAGTTCGCACCTACAAGCGGTTGCTCGATATCGTGCAGCCCAACGCTCAGACTGTGGACGCGCTGATGAAGCTTGATCTGGCAGCTGGCGTAAACGTTGAAATTAAGCTGGCGTAAGCCAGTCGAAAAGCCCCTGTTTTTGCGGGGGCCTCTATCGTTGAGGCTAAACTCCTTTCTCAAGGAACGGGGCCTCACCTAACGGTAGGGTGGATACCGCCGGATAATTGATCCGGGCTGCGTCCCCCGTCACGCTCAAGCGGCCTTCGGGCCTGCTGGAGCAATCAGCCCGGACGGGGCGATGCATGACAATTTGGGCTGAATGGGATTGCGGCGCTTTGCCGCAGTTTCGCACGCACCTTCGGATGGTCCGCGGGTGCCTCTGTTGAGGAGTAACGACGATGCGCACAGGCGTTATCGCAAAGAAAGTCGGGATGACCCGCCTCTTCCAAGAGGATGGCAGGCATGTGCCTGTTACCGTTCTTGCGTTGGAAGATTGCCAAGTGGTCTCGCACCGCACCGCTGACCGCGATGGTTACTTCGCAGTCCAGCTTGGCGCGGGCGAAGCCAAGCAAAAAAACGTGGCCAAGGCACAGCGCGAACATTTCGCCAAAGCTGATGTCGGCCTGAAAAAGCGCGTTGCCGAATTCCGTGTCGAAAATGCAGACGGCCTTGTGCCAGTCGGTTCAACGATCAGCGCCGAACATTTCATCGCTGGACAGATGGTTGACATCACCGGCCACACGCAGGGTAAAGGCTTTGCCGGCGCGATGAAGCGTTGGGGCTTCGGCGGCATGCGCGCCACCCACGGGGTATCGATTTCACACCGTGCCCACGGTTCAACTGGCCAACGTCAGGATCCGGGCAAGGTGTTCAAGGGCAAGAAGATGGCCGGCCACATGGGCGACCGTCAGCGCACCCAGCAAAATCTTGAAATCGTCCGCACGGATGCCGAGCGCGGCTTGTTGTTCGTCAGGGGATCGGTGCCTGGTGCGAAGAATGGCTGGCTGCTGGTTCGCGACTCAGTGAAGCTGGCGCTTCCTGAAGGTGTGCCGTTCCCCGGTGCTGTGCGGGCTAAGCACGCTGTGCAGGCGGAAGAAACTTCTACAGTGGCGCAAGCAGCTTCCGACGATGTGGTCGCGGTTGAATCTGCCGAAACCGGTGCTCTGGCAAGCGGCGAAACCGCCTCTGTTGAAAATGGGGAGGGCTGAGCCATGAAAATTAAGGTTCAGAACATCGACGGTAAAGCGCTGACCGGCGCTGCTGCCAATATCGAATTGTCGGATGACGTGTTCGGCATCGAACCGCGCGGCGACATCTTGCACCGAGTCGTGACCTGGCAGCTCGAAAACCGGCGCGGCACCGCCCGGCCAACGCGTGAGCGTTCGGACGTGGCCCGCACCGGCAAAAAGTTTGGCAAGCAAAAGGGTGGCGGTACCGCCCGTCACGGCGACCGCGCAGCCCCGATTTTCATCGGCGGCGGTAAGGCTCATGGCGCACGCAAGCGTGAATTTGAACAATCGCTCAACAAGAAAATCCGCGCGCTCGGCCTGCGGATGGCACTTTCGAGCAAGGCCAAGAACGGTCTCGTGGTCGTCGACACTCTCGAATTGTCGGACGCCAAGACCAAGGTGCTGAAAGCGCACCTCGCAAACGCCGGGCTTTCGGGCAAGGTGTTGGTTATTGACGGCGATCAGGTTGACGCAGGCTTCAAGAAGGCTGCCGGTAACCTACCAGGCATCAACGTGATGCCTGCGATGGGCGCCAACGTCTATGACATCCTCAACCATGACACCCTGGTGCTGACCAAGGCCGCTGTCGAAAAGCTGGAGGCGCGTTTCAATGGCTAAGAAGCAGACCGTTGACGCACGTCACTATGACGTGATCCTCAGCCCCCATATCACTGAAAAGTCGACGCTGGCGTCGGAACAGAATGCTGTGGTCTTCAAGGTCGCCAAGGATGCGACCAAGCCGCAGATCAAGGAAGCCATCGAAGCGATTTACGACAAGAAGGTCGTTTCGGTGAACACCCTGATCATGAAGGGCAAGACCAAGCGTTGGAAGGGCAAGCCCTACACGCGCTCCGATGTGAAGAAGGCCATTGTCACCCTCGCCGAGGGTGAAATGATCGACATCACCAGCGGTATCTGAGGCCAAGGGACAGGAAACGAACAATGGCACTCAAGAATTATAAACCGACCAGTCCCGCTCGCCGCGGTCTGATCTTGGTCGACAAGTCGGCCCTGTGGAAGGGCAAGCCGGTCAAGTCGCTTACTGAAGGTAAGCACAAGACTGGTGGCCGCAATAACAAAGGCCATGTGACGTCGCGCGGGATCGCTGGCGGTCACAAGCAAAAGTACCGCTTTATCGACTTTAAACGTCGCAAGTGGGATATGCCGGCTACGGTTGAGCGGTTGGAATATGACCCCAACCGCACCGCCTTCATCGCGCTGGTCAAGTATGAAGATGGCGAGCAGACCTATATCATCGCGCCGCAGCGGCTCGCCGTTGGCGATCTGGTTGTGGCTGGCGAAAAGGTCGATACCAAGCCGGGCAACGCGATGCTGCTGGGTCAGATGCCGATCGGCACGATCTGCCACAACGTAGAAATGAAGCCGGCCAAGGGCGGTCAGATCGCGCGTTCTGCGGGAACTTACGTACAGGTTGTTGGCCGCGACCGTGCGATGGTTATCGTCCGCCTGAATTCCGGCGAGCAGCGTTATCTGCGCGGCGATTGCATGGGGACGGTGGGTGCGGTGTCGAACCCCGACAACGGCAACCAAAACTTTGCAAAGGCTGGACGCAAACGCTGGATGGGCGTACGCCCGCTGACGCGCGGTGTGGCCAAGAACCCGGTCGATCACCCGCATGGCGGCGGTGAAGGCCGGACATCTGGTGGTCGCCATCCGGTGACCCCGTGGGGCAAGCCGACAAAGGGTGCCCGCACGCGCCATAACAAGCAGACGGACAAAATGATCATCCGTTCGCGTCACGCGAAGAAGAAGAGGTAAAAGACGATGGCACGTTCCGTCTGGAAAGGTCCGTTTGTCGAGCTGAGCCTGCTTAAGAAGGCAGAAGGCGCGCAGGAAGCGAGCAATACAAAGCCGATCAAGACCTGGTCGCGCCGCTCGACGATACTGCCGCAATTTGTGGGGCTCACCTTCAATGTCTACAACGGGCGTAAATTCATTCCCGTTACGGTTTCGGAAGAAATGGTCGGGCACAAGCTTGGTGAATTTTCGCCAACGCGCACGTTTCCCGGCCATGCTGCTGACAAGAAGGGCAAGCGCTGATGGGCAAGGTTAAGGCACCCCGTCGCGTGGGCGATAACGAGGCATTGGCCGTCGGCACCACGATCCGTGGTTCGGCGCAGAAGCTCAACCTTGTTGCTGCACTGATCCGCGGCAAGAAGGTGGAAGACGCGCTGAACATTCTCACCTTCTCCAAGCGGGCAATGGCGCGCGATGCGAGCAAAGTGCTGGCGTCGGCAATCGCCAATGCGGAAAACAACCACAATCTCGATGTCGATGCGTTGATCGTGGCGGAAGCCTCGGTCGGCAAGTCGGTCACGATGAAGCGGTTCCACACCCGTGGTCGTGGCAAGTCGACCCGCATCCTTAAGCCGTTTAGCCGGCTGCGGATCGTCGTTCGCGAAGCAGAAGAGGCGTAAGATGGGCCAGAAGAGCAATCCGATCGGTCTGCGTCTGCAGATCAACCGCACTTGGGACAGCCGCTGGTACGCCGAAGGGCGCAACTATGCGCAGCTGCTCAAGGAAGATGTCGCGATCCGTAAGTATATCATGAAGAACCTGCCGCAGGCGGCCGTTTCTAAAGTGGTAATCGAGCGTCCGGCCAAGCTATGCCGCGTGTCGATCTATGCGGCGCGCCCTGGTGTGATCATCGGCAAGAAGGGCGCAGACATCGAGAAGCTGCGTTCCAAAATTGCGACGATGACGCCGAGCGAGGTAAAGCTTAACATCGTTGAAATCCGCAAGCCCGAAATCGATGCCAAGCTCGTCGCGCAGGGAATTGCCGATCAGTTAGTGCGCCGCGTGGCGTTCCGCCGGGCGATGAAGCGCGCGATGCAATCGGCCATTCGCCTCGGGGCAGAGGGGATCAAGATCACCTGCGGCGGCCGTCTCGGCGGCGCTGAAATCGCCCGCGTTGAATCCTATCGCGAAGGCCGCGTTCCGGCGCACACATTGCGTGCGAACATCGATTACGCCGACTGCGAGGCGCTGACCGCCTACGGGATTATCGGAATCAAGGTGTGGATTTTTAAGGGCGAGATCCTCGCCCATGATCCGACCGCCCAAGACCGCCTGATGATGGAAGCACAGACTTCCGGCGTCCGGCCGGCTCGTTGAGGTAACAGACCATGTTGCAACCGAAAAAACATAAGTTCCGCAAGGCTTTCAAGGGCCGGATCAAGGGCGAAGCCAAGGGTGGCACCACCCTCAATTTCGGCTCTTACGGCCTTAAGGCGCTGGAACCCGAGCGCATCACCGCACGTCAGATCGAAGCGGCTCGCCGGGCGATCACGCGCCACATCAAGCGTCAGGGCCGGCTCTGGATTCGCATCTTTCCGGATGTGCCAGTGTCCAAGAAGCCTGCCGAAGTCCGTCAGGGCAAGGGTAAGGGTTCGGTCGAATACTGGGCGGCACGAGTGAAGCCGGGCCGTATTCTGTTTGAGCTTGACGGTGTTGCTGGTCCGCTGGCCGCAGAAGCTTTCGAGCGTGCGGCGATGAAGCTGCCGATCAAGACCAAGGTTATTGCCCGTCTTGGCGACACCAGCCACCTGGGAGGCGAATAATGGCCGATATCGCTGATCTTCGCACCAAGACCGATGATCAACTGTCAGCTGAGCTCACTGAGCTTAAGCGTGAACAGTATAATCTGCGGTTCCAAGCGGCGACCAACCAGCTTGAAGCGCCCTCGCGGATCCGCCTTGTGCGCCGTAACATTGCGCAGATCAAAACGCTGCAAAACCAGCGCGCGGCCTCTGCCGCCGCTGCCAAGGTTTGAGGAGTAGATAATGCCAAAGCGCATCCTCGTCGGGACTATCACCTCTGACAAGACCGACAAGACCGTGACCGTGAAGGTCGAACGCAAGGTGAAACACCCGTTGTACGGGAAAATCATTCGCCGTTCGAAGAAGTATCACGCTCACGACGAAAACAACGAATTCACTGTCGGTGATGTCGTGCGGATCGAAGAAACCCGTCCGATTTCCAAGACCAAGACCTGGATCGTGAAGGATCGGGTTGTGGCAGGCGGTACGCAAGCGGTTGAAGCCGACCTCGACGTCGCAGCAGCCGGGAATTGAATTGGGCTTAATCGGAACTACCGGGCCTCAGTCGGATTGGGCGTCCCGGAAAGCCAACAGGGAAGTTTCGCAGGGAAAAGCGGTCACCGTTTTTCCCGACTGTGAAACGGCCAGATAGAGTGAAGGAACCGGATCAATGATCCAGATGCAATCCAATCTCGACGTCGCGGATAATAGCGGCGCAAAGCGCGTCCAGTGCATCAAAGTGCTGGGCGGGTCTAAGCGCCGGACCGCGGGCGTCGGTGACGTGATCGTCGTCTCCATCAAGGAGGCGCAGCCGCGTGCCAAGGTTAAAAAGGGCGACGTCCACCGTGCGGTGATCGTGCGCACCCGCAAGGAAGTGCGCCGGGCCGATGGCACCGTCATCCGGTTTGACACCAACGCAGCGGTGCTGGTGAACAAGAACGAGGAGCCGATTGGTACGCGTATCTTTGGCCCTGTGGTTCGCGAGCTTCGTTCGCGCGGTTTCATGAAGATCATCAGCCTTGCGCCGGAGGTGCTGTAATGTCGGCTTCCAAGATCAAGAAGGGTGACAGCGTCGTTGTGCTGTCGGGCAAAGACAAGGGGCGCACCGGTACGGTGGCGCAGGTCATGCCCAAGGATGGCAAGGTCGTTGTCGAAGGCGTAAATATCGCTGCGCGTCACCGCAAGCCCAGCCAAGCCAACCCGCAGGGCGGCATCGACCGGTTTCCGGCACCGATGCACATTTGCAAGGTGGCGCTGGCTGATCCCAAGGACGGCAAGCCCACCCGGGTCCGGTTTGAACAAAAGGACGGCAAGAAAGTGCGCGTTGCTGTAAAGAGCGGGGAGACCATCGATGGCTGATGCAACCTATTCGCCGCGGATGAAGGCGAAGTATGACGCCGAAATCGTCAAGGCGATGACCGAAAAGTTCGGTTACACGAACCGGCTGGAAGTCCCCAAGCTGATCAAGGTCACACTCAACATGGGTGTGGGCGAAGCAAGTCAGGACAAGAAAAAGGTCCAGATCGCTGCTGAGGAAATGGCGCTGATCGCAGGCCAAAAGCCGGTCATCACGATCGCCAAGAAATCGATCGCTCAGTTCAAGCTGCGCGAAGGCATGCCGATCGGTTGCAAGGTCACCTTGCGCCGTGAGCGGATGTACGAATTTGTCGACCGTCTGGTGACAGTCGCAATGCCCCGTGTCCGCGATTTTCGCGGGCTCAATGCCCGTTCATTCGACGGCCGCGGGAATTATGCGATGGGGCTGAAGGAACAGATCGTGTTCCCAGAAATCAGCTACGACAAGATCGACAAGGTGCGGGGGATGGACATCATCGTCACCACCACTGCCAAAACCGATGAAGAGGCGCGCGAATTGCTGCGTTTGTTCGGCTTCCCTTTTCAAGGCGAAGCACCGAGTGCCAAGCCTGATGAACAGAAAGAAGCGGCGTGACCCGCTTGTTTGTAGAGACACAGAAGAAGAGAGCTTAAGTCCATGGCGAAACTGAGTTCGATCAACAAGAATGAGCGTCGCAAGAAGCTCGTCAAGCAGTATGCTGCGAAGTACGAGAAGCTGAAGGCGATTGCTGACGATAACTCGCTTGACGAGACCGAGCGTTTGCTCGCGCGGCTCAAGATGGCGGAAATCCCGCGCAACGCAAACCCTACCCGGGTGCGCAATCGTTGCGCCACCACCGGCCGCCCGCGCGGCTATTACCGCAAGTTCGGCATCAACCGGATCGAACTGCGTCAACTTGGCAACAGCGGGATGATTCCCGGTCTGACCAAGTCGAGCTGGTGAGGACTGAACAATGGCTATGACCGACCCACTGGGTGACATGCTCACCCGCATCCGCAACGGGCAGCGCGCGAAGAAGGATTCTGTGTTGACGCCCGCCAGCAATCTGCGTTCTAACGTGCTCGAAGTGCTTGAGCGTGAAGGATACATTCGCGGCTTTTCCGAAGACAATTCGGGTAAGCACAAAGCGTTGCGGATTGAATTGAAATATTTCGAAGGCGAACCTGCGATCAAGCATGTTGCGCGCGTGTCAAAGCCAGGTCGCCGGGTCTACTCGGGCTCGAAAGAGCTTCCGACGGTCCGCAACGGGCTTGGCATCACCATCGTCTCGACGCCGCGTGGCGTGCTTTCCGATGCCGAGGCTCGGACGCACAATGTCGGCGGCGAAGTTCTGGCGGAGGTGTTCTGATGAGCCGCATCGGCAAAAAGCCGGTGGCGATCCCTGGAGGGGTTACGGCCACCATCGACAATGGCACGCTGAGCGTAAAGGGTCCTAAGGGCACCCTGACGTTGGGGCTCTCCGATCTCATCGAGTATAAGCTCGAAGAGGGCGAAATTTCGGTTAAACCCGCCAATGATAGCCGTCAGGCACGGGCCTTTTGGGGTATGCAGCGCACATTGGTTTCCAACCTGGTGGAGGGCGTTACCGCTGGCTTCACCAAGGTGTTGGTCATCAAAGGCGTCGGCTATCGCGCCAACGCGCAGGGCCGGATGCTGAAATTGCAGCTCGGTTATAGCCACGACGTTGATCTGCCGATCCCGGAGGGTCTCGAAGTCAAGACACCCGACCAAACCACGGTCGAAGTATCGGGCAGTGACAAGCAGTCCGTCGGACAGTTCGCTGCTGAAATCCGTCGCTGGCGCAAGCCCGAGCCTTACAAGGGCAAGGGGATTGCTTACCGCGGCGAGTATATCTTCCGCAAGGAAGGGAAGAAGAGGTAAGATGGCAAAGCTTTCTCTGTTTGAACGTCGCCGTCGCCGCGTCCGCACTGCGCTTCGTGCGCGTGCTGGTGGTAAGCCGCGTCTGTCGGTGCACCGCACCGGTCGTCACATCTACGCACAGGTCATCGACGATGCTGCTGGCCGCACGGTCGCAGCAGCCTCGACACTTGGCGTAAAGACGAGCGGCGCCAATGTTGATGCCGCGACCGAAGTCGGCAAGGCGATCGCCGAAGCCGCCAAGAAGGCGGGCGTGACCAATGTCGTGTTCGACCGCGGCGGGTTCCTGTTTCATGGCCGCGTCAAGGCGCTGGCCGATGCCGCCCGTGCTGGCGGGTTGGAGTTCTGATTATGGCTGAAGAGAACACCATCGAAACCCCCGCAGTTGCTGTTGTCGAAGGTGGCGGTGACACCGGTGATTCGCAAAACCGCCGTGGCCGTGGTCGCGGCGGCAATGGCGGCGGCGGAAACAGCGGCGGCGGCGCTAACAGCGGCGGCGGTGATCGCGGTCGCGGTCGCGGCGGACGCGACAATAATCGCGGCGGCAGGCAGGAAGAAGATGATGGCATCATCGAAAAGCTGGTGCACATCAACCGGGTTTCCAAAACCGTAAAGGGCGGTAAGCGGTTCGGCTTTGCTGCGCTGGTCGTGGTGGGTGATGGTCAGGGCCGCGTTGGCTTTGGTCACGGAAAGGCACGCGAAGTGCCAGAAGCGATTACCAAGGCAACTTCGGCTGCACGCAAGAAGATGATCCGCGTGCCGCTTAAGGAAGGGCGCACCCTGCACCACGACGGCAATGGCCGCTTTGGCGCGGGCAAGGTGACCCTTCGGACTGCGCCTGCCGGGACTGGCATCATTGCTGGCGGCCCGATGCGCGCTGTGTTTGAAAGCCTGGGCGTTGCTGATGTGGTGACCAAATCGGTCGGTTCGTCCAACCCCTACAACATGATCCGCGCCACGTTTGACGCGCTGACTGAGCAGACTTCGCCGAAGTCGGTGGCTCAGCGCCGCGGCAAGAAAGTTGTCGACCTGCTGGGTCGCGGCGGGTCGAATGCAGCTGAGGCGGAAGCCGACGCTGCCGCGATTGTGGAGTAATTTGACATGGCAACCGTTAAGATCAAACAGATTGGATCGCCGATCCGTCGTCCTGAAAGTCAGCGCAAGATCCTGATCGGTCTTGGTCTGAACAAGATGCACAAGATCGTCGAGCGTCAGGACACCCCAGAGGTGCGCGGCGCAATCGCGAAGATCCCGCACCTGGTTCAAGTGATCGATTGATTTCAACCCTGTGAGCCCCCGCGCAGGCGCGGGCCTCTGGCTGCCGGCAGATTGTTTGCAGCATGAGATCCCCGCCTGCGGGGATGCACGTTTCCAAAAGCGCGACAAAAGCGAAAGCGAGTGCACACCATGAAATTGAATGACATCCGCGACAACCCCGGCGCCCGCAAAAGCCGCGTCCGCGTTGGCCGGGGTATCGGCTCGGGCAAGGGCAAAACTGCAGGACGGGGCCAAAAGGGCCAGAAGAGCCGTTCAGGCGTAGCGGTCAAAGGCTTTGAAGGCGGCCAGATGCCGCTGCACATGCGCCTGCCAAAGCGCGGGTTTAACAATCCGTTCGGCAAGGATTTTGCCGAGGTGAACATTGGCATGATCCAGAAGTTCATCGACGCGGGCAAGCTGGATGCCAAGGCAACGATTACCGAAGAAGCACTGCGGGCCGCTGGCCTTGCGCGCGGCGGCAGGGATGGCGTGCGGCTGCTCGGTAAGGGTGAAATCACCGTCAAAGCAAGCTTCGCTGTAACCGGCGCGACCAAGGGTGCCATTGCCGCCGTCGAAAAGGCTGGCGGCGTGGTGGAGGTGGCTCCGGCTGCAACCCCAGAGCACGAAAAGAAGCTCGTGCGCCGCGATGCCAACCGGGCTGCCAAGGCCGCATTGACAAAGTAATCGACGAAATAGGGAGAGCGGGGGTTCGACAAGCGCCCCCGCTCTCCCTATTTATGGTCTCGCGCGATGGTTCGGGTTTTTTGGACGGCGCGCAAGAGACGGTTCGATCGGCTCGCCAGATGGGCGGTGCGGTAGAACTTAGAGCTGGGATCGATCAAACGACATGGCATCACGCGCCGATAACATCGCGAGCAACCTGAACCTCGGCAACTTTGCCAAGGCCACAGAACTGCGCCAGCGCATCTGGTTCACCGTCGGTGCCCTGATCGTTTTCCGTTTCCTCAGTTTTGTGCCGTTGCCCGGCGTCAATCCGCTGGTTCTGAGCGACCTGTATGAGCAGACGCGCGGCGGCATCCTCGACCTGTTCAACGCCTTTTCGGGCGGTAGTCTTGAACGGATGAGCCTGATTGCGCTCGGCGTAATGCCCTATATTACCGCGTCGATTGTGGTGCAGATGGCCTCGGCACTGCATCCGACGCTGACGGCGTTGAAGAAAGAAGGCGCAAGCGGACGCCAGAAATTGAACCAGTACACGCGCTATGGCGCGGTGTTCCTGTGCGCAATCCAGGGCTATTTTCTCGCTGTCGGGCTGGAAAGTTACGCTGCGCAAAGCGGGCTGCAAGCGGTGGTCAATCCCGGTTATCTGTTCCGCATTGGCGCGGTGGTCAGTCTGGTAGGTGGCACGATGTTTTTGCTGTGGCTGGGTGAACAGATCACCAGCCGCGGGATCGGCAATGGCATATCGCTGATCATCATGGCCGGTATCGTCGCGCAGTTTCCAAGCTTTGCCACCAATCTATTTGAAGGCGGGCGAACCGGATCAATTTCCCCGGTGGTGATCATCGGATTTATCGCGATGGTGGTCGTGTTGATCCTTGGCATCAGCTTTTTTGAACGCGCCCAACGCCGCTTGCTGATCCAGTATCCCAAGCGCGCGACCCAGCGCGGCATGATGCAGGCGGAACGGTCGCACCTGCCGCTCAAGATCAATACCGCAGGTGTTATCCCTCCGATTTTTGCCAGCTCGCTGTTGCTTTTGCCGCTAACGATTTCGCAATTTGCGGGCAAATCGGTCGATACCAACAGTACTTTTGGTAATTTCATCGTCTCGCTGAACCAGTATCTTGCCCACGGTAAGCCGCTGTATATGGCGCTTTATGCGATCGGGATCGTGTTCTTTTGCTTCTTCTACACAGCGGTTGTGTTCAACCCAGAGGAGACGGCGGACAACCTCAAGAAAAATGGCGGATTTATCCCCGGTATCCGTCCGGGTAAGCGCACTGCCGACTACCTCGAATATGTGCTGACCCGCATCACGGTTGTCGGTGCAGCCTATCTCACCGTGGTGTGCGTGGTGCCAGAATACATGATCGCACAGACGGGCATTCCATTGTTTCTTGGCGGCACTAGCTTGCTGATCGTGGTCAACGTGACGGTTGATACTATTAGTCAGGTTCAGTCCCATCTGCTGGCGCATCAGTATGGCGATCTGATTAAGAAGGCCAAGCTCAAGGGACGGATGCGCTGATATCCTGCGCAAGCTAACTTGACGGGCCTTTGCGGATGGTTGAACCCGCTAGGCTAGAAAAGGCCTATGGCACTGACCGGCGGCGATAATGGGGGACGGTTCTTGAACATCATTCTTCTTGGCCCTCCCGGAGCCGGAAAAGGCACCCAAAGCGCCGGGTTGGTCGAACGGCACGGAATGCGGCAGCTTTCGACCGGTGATATGCTGCGCGCGGCGGTCAAGGCCGGGACACCTGTGGGTCTCAAGGCGAAAGCCGTGATGGAACGCGGTGAGCTGGTTTCAGATGAAATCGTTTCCGATCTGATCGATGCCGAATTGGCGGCAATGGGGCCAGAGACCGGCGCAATTTTCGATGGATACCCGCGCACCGGCCCACAGGCTGTTTCGCTCGATGAAATTCTGACGCGCAATGGCCGCAAGCTCGACCATGTAATTGAGCTTGAGGTCAACGAGGACGCGCTGGTTGAACGCATCACTGGCCGGTTTTCCTGCGGAAATTGCGGCGCGCTGTATCACGATACCGCCAACCCGCCATCGCAAACGGGAGTTTGCGACACCTGCGGCAGCACCGAATTCAAGCGGCGCCCCGATGACAATGAAGAAACCGTGCGGATGCGGATGCAGGAATACCGGGCCAAGACTGCGCCGATCCTGCCAGGCTATGACGCGCGCGGGATTGTGACGCGGATCGATGGCATGGCCGCGATCACCATCGTGGCTGGTCAGATCGACGGGATCCTGCGTGGTTGACACTGGAGCAGCGCGGATAGGCTCGGCGATTCGGTCGCTCTGTCGCACCATCAGTCTCGTTGTAGCGATCCTCGCCGGTCACGTACCAGCCGCAGCCGAATTAACTGCTACGACCGAAAACGGCTTTGTTTCGCGGCACGAATTGGTCGTGGAGGCGAGCCCGACCCAAACTTGGCTTGCGCTGATTTCGCCAGCGGGTTGGTGGCGGCCCGATCATACGTGGTCGGGCGACGCGGCAAACCTCACACTAACACCGCAAGCGGGGGGCTGCTTTTGTGAGACGATTCCCGAAGTTGACGAGCCTGGGAAATTTTCGCTGCAAGGCAGTGTTGAACATATGCGGGTGATCCAGGCCTATCCCGAGCGGGCGCTGCGGATGCAGGGCGCGCTGGGGCCGCTGCAAAGCGAACCGGTGATCGGCATCCTTACGATCGCGTTGAGCAAAGCCGGTAAGGGCACGCGGATCGTGTGGGAGTATAATGTCGGCGGATCAATGCGGTACGAAGTGCCGGTGATTGCCAAAGCGGTTGATGCCGTGATGGGGCAGCAGATGGCTGCGCTGGGTAAGTTGCTTGGGCCAGCAGCGATGCCTACGGGCAAGCCTGCGACCAAGGGCGAGAGTGCAATTGAGGCCGATGATGATGGCGCCAACGGGGCGACTGCACCGGGTGTCCCAGTGCCGAAGGTAGAACCATTGCTGAAGGTCACGCCCGCGCCTGGCGCGTCGTCTGCGCCAAAGCCCACAGCCGCTCCTGTGATCAAGCCGTCAACCACGCCCCCGCCCCCGTCCACGTCCACGTCCACGCCCCCGTCGACGCCCGTAGCCAAGCCTGTCGTTCCTGCCCCTGCCAGGCCGATACCAAAGCCGGCCGCGAAGCCCGCAACAGTGCCCGCGACTGTCGGGGATGCATTTGCTGATCTGGAACGCGATCCGCAGGCCTGATCTCGTCGCGGCGCGGTGGTTTTTGGTGCGTCAACGCGGCAATGCCGCCCACTGTTGACCTACAGCGCGAATCATCCTAAGCGCGCCCCTCATTCGAGATGTTCGAAACAAGTTTGGCAGGCAACGCGCCCGCGCGTGCCGACCGAACTTTTTGCCGTTTACGATCCTGCCCTCTAGCAGGCCGAACAGTGAAGCGATCAACTCGGTGAATAAGCGTTGAGATAGGGGGCAGCCTAATGGATGCCAAACCCCTGTGGAGCATGGAGAAGTAAGTGGCTCGTATTGCCGGGGTTAATATCCCCACCAACAAGCGCGTGATTATCGCGCTCACCTATATTCACGGGATTGGCCGGACTTCGGCCACCAAGATCGCTGACAAGCTTGGGATTGCGCACAGCGCCCGCGTCCAGGATCTGTCTGACGAAGAAGTGCTGCGGGTTCGTGAAGCGATCGATGCAGAATTCACTGTCGAAGGCGATCTTCGCCGTCAGACCGCGATGAACATCAAGCGCTTGATGGATTTGCGCGCCTATCGCGGCCTGCGTCATCGCAGTGGTTTGCCCGTTCGCGGTCAGCGCACTCACACCAACGCCCGCACCCGCAAGGGTAAGGCCAAGCCCATCGCGGGCAAGAAGAAGTAAGCGAGCGGGGGCAACCCCTTTGTACGCTTTTTCCTTCTGACGAGTTAGAGGACACAAAACGATGGCACGCGAACCAGGCCGTATTCGGCGCCGTGACAAGAAGAATATCAGCAGCGGCGTTGCGCACATCAACGCCAGCTTTAATAATACCATGATCACCATCACCGACGCACAGGGCAACGCAATCAGCTGGTCCAGCGCCGGTACTATGGGGTTCAAGGGTAGCCGTAAATCGACGCCGTACGCCGCGCAGGTGGCGGCCGATGATGCTGGCAAGAAAGCCGCTGAACACGGTGTGCGCACGCTCGAAGTCGAAGTGAAGGGCCCGGGCTCGGGCCGCGAAAGCGCACTGCGCGGCCTTGCTGCTGTGGGCTTTAACATCACCTCGATCCGCGATGTGACCCCGATCCCGCACAACGGGGTCCGTCCGTCAAAGCGTCGCCGCGTCTGATCCGCCGGGCAGGCGGCGGCAGATCGTGCCGTCGCTGCCCGAACGGGCCTGATGCTGCGCCACGCTGACGCGCATCGAGCTCGCTTAGAATATGAACCCGCCCAATAGGCGAATTAGGGGAAATCCATGTCCGTCAACACGAAGAACTGGCAGGAACTCAAGAAACCCAACATCCTCGAAATCAAGGACGGCGGCGACCGTGCGCGCAAGGTGACATTTGTTGCCGAGCCGCTTGAGCGCGGTTTTGGCCTGACTTTGGGCAACGCGCTCCGGCGTGTGCTGCTGTCCAGCCTGCAGGGCGCTGCCATCACCTCGATCAAGATCGAAAACGTGCTGCACGAATTTTCGTCACTGGCCGGTGTGCGTGAAGACGTGACCGATATCGTATTGAACGTAAAGCAGATCGCGCTGCGCATGGAAGGCGAAGGCCCGAAACGGTTGCAGCTTTCTGCCACTGGTCCCGGCACCGTGAAGGCTGGCGATATTGCTGTAACCGGCGATATCGAAGTGATGAACAAAGGCTTGGTGATTTGCCAGCTTGATGAAGGCGCGACGCTCAACATGGAGCTGACCGCCGACACCGGTAAGGGATATTCGCCCGCTGTGCAGAACCGTCCGGCTGATGCGCCGATCGGGCTGATTCCGGTCGATTCGCTGTATTCGCCGGTGCGTCAGGTGAGCTACAAGGTTGATAATGCCCGCGTTGGGCAGGAGCTTGACTACGACAAGCTCAGCCTGACGGTTGAAACCGATGGCACCGTGACCCCTGAAGATGCCGTCGCCTATGCGGCGCGTATCCTACAGGATCAATTGACGCTGTTCGTGCACTTCGAAGATGGCATCCCGCAGCCTGTCGGCACGATGGTCGGCCATGCGGTGCAGCCAGAGGAAAGCGACGCAAATCAGCTCAATCGTTACCTGCTCAAGAAGGTCGACGAGTTGGAACTATCGGTCCGGTCGGCCAACTGCCTTAAGAACGACAACATCATCTACATCGGTGATCTGGTTCAAAAGACCGAAGCCGAAATGCTGCGTACGCCGAACTTTGGCCGCAAGTCTTTGAACGAAATCAAGGAAGTGCTATCGAGCATGGGTCTGCGGCTTGGCATGGATATCCCCGGCTGGCCGCCGGAGAACATCGAAGAAATGGCCAAAAAGCTTGAGCAAGAGCTTTTGGGCTAATGAACTCGTGAGCCCCTGCCAAACACGGAGGTCGCTGACAATTTGGGCGAAGGTGGCGGCCCCTGATGGCCACCTGCATTGGGCTACCTGATACGGGCCCTTTTCGAACGGAGTAACGAATATGCGTCATGGTATTTCAGGCCGTAAGCTGGGCCGCAAGACGGGCCATCGCAATGCGCTGTTCCGCAATATGGCGGCTGCACTGATCAAGCACGAGCAGATCAAGACCACGCTGCCCAAGGCGAAGGAACTGCGCCCTTATCTTGAAAAGCTGATCACGCTAGCCAAGCGTGGCGGCCTGTCGAACCGTCGTCTAGCAATGAGCCGATTGGGTGACGAAACGCAGCTGAAGAAACTGTTTGAAGTGCTCGGCGAGCGTTATTCAGACCGCGAAGGTGGCTACACCCGCGTGCTGCGCGCTGGCGTCCGCGCCGGTGATGCCGTGCAGATGGCGATCATCGAACTGGTCGACCGCGACGAAAGCGCCCGTGGCCAAGATAGCGGCCCGGTGCAGTCGGCGGAAGATTACGAAGACGCGTAAAATGATTGGTGAGCTCCTGCGAAAGCGGGAGCCTTGTGCTGTCATTGGTTGAGGTCCCCGCTTTCGCGGGGACTCGCAGGAATTAAAAATGGGCCGGGGCGGGAACGCATCCGGCCCTTTCCTTTTGGGCAGGGTGGGCTAGGTTGGGCGCATGATCCGCACCGCCCTTGCAGTCTCGGCACTGCTCCTCGCTGTCACCCTCTCCAGCCCAGCCACCGCGCAGAATCAGCAGCAACGCCTCGACGCGCGCTACGACCGGGCACTGGCAGCAGGATACAAAGCGCTGATGCTATGCAGCGCGATTGCCCATGCCGAAGCGAACGGCACAACGCGCACACCGGAAAGCGTGGTGCAATGGGAGTTGACCGGCATTCAGGCCCCGCTTGATAGCATCGTGCAAAGCCTAGGATATGAGATTTTGCGCCATGATAATGGCACGATTGAACGGATCAGCGTCGATTGGGATGACCAAAGCGAACCGCGTTATGCGGTCCACCTCGATCAAGACCGGGGATGTGCTCTCAATCCGATCAGTGGCCCGTTCGACTTCTATGGTCGTCCGGCAAATCAGCCAGCCAGCAGATCACTTGCCATTCCGGCCGCTGTAAAGGCGCCCACAACGCTTCAGCGCCCGATAAATGATGCGTTTGGAGTGACGTATGGCGTAGGCGCCCGCACCACTGCCGTCCTGATTCATCGCGGTGAGCAGGCTATTGGCGAGCAATATGTGCAAGGATTTGATCCCGCCACACCGCAGCGCACATGGTCAGTCGCCAAAAGCATAGCCGCGACGCTGGTCGGCGCGGCCGTCCAAAGGGGCGAGGTGGATGTAAATGCATCGGCTGGCCTTGGCTACGCCCAGGGCGATCCCCGGCGCGCAATAACCATCGACCACCTCCTCCGCATGGCCTCGGGCCGCTATTCCGACACGCCCGGCAACCGCACCGATCCGTTGTATTGGGGCGGCGCGACGGTGACGGAGGCCGCGCTCGATTGGCCGCTGGTCGCTGCGCCCGGCAGCACCTATCGCTACGCCAACAACGACACTCTGGCCGCTGTGGCCGCGATCAAGCCGACCTTTGCAGCGTATCCGCCGGCCGCTTCCTTTGAGCAACTCGGCATGAGCCACACCGTTGCTGAAACCGACTGGAAGGGCAGCTACATTCTCTCCAGCCAAGTCTGGACCACCGCGCGCGACCTTGCGAAATTCGGCCAGCTTTACCTCAACGACGGCAAGTTGCCCGATGGCACCCGCATGTTGCCCGAAGGCTGGGTGCAATATGTCTCGGCCCCCTCCGGCCCGCAGCCCGAGGGCGCGTTCGGATACGGCGCTGGGTTCTGGCTGATCAACCGATCCGAAGGCGTCCCGCCTGATACTATCGCAGCATTCGGCAATCGCGGGCAATATGTCGTGATCGTGCCCAGCCGCGATGTCGTGATCGTGCGGCGCGGCGAGGATCCGGTGGGCGCGGGGTTCGATATCGCCGCCTTTACGCGCGATGTGCTAGCAGCGCTTGGCAGCGAGTAAGATTTATTGTTCATCAAACTCACCATATACATTAACAATACCTGCCGATCCAATTCAGCTTTGTAACAGCCCGAATCGCGCAAAAGGCCCTTGTCACCCCCGCAATGCAGCGAGCGGTGCCAGACGAGGACACATCAGATGACCACCAAGACCAACCGGCTGGCCTCCGGCAAACTGGCCCGGATTTCGCTCGGCGCGGTCGTTGCCACTGCGCTGACCGCGGCTTCTTTCACCCCAGCGATGGCCCAAGACCGCCGCGACCGTGATCGCATCGGCGCAGGCGAAATTATTGCTGGCGCGGTGGTGATCGGCGGGATCGCCGCGCTTGCCGGAGCCTTTGATGGTGACCGTAATGATCGCCGCTACGATGACCGCCGCTACGACTCGCGCGACCGTTATGATCGTGATGATCGTTATGATCGCGGTGACCGGTTTGACCGTAACGGCTTCGGGGTTCAAGGCGGATCGCGCAATGCCGTTGAGCGCTGTGTTCGGGCAGCCGAAAATCAGGCGCGGCGTTTCGGCGGATACCGTTATGCCGACGTGCTCGACGTGCGTGATCTTGATCGCACCCGCGATGGATTCCGGGTTCAGGGCCGGATCGCGGTAGAAGGTTCGCCCCGCTGGGGTGGCCGTCGGAGCGACGCGGGCAGGTTTACCTGCTACATCGACGGTCGCGGCGCACCGCAAATTGATTTCAGAGGCATTCGCGGCCTGTAAGCGGCCGGCTAAGCACGCCCCGCCTCTCTCCCCAGAGAGGCGGGGTGACGCTTGGGGGTCCATCTTTGTTCACCCCAGCGCAAGCCGGGCACGGTTAATCATGAATGTACCGGGGTGCTTGGTGGGGCGCTCGTATACTAACAGGAGGGAGCATCTATGGCTCTGAACACCCGTGCGCTGGCGTTGGCCGGCGTTCTCGCAGGCACGACAATTTTCGCGAGCCCCGCTGCTGCGGCACCGCTTCCCGCAACCGGTCTGGGTGCATCATCGCAAGTATTTGACGCCAGCCGGTTTGATCCGGCAACCTCGGTAGCCGATTGGCGCTGCCGGGGTTTTGGTTGCGGTTATGGCCGCCGTGGTTTTGGCCGGGGAGGGTTTCGGCGCAATCGAATCGGCGCGGGCGACGTGCTGATTGGCGCTGCGATCATCGGCGGGATTGCCGCCATCGCCAGTTCGAACAACCGGCGTCAACGCGACCGCGACGTTGTGATCGTCGAACGGGACGTTCGGGTTCGCGGTGATGACCGCCGCTATGATGACCGCCGCTATGATGACCGGCGCGTCGATGAACGCTCTGGCCCGCGCAGCACAGGGTCATCCGGGCTCAATAGCGCGGTTGACCTATGCCTTGCGCGGATTGAGCGCGATGTGCGGGTTGATACGGTCGACAATGTTGATCGCACTGGCGCAGGCTGGGTTGTGAGCGGGGCGCTGTTCAATGGCACGCCGTTCCAGTGCAGGATCGGCAATAATGGCCAGATTGATGGGATTGACTACAGCGGCGGATTTTCCGCCGGCCCGTCCGCCAACTTTACTGATCGCGCCGAGGGCCAGTTGACGGACGAACGTTATGCCGAAGCCCGGCGCGGTGCGGGCGGTACTGCGCAGTCGCAATTCGCCGCCGCACCGTCTGCGGACCAACGACCCGCCTATCCCGGTGGGCCGATTCCCGGTGAGGTGATCCCAGAAACTGTTGACGGCGATTTGTAAGAGCTTCCGGGAGGGGGGCTATTTTTCGCCCCTCTCTCCGGTCTTCTCGCCGTAGCTAGGCAGGCCCCACTCCCATCGGATTGCCGCGCTGCGCAAGGCAAAGCCGCAGGCGAACCCGGCCACCCATGCCCAGCCTTCGGGGACGCCCAGCAACGGGGCGGCCAGCATCCCTGTAACCGTTAGGACGGCGCTCAACGCAGCGGCGGTGACGTATAATTCTGGCTGCATGATGATTGACGGGCGGCCCGCCACCACATCGCGGATCATTCCGCCCACGCAGCCGGTGATCACCCCCATCAGCGCAGCGGGCACCGGCGGCACGCCGTAAGCCAGCGCTTTGGCACTGCCCAGCACGGCATAAGCGGCTAGGCCCGCTCCGTCGGCATAGGCGAAGCCCTTGCCTTCCCACAACCGCACCGGTGTGAACCACGCGATCAGCGCCGTGCCGAGGCAAGCGGCCGCCACCCACGCATCGGTAATCCAGAACACCGGCGCTCCGATCAACAGGTCACGCACCGTGCCGCCGCCGACCCCGGTGACCAAAGCGAAGAACCCCATCGTCACAAATGTCTGCCGCAGCCGTGCGGCGAGTACCGCACCTGACAGCGCGAACAATGCGATCCCGGCGATATCGAGCAAATCGAGGATGGGGGTGAGGACGGTGGGCGTCATGGCTCAGGCCGAGGCTTGCGGCGGCGGAACATCAACGCGCCGCCGATCACCGCCCCGACCAATGATAGCGCGGTAAACATGATCAGCAGCGGTTGGCTGCTATCTGCGCTGCCGTCGATCACCAACGGCGCTGCCGCAGCCTCGCGGCGCAGATGCTCCCCGCGCACTTGCTCAATTGGGCGCGAGACCATCAACAGTCCGGTGGCGAGCCACATAATGATCGGGACTCCGACCAGCCAGCCAAGCCAGACATGCCAGCGAAGCAGGGTGCGCGTAGGTGGTAACAAAGCCATGCCGCGCGCCATGGCGACGCTGGGTCAGGTGTGCAAGATGTGTCCGATGGCTTCGGCTGCGGCGATGCAATCAAGATCGCTCCAGCGCGGGCCGATCACCTGCATTCCGCAGGGCAGTTCTGACCCCAGATAGCTGCCGCTGCCGATGGGAAGCACGGTTGCCGGCAGGTTCGGAAACGTTGCCAGCCCCGCCCAGGCCAGCGCATTGCCGCCGGGTTCCTGCGCGCCGTTGATGGTCAGCGTGCCGCCGAACACCGCGACATCGCTGTGCGGCACCGCCAACACCGGCGCGGGCGGGGCGAGGACGAAGTCATAGGCCTCGAACACAGCATCCCACTGCGCGATGCAGGCGGCCTGCGTATCGAGCAGGTCGAACCAGTCGGTCGCACTTGCGCGCCTGCCATCGGGGGCCGGAGCACCGCGCGCCAGCACCACATTCATCATCTTGAGATAGGCGCGATATTGCTGCGCCTGATCGGGGACAAGGTCGCTCGTGCGGTCGATGGTCACGCCTGCCCGGGCGAGGGTTTCCAGCGCCGCTTCGGTTGGAGCCATTACGCTGGCATCAACCGGGGCATTTGGCAATGCGGTGATCGCCAGCAATCGGCATTCCTTGATCGGTTTGACCCGGCGGCGCAGCGGAAGCTCGGCCCCGATTTCGGTCAACTGCGCCAGATCCGCCGCGTTCCTTGCCAGCGGCCCGGCAATGCTGAGCGCGCTGTCATGTGCGGCGATAAAGCCATCGCGCCGCGACATCGCCGGGTGATCGTGGCCATGCTTGGGGATCAGGCCCCACGTGGTTTTGTGCCCCCACACCCCGCAGAAATGCGCCGGAACCCGTACCGATCCGCCGATATCGGTGCCATAATCGCACGCCACCATCCCGCTCGCCACCGCAGCCGCGCTGCCGCCTGATGATCCGCCGGGGGACCGTGCCGGGTCGTGCGGGTTCAATGTCCGACCATAGACCGGGTTGAAGCTTTGCCAATCGGTCAGATCGACCGGCACGTTGGTTTTGCCGATGATTACCGCGCCGGCTGCCTTTAACCGCCGCACCAAGGCGGCATCGCGGGCGGCGAGCGTGCCGCGATAGGCTGCGTGGCCAAAGGTGGTCGGCAGGCCCGCCACGTCAAAGCTTTCCTTGATCGTCATCGGCACGCCGTACAGCGGCTGGTTCAGACGCCGCGGTGTGTTGTCCATCACCTTGGCGGTTTCATAGGCCCGCGCAAAATCAGGGACCGCCAAGGCATCAATTGCGCTGTCGAGGTTTCCGATCCGCACAATCGCCGCATCGACCGCCTCTGCCACACTCAGTTTGCCCGCGCGGATCGCAGCAGCGGTCGCCAACGCGCCGGGTTTATCGGTTAGTTGCGGATAGGCCATGCACAGTTCCCCTCTGTCGTCGTCACTGTGTCTATCGGGCTGGGGAGCGCGGCAAAAGCCTGCTTGACAACAGAGCTGTTCAATTCGCGCGCCGCAGCCTCGCAGCGATCCGCGCGGTCATGTCCACGGGAAGATACAGCCCCTCGCCGTGCGCGCTGATTGCTCCGGTTTCCACCGTCTCGATGGTGATGCTGTAATCGGCAAGCGGTCCACTGCGTCGCGCTACAGCGCGGCCGATCTTGCCGCGCAGAATAGTGAAATCACGCTCAAAATTTTGCGCCAGTGCTTCGGTGATCGTGCTCTGGAAGTCGGGCGAATTGGCAAGCGCGAACAGGAATTGTTCACCCACAATGTCGGTCGATCCTGAAATCTTGGTCTCCGCAAAGCGCACCGCGCGCGAATTGGCTTCACTGACCGGCCGTGCCGTCAGCCAGATCTTGCCTTTGGACTTCGCGATCACTGATAGGTCGGAAGTCGCGGTATAGGTTGCGCCTACTGCGATCCGCCCCTCGCCGGTGCCGTAAACTGTGATGCCGGTAAACTTGGCGGAGACGCTGCCATAGTCCTCAATCACAAACGGGCGCTGTGAACGCTTTGCCAGAGCCTTCGCTATCACGGGTTCGAGCACGGCATAGGCGGCCACCACGGGCACATGCAGCACCGAAGTTGATGCCGCCGTATCGCGCCGCGCGAGCGGCGGCAGCGGTGCGGGCGCAACGCCATCGGGCTTGAACCCGACGAAAGTCTCCAGCAATGCATCAAGGCCAAGCCGCAGGGTGAGATCGCGTCCCTTCACGTCGTAGCCGCCAAACCGGAACTGCTTTGGGGTGAGCCGCGCCCACACTGCCGGATTGCGTTGATTCACCACGAACACCCGCTGCGCCTCGCGCCACCCCTGCTGCGCGTTTGATTTTATCGGCAGGCGGGCCAATTCACGCGCAATGATCCGTTCAACCTCACGCTTGACCGGGCGCAGTTCGCGGTTAGCCTCGTCGGTGAAGGTGATCCGCCGCCCGAGAAAGTCGATGCCCGGCTCGCGCGTCCAGCGGTAGTCGAGCTGCGTTGTGCTGGTGAGTTGCCAGTTGGGGGTGAGGTCAAGCTTCAGGGACAATGCCACTTCGGCGGCGCCATTTGCTGTCTCGCCTTTGAATATGCCTGCAATATCGCGCGCCGCCAACGTGCCCTTGACCGGCAGGGTCACCATCAGCGCCTGCCCGCTACCGCTGAGCCGCAGCTTTCCGCGCGTCACTGTTCCCGTGATGCGACATTTGATCTTGGGCGATTTTACCTTGAACACGGCGAGATCGATCGTTTGCGGGGCAACGCATTGGCTGCCCGGCCGATCAATCTGCCACAATTCACGCGGCAATTCGCGTTCCAGCGCGCGTTCAAGATCGGCGAGATCGACCTTGAGATCGACTGCGATCTGCGACGGTTCCTTGGGGAAGACGATGGCGTCAGTGGCGCGGGGCGGGGCGATGTTGGGGGCGTCGGACGTATTGCCGCAGCCCGCCAGCAGTCCGGCCAGCAGAAAGGTAAAACCAGCGATCAGCCGTGTGCGCATTGCCTCCATCGTCCCCTTTGCGGCTACATGTGGATCGGTTTGCCCGTCACCGCCATCGCCGCTTCCTTCAGGGCTTCGGCGTGGGTCGGGTGGGCGTGGCAGGTGTAGGCGATGTCTTCCGACGTCGCGCCGAATTCCATTGCGACGCAGGCTTCGGCGATCATCGATCCGGCCAGGCTGGCGATGATCCATACGCCCAGCACGCGGTCGGTTTCGGCGTCGGCGATGACTTTCACGAACCCTTCGGTGTCGCGGTTGGCCTTGGCGCGGCTGTTGGCCATCATCGGGAACTTGCCAATCTTTACCGATATGCCGCGATCGTTGGCCTGTTCCTCGGTAATGCCGACACCCGCGATTTCGGGCGCGGTGTAGACGACGTTGGGGATCACATCGTGGTTTACGATCCCGGTGCGGCCCGCGATGTTCTCGGCCACCGCGATGCCTTCATCCTCGGCCTTGTGAGCGAGCATCGGGCCGGGGGCGACATCGCCGATGGCCCAGATATTGGAAACGGCTGTGCGGAAATCATGGTCGATTTCGACCTGTCCGCGCGCGTTGGTGGCAAGGCCTGCTTTGTCGAGCGCCAAGCCATCGGTGTTGGGCCGCCGCCCGATGGACACCAGCACATGGCTTGCTGTGATTGTTTGCACTTCGCCGCCTGCGGACTTTTCGATGGTAAGAGTGACAGTCTTGCCATCTACGCTCGCGCCTGTAACCTTGTGGCTGAGCATCATGTTCATGCCCTGTTTCTTGAACACCTTGCCCGCTTCCTTGCGCACATCGCCGTCCATGCCCGGCAGCAATTGATCAAGAAATTCGACCACGGTGACCTTTGCGCCCAGCCTGCGCCACACAGAGCCGAGTTCGAGGCCGATCACCCCGCCGCCGATCACCACGAGGTGTTCGGGCACTTCGTCCAGATCAAGCGCGCCGGTGCTATCGACGATGCGCTTGCCCGCGTTGTCGACTGTGACGCCGGGGAGCGGGGTGACGCTTGATCCGGTGGCGATCACGATGTCTTTGGCAGTAACTTTGTCGCCGCCCACGGTGACAGTGTGGGCGTCTTCAAATGCGGCGTGGCCTTTCAGCCAAGTGACCTTGTTTTTCTTGAACAGGAATTCGATCCCGCCGGTCAATTCGCCCACGGCTTTGGTCTTTTCAGCCATCATCTTCGACAGATCGAGCGTCGGGGTGGCGGTGATGCCCCACGTGGCGAAATGGCCGTTCGATGCCTCATCAAACAGCTCCGATCCGTGCAGCAACGCCTTTGATGGAATGCACCCGACATTGAGGCAGGTGCCGCCGAGCGTTGCCCGGCTTTCGACGCAGGCGGTCTTCAGCCCGAGCTGCGCCGCACGGATCGCCGCGACATAGCCGCCGGGGCCGGCACCGATGATGAGGACGTCGTAATCGTAATTAGCCATCTGGTTCCTCTTTCGTCATCCCGGCGCAGGCCGGGATCCAACATCCAGCCTCGCCGCTGGATCCCGGCCTTCGCCGGGACGACGGATTCTCACAAATCAATCAGCATTCGGGTCGGATCTTCAATCGCGTCTTTAATGATCTTCAACGCGGTCACCGCCTCGCGCCCGTCGATCAACCTGTGGTCATATGATAGGGCGAGATACATCATCGGACGGATCACGATTGCGCCATTGCGCACGACCGCGCGGTCTTCGATCCGGTGGAGGCCCAGCACCGCGCTTTGCGGCGGGTTGATGATCGGGGTGCTCATCAGGCTGCCGAACACACCGCCGTTGCTGATCGTGAAGGTGCCGCCGCTCATGTCGGCCATCGTCAGCGTGCCAGCCTTTGCCTGCGCACCGAAATCGGCGATGTCCTGTTCGATCCGGGCGAACCCTTTCTTGTCGGCGTCGCGGATGACCGGGACCACAAGGCCGTTGGGCGCAGAAACCGCGACCGAGATATCAACATAGTCGTGATAGATGATTTCATCGCCGTCGATGTAGGCGTTGACGCTCGGCACATCTTTCAGCGCGAGACAGGCGGCTTTGGCGAAAAAGCCCATGAAACCCAGCCGGATATCGTGCTTCTTTGCGAACAAGTCTTTATACTTGTCGCGCGCTTCCATCACCGCGCTCATGTCGCAATCGTTGAAGGTGGTGAGCAGCGCGGACTGATCCTGCGCGGCCTTCAACCGTTTGGCGATGGTCTGGCGCATCCGGGTCATCTTGACCCGTTCTTCGCCGCGGGTTGTGCTCGCGGCGCTGCGTGCTTCGACAGCCTCAGGCTGAACGGAGGCTGCCTCAGCAACCGCGCGCGGTGGGCTGCTCGAAGGGCTTTTCGCCTTCGCCTCAGCTGCTGACAGCACATCTTCCTTGGTCAGGCGGCCATCCTTGCCGGTGCCTTTGATGGTCGAGGGATCAACGCCGTTTTCCAACACCGCGCGGCGAACCGCAGGCGACATGGTTTGCGCCGCGCCAGACAGGTCTGCGGATGCAGTAGGCGCAGGCGTATCGGTCTTGGCCGCCGCCGCAGCCGGGGAAGCCGCAGCGCCCGAGCCCGCTTCGATCACTGCGATCACCGCGCCCACTTCAACCGTGTCGCCCACCGCCACGCGGTGTTCAGACAGGATGCCAGCGACCGGCGATGGGACGTCAATCGCCACCTTGTCGGTTTCAAGACTGCAAATCGGCTCATCCGCCGCGACCGCATCGCCGGGCTGTTTGAGCCATTCAGCGATAGTGCCTTCGGTGACGGATTCGCCTAAAACTGGGACTTTGATTTCGGTGGCCATTTTCCATTTCCCAATATGCCTGATGTCGCTCAGGCTGAGCTTGTCGAAGCCCGCACCCAACCCTTCGACAATCTCAGGGTGAGTGGGGTATAATGCGTTCGCTAGCGCCCCAGTGCGTCAGCGACCAGCGCTTGCTGCTCGGCCTTGTGACGACTGGCGAGCCCGGTAGCGGGTGAAGCAGACGGCGCGCGTCCGGCATAGGCCGGGCGCATGCCGGTGTGGCCCGCAGCGGTCAGCGAATCCTCGATCTGGTTCTGAACAAAGAACCACGAACCGTTGTTTTTGGGTTCTTCCTGGCACCACACCACGTCTTGCAGGTTGGTCATGCGCGCCAGCCGGATCGCCAGCGGATCGCCGGGGAAGGGGTAAAGCTGTTCAATCCGCACGATCGACACATCATCGATACCGGCGGTATCGCGGGCCTCCATCAGATCATACGCGACCTTGCCCGAACACAGCACCAAACGCCGCACTTTCTCATCGGCGATTGCGGTGTTGTCCGACATGATGCGTTTGAACTGCGATTCCCCAAGAAATGCATCGCGGCTGCTTTTGGCGAGCGGGTGACGCAGCAGTGACTTGGGGCTCATGATGACGAGCGGCTTGCGGAACGACCGCAGCATTTGGCGGCGCAGCACGTGGAAGTAATTCGCCGGTGTGGTGATGTTGCACACACACATATTATCGTCGGCACACAATTGCAGGAACCGTTCAAGCCGGGCGGAGGAGTGTTCCGGCCCTTGGCCTTCATACCCATGCGGCAGCAGCAGCACGAGGCCGTTGGCCCGCAACCACTTGCTTTCGCCGCTGGCGATGAACTGATCGATCATGATCTGCGCGCCGTTGCCGAAATCGCCGAACTGGGCCTCCCACAAAACCAGACTTTTGGGATCGGCCATCGCAAACCCATATTCAAACCCGAGCACGCCGTATTCTGACAGAATGGAATCGTGCACTTCGAACTTGCCGTGCGGCAGTGTGCTCAATGGCACATATTTGCGCTCAGACGACTGATCGACCCACACTGCATGGCGTTGGCTAAAGGTGCCGCGCCCGGAATCCTGCCCGGACAGGCGCACGCCGTATCCTTCCATCACCAGACTGCCGAACGCGAGCGCTTCGGCGGTGGCCCAATCAAACCCCGCCCCATCTTTGGTGCCTGCGGCGAACATTTCACGCTTGGCGGCGAGCACGCGGTCGAGCGTTTTGTGGATCGTGAGATCGCCCGGCACCTCGGTCAGCACCCGGCCCAGCGAATCAAACACTTTGGCCTCAACCGCGGTTGCGACGCTGCGGCGCGCGGTTTCGGGGTCGGCGGGTTTGTTCAGCCCAGCCCAGCGCCCGCCGAACCAGTCGGCTTCATTGGCCTTGTAGTCTTTGCCTGCTTCAAATTCGCCTTCGAGCAGCGCGACAAATTCATCCGCAATCCGCGCGCGGGTGCCGGGTTCGATCACGCCTTCGCGAACCAGCCGGGCTTCGTAACTGACGCTGACCTTGGGGTGGTTGCGGATCGCATCATACATCAACGGCTGGGTGAATTTGGGCTCGTCGCCTTCGTTGTGGCCGAACCGGCGGTAACACCACATGTCGATCACCACGTCGCGGTGGAAGGTCTGGCGGTATTCCATCGCCAGCTTGCAGGCGAAGGTCACCGCTTCGGGATCATCGCCGTTGACGTGCAAGATCGGGGCCATCACGCCCTTGGCGACATCGCTGGGATAGGGCGAAGACCGCGCAAATTTGGGGCTGGTGGTAAACCCGATCTGGTTGTTGATGATAAAATGCAGGCATCCGCCCGTATCATAACCGGGGACGCCCGACAGCGAGAGGCTTTCCCACACCACGCCTTGGCCCGCGAACGCCGCATCGCCGTGGATCAGCACCGGCAGCACCTGCGATTTCACCTTCAGATCATCGCGGATCGCCTGCTGCGCGCGCACTTTGCCCAGCACCACGGGATTCACCGCTTCGAGGTGGCTGGGGTTGGGCACAAGGCTCATATGGACAGTGATATTGTCGAATTCGCGGTTTGTGCTCGTGCCAAGGTGATATTTGACATCGCCCGATCCGGCCACATCATCGGGGCTGGCGCTGCCGCCCGAAAATTCGTGGAAGATTACACGGTATGGCTTGGCCATCACGTTGGCGAGCACGTTCAACCGGCCGCGGTGGGCCATGCCGTAGATGATTTCGCGCACGCCCGCGCTGCCGCCATGCTTGATCACGGCCTCCAGCGCGGGGATCATCGATTCGCCGCCATCCAACCCGAAGCGCTTGGTGCCAACATATTTCTTGGCGAGGAATTCTTCGAACTGTTCGCCGCGCAACACGGCAGACAGGATCGCCTTCTTGCCTTCGGGCGTGAACTGGATCGTCTCGCCGGGGCTTTCAAACTTGTCCTGCAAGAACCGGCGTTCCTCGGTGTCCGCGATGTGCATGTATTCCAGCCCGACCTTGCCGCAATACACGGCTTGCAACCGCTGATGGAGCTTGCCCACGGTTGTCCATTCCATGCCGAGCACGCCGCCGACAAAGACCTTTTCGTGCTCCTTGCCCGCCAGCCCATGCCATTCAAGCGTCAAGTCAGCCGGGCCTTCGCGATTGGACAGGCCGAGCGGATCGAGGTCCGCTGCCATGTGCCCGCGCACGCGGTAAAGCCGCACTAGCGTCATCGCCGCGATCGACAGCGCGGCGGCTTTCTCGGTCGCCTTGGGATCGAGCGGCTTTCCCGCCTCCTTCGCCGCCACCTTGACCGCCAGCGTCATCTGCGTCGGGTCCATCGCAGCGGTGAGATCGGCGGCGCTCTCACTCAGCGCGTCAAGCCAACCGCGCCGTTCCCACGAAGGGCCGGGCTGCGGGCCTTCCTGATCGGTCAGCGCGGGGATAAGGCTATCGGCGGGCTTATTCATATCAGTACCTTGCGAGTCCCCGCGCAGGCGGGGACCTCCCTCGATTCAGAGCGACACAGTGCTCAGTTTATATGCGGAATGGCTGAAGCCAGATCGTCCCAAGCTGAATTGCGCTCTTCGACCCGCGTCACTTTCCATTCCCGATTCCACTTCTTCATGCGCCGCTCAAACCGCTGGGCATCGTTGAGATCATCAAACCATTCAAACCAAACAAGGCGGTGGCAATTGTATTTCTTTGGTAAAACTCGAAACCTTACCAAGGCAGTGTTGTTCGATCCTTGTGGCCAGATCGGTAGTCACCCCAGTATAAAGCACGCCGGCGGGCTTGTTGGTCAGAATGTAAACGAAGCCGCCTTTCACTCACCTGTATCTCCCCCTCGGTGAGTCCCCGCGAAGGCGGGGATCTCGTTCGGCGTAGCACTGTGCCGACTGAGATCCCCGCCTTCGCGGGGACTCACATAAGTATCACACCAGTTCTTTCAGCATCGCTGCGAGCGTGGTGCCGAGTTCGCTGGGAGAGGGGCTGACGCGGATGCCCGCATCTTCCATCGCGGCAATCTTGTCTTCTGCGCCGCCCTGACCGCCCGAAACAATCGCGCCCGCGTGGCCCATGCGGCGGCCCGGAGGCGCCGTGAGACCGGCGATGAAGCCGACCATTGGCTTGGAACGACCCTTGGCACGCTGCTCCTTGATAAACTCAGCAGCCTCCTCCTCCGCAGAACCACCGATCTCGCCGATCATGATGATGCTTTGCGTTTCGGGATCGTCGAGAAACAGGTCAAGCATATCGATGAAGTTGGTGCCGTTGACCGGATCGCCGCCAATGCCGACTGCGGTGGTTTGGCCAAGGCCGACCATCGTAGTCTGATGCACAGCTTCGTAGGTGAGCGTGCCCGAGCGGCTGACAATGCCGACAGAGCCCTTCCTGAAGATGTTGGCGGGCATGATCCCGATCTTGCATTCGCCGGGAGTGAGAACGCCGGGGCAGTTGGGGCCGATCAGGCGCGACATGGAGCCGGACAGCGCACGCTTGGCCCGCACCATGTCGAGCACCGGGATGCCTTCGGTGATGCAGATGATCAGCTCGATCTCGGCATCGATCGCCTCGCAGATCGCGTCAGCGGCGAATGGCGGCGGCACGTAGATGCAGCTCGCGGTGGCACCCGTGGCGGCCTTGGCTTCGCGCACGGTGTTGAACTGCGGCAGGCCGATATGGGTGGTGCCGCCCTTGCCGGGGGTCACGCCGCCGACCATCTGCGTGCCGTAATCAAGCGCGGCCTGCGTGTGGAAGGTGCCGGTGTTGCCGGTCATCCCTTGCGTGATGACCTTGGTGTCTTTGTTTACGAGGATGCTCATTGCTTATCCAATTCTTTGAATTGCCGAGAAATATCGCGCCAAGTGCCTTGAGATTCGGGCCTTAGCTCTTGCCCGGGAAAATGGATTTCCCCGTCGCCGCTGACGTCATAAAAACCTACGCCGTATTTAACGGCGAGGCTGCGAACAACCGGGTAGGCTTGCTCCGCCTGCGACCATGGGAAAGCCACGTAGATCACGTGATGTCCGATGCTGTAGTCGGTAAGCCGACCTTCGACACCTGGCTCCATCAACTGTTCGTCAGTGACAGCTCCGGGGCCGTTCATGTTCGGATAGAGTTTCCGAATTTCTTCATACCATGCGGCGAGTGCCGGAGTGGTGTTAGCCGGATCGTCATAGCTGTGACCTTCCGACCATTCGGCCTCTTCACCATACCATTCGACAAAAGCCGGACGCTCCGGGGGGGCAGCGGTTGGATCGAAAACCATCAGGTCGTAGCTCATAAATATGCGCTCCCTACGCCAGCGAGCTATCCAGCGCCTTGCACGCTGCGAGTAGTTCCTTGACCGCATCGACGCTGACGCCGAGGTTGGTCTTTTCCTCGTCGGTCAGGCTGATCTCGATCACGTCTTCTGCGCCGCCTGCGCCGATCACCGCCGGTACGCCGACATACAGCCCGTCGAGGCCGTACTTGCCGTCAACCTGCACCGCGCAGGGCAGGATCCGCTTCTGGTCGTAGAGGTAGGCTTCGGCCATCGAAATGGCGCTGGTGGCTGGCGCGTAGAACGCCGATCCCGTGCCGAGCAGCGCAACAATCTCGCCGCCGCCAGCGCGCGTGCGCTTGACGATTTCGCCCAGGCGATCTTCGGAAATGCCCTTGATCTTGGCCATGTCCGCGACCGGAATGCCGTTGATCGTCGAGTAGGACAGCACCGGCACCATCGTATCGCCATGCCCGCCGAGCACGAAGGCGTTCACGTCCTTCACCGAAACGCCAAACTCCCATGCGAGGAAGGTCGCGAACCGCGCCGAATCCAGCACGCCCGCCATGCCGACGACCTTGTTCGCCGGAAGGCCGGAGAATTCGCGCAGCGCCCACACCATCGCGTCCAATGGGTTGGTGATGCAGATCACGAAGGCATCGGGGCAGTTGTTCTTGATGCCTTCGCCGACCGCCTTCATCACCTTCAGGTTGATGCCGAGCAGATCGTCGCGGCTCATGCCGGGCTTGCGCGCGACGCCCGCGGTGACGATCACCACATCAGCGCCCGCGATATCAGCATAGTCATTGGAGCCGGTAATACGCGCGTCGAAGCCCTCGACCGGGCCGCACTGGCTGAGGTCCAAAGCCTTGCCCTGCGGCACGCCTTCAACCACGTCGAACAATACGATGTCGCCAAGGCCTTTGGTCGCTGCGAGGTGAGCGAGCGTGCCGCCGATGTTCCCTGCGCCGATCAGCGCAATCTTGGTACGGGCCATTATTCGGACTTCCTTCCCTGATCCATCGGGACGA
>JBBRFG010000012.1:0-32845 GCA_038224685.1 Sphingomonadales bacterium
GGAACTGGGCTAGCGTCTGACATGCAGGGTCTGACTTGCTTGCGATATGAATCCGCCGAAGATCTGGAAATTAAAGCCCATGAGATTGCGCTGCGGGTTGACACTCTCGGCCCTATTCGGCGCCTCGTGAGGCGGTAAAACGGATGTCGCCTTTGGAGCAAGCTGCTTCCGGCCGCCAATGTCTTATTTGTCTCGAAGCCGGTCTTGCCAATCCCGCACCGTGCGTTCTACCGGCGCTCGACACCGGCATTCTGGCTAGAACGACCACAGTTTGAGAAATGTTCGCAGGCTCGCTGGTTGCCGATACCATCTTGGCCGGGTCATAGCCTGGATTTTAGAGGCTCACCCTCACCGGGCTTGACGGACACTATGCAGCGCTCCGGCCTCCTCACCCTCATCGCAGCCTTGGCGCAACCGTCGATAACCTGCCAATTGTCATCGACGATGTGCGCGGCGGTGATCAGGATGCGAGCCTTGTCGGAATCATCGACCTGTATCAATCGAAGCCCCGCCTCTGGAAGCGTCCGGTTCAGGCTGGAAGCCGCCCTTCGCTCGGGCCATGCCCAAGCCGTCGGTGCCGAGTGCGCGATGAAACCGGGAACGGTCGCGCCAAGAATGGTAAAGCCAACTGCCGTCGCACCGGTAATTTTCCATACCCATCTGTTTTGATCATCACGGCCTCGTGCTGATTTCACACGGGCGGCGATTGAATTGCTCGCCTCTCCAAATGCCTTTGTCGCCCCACTCAGCGCAGCATGATCCTCTGCGCGGGCCATTGCACCTGCCTTGGTGATAGCGTCGGCCAAGGCTTTGGGCGTCAGTTCGAGGGCTGGCTTGTTGGCCCATTCGGCGAGCTGATCGGCATTGGCCTGCATCTGCTCCGTCATTTTCTCCAGCGTATCGGTGTAGTCGGGAATGACAAGCGCCTTCCATTCTCCTGCCATGCTGTCCACAGCGCGGGTTAGTCCAGCGAGCTTGTCCCGAATATCGGTGAATGCGGTTGCAGCCTCGTCTGATTGATCTTGTTCAACATCCATCGTCTGTCTCCTTTACGTTCAAATGCCCAGACCCCGCCCGCGTCCCAATCCAATCGACATGCTGAGTTCGTGGGTCAGGTCACGGCCCATGCCCATGCTAATGCCGAGTTCTCGGGTGCGGTTTCTGAGCAGCGATTCCAGTTGAGCGTCGCGACCTATGCCTTCGGCGATTGCGCCCATATGCTTGGTCAACCGATCAAACTGCCCCGGTGCGCCGTGTTGGTAAGCATCGCGGCGCTCATGGGAGAGCTTCTGCCAATTCTCGACAAAGCGGTCGGCGCGTAATTGCGGGTTGGTGCGGATTTCGCGTTCAAGTTGCATCGCGCGGATCGTGCTGGTCGTGCGGCCATTCGCTGCCTCTGCTACAAGCTCGGGCTGGCGCTTGAACGTGGTGACAAGATCACGGTCTGCCTTTGGTTGATTGTCGCTCAGCTCCTTGCGGGCCTTGTCGAGCGCCGTTTCCTGATGGGGCATCGGGTTCAGCCCCTTTTTCGCCATCCGTTCGATGTCCAGGTTAGCACGGGCATAGCGTTCAACACCGCGCTGCATGTCGAGCGCGCCAACCTTGCGTTGCTGCTCGATGGCAACATCGCGCTGAGTTGCGGGCGGTGGCCGGAAGTTGGCGAAGATGCTGCGCGCCTTTTCCGGCACGATCTTGCGCACCACCTCGGCAATGCGCTCGCGGAAGTTGATCCCGCGCCGTTCGGCAAAAGACTGCTCCAGCTTGTAATCGCTCGCCATGTCCTTGGCCCGTTCCCGGCTGAGCGTGCGGGCAAGCTTCCCGGCGTCGGCAAAGTCATCGCGGCCATAATGCACCTGCGCGCCCTCACGGTGGCGAGACAGCGCAACATAGGTGGCGTGGCGGTCCAGGCCCGGCGTGGCGAGGACATGGGTGCGATCAACGGTGACGCCCTGCGACTTGTGGATCGTCGCGGCATAGCCATGATCGATGTGCGCATAATTCTTGGTATCAAACGCGATGCTGCGCCCATCGTCGAGTTGCACGGCGATGCTTTGCGGGCTGATCGCTACAATCTGGCCAAGACTGCCATTCTTGACGCCAAGATCGCGGTCGTTGCGCAGGAACATCAAGCGGTCGCCGGTAGCAAAGGTGCGATCCCCGCGTTCGGCGTTGACGGTTACATCCTCGCCAAGCGCGCCCGCGTCACGGAGCCTGCTCCGCGCGGCTTCGTTCAACGCGCGCACTTCGTCATTCGTGTGGGTGAGGATGATGCGCGATTTGTCAGGATCGGCGATGCGGTCGCGATCCCATCTGTCGATCAAATCACCGCGCCCTCACGGATTAAAATCCGTCTCGGGACCGTCGCGTGTCAGGGTGTTCCGGCGACCTTGCAGCCAAGCGAATGGCGTCGCGCTATATTGCGGACATCAACATAGCGATGGAGCAAATCATGCGCAAACCCAGAGATTTTGATTCGGAACTGAAGGCACTCGAAGCCAAGGCCAAGCAGCTCAAAGCGCGAAAGGTTCTGCAACTCGGCGAGCTTGTGATTGCAACCGGTGCGGACAGCTTCGATCCTGAAGTCCTGACCGGCGCACCTCTCGCGCTGGTCGAAAACAAGGAGGACAACAAGAAGGAGTCATGGCGCAAACGCGGCCAGGCCTTCTTTCGCAGCGAACGGCGCAACCCTGCTCCAACAGCTTCGGCGAACGACCAAGGCGATCAAACGGGTGAAGGCCATGCAGCATCGCGTTGAAGCCAGCCAACGCCGCAGCAGCACAAAAGACTGGAAGGCCGACCGCCGCGAGCGGACGCGCCACCTCATCGAACTCGGCGGGCTGGTGCAGAAGGCGGGGCTGGTTGAACTCGTCGACGGATGATCGGGCAGTGCTGCTCGGCGGGTTTATCCGAATGGCGGAGGTGCTTCGCTCCGATGATGCAGAAACGACGATTACATTATGGCGTCTTCGCGGAAAGCGCGGATTCGCTGACATGGGCGAGCAACCACCGGGCAGCCAGTCGTAGCGTCTGTAGCGGGACGTTTTCTAGCGTCACGCTCTCCCTTCGCGCAACTGCGCGGCGGTGATGCGCACGGGCTTTCCGTCGCGCACGATGACAATTTCCGTATTGGTCTGAATCGCGGTGTCACGCGCCATTTGCGCGGCGCGGCGAATGGCGGGTAGCGATGCCCGTAAATCGGGATTGCGCGCTTTCGAGAGTTCTTGTTCCGTCATTGGTTCTGACCCCATTCAATCAATTCAGGCTGGGCACCACTATTATCGTAAAGCGCCCAATCGTCCACGGCCTGTTTATAGCGTCGCTCAAAGTTGTTCAGTCCCGCCGCAAAGCGGCGACGGATAACGGTCTCGGGAATATCGTGCCCGCCCTGGCGAACCCGCGAGGCGACACGCGCTATGGCGGTCTCCGCATTCGGCAGCGAAAGGAAAAACAGACTGACCGTGTAGCCCTGATCCCGCCATTGTTCGATCTTCCGGAGATAGCCAAGGCCGGAAAGTGTCGTTTCAAAGGCGAAGCTCTCGCCGCGCGCAGCACAATCCGCGATTTCCTCAAGCATCAGGCGGCCCGCCTTGATGGCGGCGGTTTCGGGTGCGAACGGAGCCAACCCCGCAGCGATGAGATCAGCATTGATGAAGCGCGGAAGACTGGCTTCGGCAGGTAGGAAGGATCGGGCGAAGGTCGTTTTGCCAGCACCATTGGGGCCAGCAAGAATGATGACTTTGCGTGTTCCTGTTGTCTCAATCACGCGGGGTCACCGCCTGCAACGGTCGAGCAGATATCGGCGGGTAGTCCCTTGAACGGCATAACCTTGATTTCCCCCTTGCGCTTGCGGGCCTGGGCGATGTCATAGCTGTTCTGCATCCGCATCAGCGTGTCCATCGATACGCCAAACGCCTTTTCGATCCGCAGCGCCATTTCTGACGAAAGCTGAGAATGCTCGTTGAGCAAGGTCGATAGCGTCGCGCGGGTGACGCCCAGCACCGCTGCCGCCGCCGTTACCGACAGGCCGAGCGGCGCGATGATTTCCGCCTTCACGAAGCTGCCCGGATGGGCCGGGTTCTTCATGCGGATGTCTGCATTAGCGCTCATGCCCAACTCCTGATGCCTGATTCGCATGGGTCAAAATGCTGCATTTTCCGTTCGGCGTCAATTGACGCCATACGAAATGTAGCCGCCCCACACCGCTTTTTTTGCGCTGCACTACGATGCGTCGAATAAGCACTTTTCATGCCGCGCAAGGCCGTCAATCTGATCGCAGGGGGTGTCAACAACCGCCAAGCAATGGAATGAATATCATGCCCGACCCAGACCGTATCATCCGCCTCCCAACCGCCCTCAGCCGCTCAGGCCTGTCCCGCTCGACCGTCTATCGCAAGATGGGTGAAGGCACCGTCCCGCCAAAGTTGAGGGTCAGTCTCAACGGTGTTGGCTGGCGGGAGTCCGAACTCAACCGCTGGATCGGCGATCCGGTGGGCTATCGCCCTATTTGACGACATAGAGGTGCGGTCGCGTGTCCGGAACCTCGTGCTGCTTCAGCGTGGCGACACCCGCCGCCGTCTGGGCATCGATGTAGTCTGCCCAATCCTGTAGCATCCGCCGACGGGGCGCGAGATATTCGGCGGCGTTATAAGCCCCGCGAACCTCATTCTCCTCCGAATGCGCAAGCTGCATTTCCACCCAATCCGCATGATAGCGCCGCATCCAGATCGGCGGATCGCCATATTCGACAAGCTGCTCGTTCGCCCATGTGCTGGCGAGACTGCGAAAGCCGTGAACGGTCTGGCGGCTGATATAACCTAGCCGATAGACGGCATAAATCATTGTGTTCTCGGACAAAGGGCTATTCCGCTTGTTACCGGGGAATACGAAGGATTCGTTCGTCGCTGCGAGCATCTCGACAACGATTGCCTCCGCTTGGCTGGATAGTGGCACCACATGCTCGCGCTTCATCTTCATCCGCTCGGCGGGGATGCGCCAGAGGGCATGCGGCGTTCCAAGCCCCTCGAACTCGGATCGCGTGGCAAAGCGAAGCTGCTTGGTGCGCACCCAGGTCAACAGAGCGAATTGCAGCGCGTCTCGGGTGATCGCTGACCTGCGCGGATTTTCCTCGGTGTAGCGGTGGAGCTTGGCAAGGAAATGCGGCAGGTCGGCTGTGGGCAAGCGGCTCATGTGCTGCACGCGGGGCTTGGGTTTCAGGGCACCGCGCAAATGCGTGGTCGGGTCCGCCTTCGCCCACCCCGAGGCGATGGCGAACTGAAAGACCTGCCCGACGCATTGCTTGGCACGGCGGCTGATGTCTAGCGCGCCGCGCACTTCGATTTGCCGGATCATCGCCAGCACGTCCGGTGGTGTGATTTGCTCAATATGCATCTGGCCGATGACTGGGATCACATCGCGCTCGATCCGCGACCAAACTCGGGCGGCATGGGCGGGGTCCAGGCTGCTCGCGCGGTTCTTGTGCCAGCGAGTGGCGATGAACTCGAACGTTTTGTCATGCGGGATCGCTGACTGAACAATCCCGCCCATCGGGTCCTTACCCAGCGACAGAGTGTGCTTGGCGTGGAGTCGCTTCTCCCGCGCCGCTGAAAGGCTGATCGCCGGATAGGCTCCGAAGGACAGAAGCCTCTCTTTGCCCGCGAAGCGATACTTCATCCGCCACAGCTTCGAGCCGTTCGGCTGAACGAGGAGAAAAAGCCCTCCGCCGTCCGCCAATTTATAGGCTTTTTCGGCTGGTGAGGCGTTTCGCGCCTGAATCTCGTTGATCGGCATCGGGGTATCGCTCTTGCCAAAAGGCCGTTGGGGGTATCGGCCCTTCCTGTTGGGCCTCTTTTGATACCCCCAAAATACCCCCACCGCAAATTTGGATGGCCTGAAACGGCCCGAAACGGGCGGGGACACGAATCACCTGTGAGCCGCAGAAAACTGCCATTTTCTGGCACTTTCTGGGATGAGGTGAAACCCGGTGAAATTGGGTAATGGTAGGGAGGAGGGACTCGAATAAGCCTCTGTAAATATTTGATAATTTTGCAAAGATTTCAGGGGCGTGGTTGGCGAGGCCCCCGATTAGGCCCGAAAAATCTTGGCCTTAATCGGCACTCGAACCGCCGACATTTTGCGTCTTCTGGCGGTTGTTGGCGTCCAATATATCAATATCTGCCACGATCTGAATCGAGCGTCAAACAAGCAACCGGCGACGCGAGAATATAGGCCGCCGACCGAAGGGAGCGGCCTCCTCATGGGCGGGTGGTGCGGGCAAATGAAGTGGCCGCCCCTGTTCAGGGCGACCTCCATCATCGGCGGCTATGCCGCCTCCTTCACTTCCTCGGGGTTGGCCAGTTGGTGCAGATAGGCCACGGCGCGTTCGGCATGGGCAGCGGCCTGGACGATGGCGCGGGTGTCATTCTGCAAAACCTTGATCCAGCTTGCGATATAGCTGGCATGGTCCGGGCGCGGCTCGATGGCCAGCTCAAGGTCGGCGGCAAGGAATGCTGCGCCCAATTCGGCGACAAGCTCCTCGCGGGCGTAACCTTCATCGCCCCATTTTTCACGGCCAAAGCTGCGATCAAGGCGGGTCTGGTGGCGAGTCCAATGCACGGTTTCATGGCCCCTTGTGGCGTAATAACTTTGGGGGTCGTGGAAAGCTGCGAAGGGCGGAAGCTGGATGCGGTCGGCTGACGGCATATAATAGGCGCGGTCGCCGCCATGGTTCACGGTCGCAGGGATGCTGGCGAAAAATGCCTCGGCGGCTGCGATGCGTTCCGCCTCGGGTGCTGGTTCGGGGACGAAATGGAACCGCTCGGGCAAACCGTCGATCTGCGCCACGTTGAACACGGTGTAGGTTTTCAGGAAGCGAAAGCCCTGTTCCTTGTCCTCGCCGCTTGTTTCGTCGCGCACGGTTTTGCTGCTGTCGCCATAATAGACAATGGTCGCGCCGTTCTCGCCCTTGCGCACCTGCGCGCCCAAGGCTTGCGCCTGCCGGTAGGTCATCCATGACGGGCTAACAAAGCCGGATGCCTGCGCCTCGATCCACAAGAGCAGAACATTGATCCCGCGATATGGCTGGCCGGTGGCGCGCAAAGGGCGGGTTTGCCCTGATGCCATGTCGCCGCCGCTCCACGGCTTCAACCATGGGCGGGTGCCTTGTTCCAGCTCGGCAAGAATGCGGTCGGTGATACGGTTATGGGGGTCTTGCTTGGTGGTCTGCTTGGTCATGGTGTTTGTTCCCTTCCAATCCGCGCAGCGGGTCATGCCGCGCATGACCCCTGCCGACCCGGCGAGGGGCGGAGAGAGTGGGGGCACGGTCCGGTGCCGGGGGTGGTGCGGGCGCAACGCAGTGAGCCACGGCCCCAAAGCGGCACCTTGCTGGGAGAGAGAGGCAGCGCCTCTTTCTTCCATCATACAGGGAGAGGTTGCGCCGCTGGCGGCGCTCGTCAGAGGGCGGGCTTGCCCGCCCTATCAGGCGTCACGAATGCCCCTATTCACCGCACATACTGCGGTGATTGGCGCGATTATTCGCCGCAGGCGGTCCACAAGAGGTTGCGACAAACGAAAGAATGTTCCTGATCGGTAACACATCAAGCCGAAGCGCCGCTAATCCGCCATATATTCCCGTTCGGGAATTCAACGCTTGCAAATCGCCGCAATTTCGCATAATGTCCCGCTCGGTAATATGGATAGCACCGCTCTTGGACTCATCGTGCGCCGCGAACGCAAGGCGCAAAAGCTGAAGCAGGCAGAGCTTGCGGCGGTAAGCGGCGTTGGCATCCGCTTCATCGTCGATCTCGAAGCAGGCAAGCCGACGCTCCAACTTGAAAAGGTGCTGCATGTCGTTCGGACGCTTGGCTGCAACATCGCCATTACCCCGCCAGCGGGTGGCGCATGAGCAACCGGCTTGCCGTCTTGTGGGATGGCCGTGTCACCGGCTGCCTCTATCTCGGCGCAGATGGCGACACGCAATTCGCCTATGATGCGGCATGGCTGGCCGATGCCACTGCACCGGCCTTGTCGTTCTCATTGCCCAAACAAGCCGAGCCGTTCAACCGCCGCGCCTGTCAGCCATTTTTCGGTGGCATCTTGCCAGAGGAAGGGCAGCGCACAGCAATTGCCCGCGCACTTGGCGTATCTGCTGACAATGAATTCCGGCTGCTGGAATATCTGGGCGGAGAAGTCGCGGGCGCGCTTACGCTGCTGCCGGAAGGCGAGACGCCAGCCCTGCCCAGTGCCGCCGCTCCAAAACCGCTCGATGACAATGACCTCATCAAACTGCTCGACCATCTTCCGATCCGCCCCATGCTGGCGGGCGAAGACGGGCTGCGGCTGTCGCTGGCGGGCGCGCAATCCAAGCTGCCGGTGCTGGTGATCGATGGCCAAATCGCATTGCCAGCGCCGGGGCAACCAACCAGCCATATTTTGAAACCGCCCATCGCCCGGTTTGCGGGCACAACGGAAAACGAATATTTCTGCATGTCGTTGGCGCGCGCGGTCGGTCTGGATGTTGCGCCGGTCGAAATGCGCACCGTTGGCGGGCGGTCGTTCCTGCTGATTACCCGCTATGATCGCGCGACGGGTCCGGCGGGCGATGTGACACGCCTCCACCAAGAGGATTTTGCGCAAGCTCTCGGCGTCCCCTCGCACCGCAAATATGCCAGCGAAGGCGGGCCGAATTTTCCCGATTGCTTTGCCCTGCTGCGCCGTGCCGCCACGCGCCCGCCGCGCGAAATCCTGAAACTGCTTGATGCGGCAATCTTCAACCTGATCATTGGCAACGCCGATGCCCATGCCAAGAATTTCAGCCTGCTGCATAAGGATGGCGCGATCACTCTCGCGCCGCTTTATGATCTGCTTTCAACCGTGCTCTACCCGGAACTGTCGCCAAAGCTGGCGATGAAGATCGGGGGCAAGGCCGTTCTGGATGACATAGAGGCCCGCCACTGGGATCGGTTCGCCGCCGATGCGCAGCTTGGTGCACCATTCGTGCGGAACCGTGTTGCGCAATTGAGCGAAGCGGTGATCGCTGCGATTGACCGTGAGTTTGACGGGCAACGGATTGGCTCTAATTTTACGCCAATCAAGAACGTCATCAATGAACGTTCCCGACTGCTTGGCAGCAAGAGGTGATGCAATGATATTGCCAGCCTATTGTGACTGAAAAAGGCCACAAAAAGAAAATATCACCCGATCTCCGTGCTATTTATTAATTCTCACACATTGAAACTATCTGACCGATAAGCTGTTTTATATCCTCTGGGATTTCGTCTGGTAACATTGCCGAGACAATATCTAGTGGGGTCACGCCATAAATGATTTTTATGGATTGAGGGCCTTTTTGGCTTATCTCTTTACCTCGTGCGTCCAACATAGCCGCCGCAACATCTTTAGCCGGAAAATTTTGGGGGACAACAATTGCCTGTTGCTGCGCCATCCAACTTTCAATGTCTGCGATTGCGTGTCCCGAAGCGCGCGCAATTGTTGCAGGCAAAAGAACGTCATTTTCAATGTGCCGCCTTCGCCATACCCGAAGACTGAGGTCCGCGTGCGGATTGTCGACAGTTTTGTCACGCAGGGTATCTTGGTCGATCAGATTAACTGCTTGATCGTCACGATCCCGAATGCTCAGAGCCTTCAGTTCAGGAATTTCATTCTTTAGTTGCAGAAACAGTTGCTTACGTTCGCCATTCCCACCTGTCCATGGCCAATCTACAAGGTTCTTTGGCCAAGCTATGCCCAGCTGCTTCGCCCATGCGCGCAACATCCGACTATCGCTAAGGTTCTCAACGATTAAAAGCCGCCCTGTTTTGCGAAGCGGGTCAAGTTTGGGAGCATAATCGCTGCCAAGCCCAAGAAACAATCCAACTTTTTGATTGGCATCTTGGAGATATTTCGCCCGCGCACCTGTAAAATGCATCACTTGGCCATGATCGGCGCCCCGCAAAATTTCTGTGCTGTGCGTGGCAAGGAGAACCTGTTTGCCCATTCGCTGAGCGACGGCCTCAAGCTTTTCGACAAGTTGTGACTGTAACGATGGATGAAGATGCGCATCGGGCTCGTCGAGAAGCAAGGTTTGCACCGTCGGTGAGACGGCGAGCGCATATACGCTCAGCCATTGCAAAAAACCGCTTCCTTCTGCCATCAAATCGCGAGATTTATAACCCTTGTAACGCGTAAATTTTCGCCCATCAAGCGCACCCTTGTTTGTACTCACCTTAATATAGGTATGATACAGGTTGTTGAATGGAGCAACTTCTAGTTGTATATTAAATATTTCAGCTAATGTGTTTTGAAGAATTTCCCAAGGATCTTCAGCGCGTAGTCGCTCCAAGTCAGAGCCTTTGATTTTTGCCCTGCCTTCTTTGAATTCAGCACGCTTACGCTCATTATCTCGATGCAAATCGTGCAGGAGGTTTCGGATTACGCCCCCCGCCAAACCTCGGCCTATCATCGCTCTGCGTTCGGCACCCGACATGTAATTTTCGCGGCTACTGATTCCTGCAAATGGCGGCAAATATGCAAGCGGTGGCAATATGTCTCCATCCGCAAGGTTTGTACTCGACGCCTTCAAAAACAATCTGTCATTGGCCAGCGCTAAGGCCAGCGCCAAATGCTTATCCTCCCCTTCGGCATCGCGCCAATCGCAGCGAACATCGAGCGAATATCCGTCCTTTGCGCCAGGCTCGATGGTTTTCAGATTGGTCCAAAGATGCTTTAAGCTGGGCAGTGCCAGCGGAGAAAATTCGTCGTCGGATAAGCCCAAGCCCTGCCGCGAATAGCCCGGGCGCAAACTTTCGGCTCCGCGTTCCATCTCAAGAACAGACCGGCAGAAATCCCAAACAGCAAGCGCCTGCAAAAATGTCGATTTTCCAGAATTGTTGCCGCCCGCCAAAAATGACAGCCTCTCTGGATGAAGGTCAAATTCAACGGCCTTGAATTTTTTGAAATTTTGCAACGTTACCTTGCGGATCACAGAATTAGCCTTCAACTTGAGATTTGTGTGCTGCGATTAGCGTTCGTGGCTCATGTTCAGACTGGCTCCAGCGCAATGTGCAGCACGGATTCCAGCAAGCGGGATCGGGTTTGTTCGCCGGTGGTGAGGCTAGCTTCTAGCTGATCGCACAGCGCTATCAGTTCATCGACCTTGGTGACGATGCGGTGCTGTTCGGCGAGAGGAGGCAGAGGGATCGGGTAGGCGCGAACTGTCGACATGTTCACCCGAGGAGCGGCCCCCCCAGTTGTGCAAGCTTTCGCTATCGACGTGATAAAGGGCGAATTCAGGACCATTTCCAGAAAATCTGGTCGTGTTTCTGCACCTGCACGAATAAGCATCAAGCGCTGGCCGAGGCACAATCGGATGCCGGGCGGCACGCGACACGCAAGGCCCAAAATCCCTCCTTCCCGACTGTAGAGTATGTCCCCCGCGACGGGTTCCAGCCTCTCGACGCGTTCAAGGGTCGCCAGCGTTAGGGATGAAAAGAGGTTCGCCGGTTTGGCTGTCGCCGAGAACAGAAGCCCGATCAGGGAAACGACGAACAGAAACCCGAAAGCCATGCTGACGACGAAAGCGACGTTATAATATCGTGCGAACGGCGGTTTGGCCGTGTTGATGACAGCGGCATTGGCCTTCAAGCCTTCGTCCAGATCATCTGAAGTGAATTGCGCCAAGGCCCGCCAAAGCGGCACGTTCTCGGAATCATCCCCGTCCGCGAAGACTTTCCATCCTTCACCGGGGATGCCTGTCATCTGTTACCGCCCTCCCGCAATTCGTCCAGATAGTCGCTCCACCACTGCGCCATTGCAATACGTTCTGCCCAATAGGCCGACTGGTTGTAGATGCGCCTTATCTCACCGGAAACCATATGTGCCAATGCCCGCTCGATGGCGTCCGGGTTCCACTTGCCAGATTCGTTCAACAGCGACGATGCGGACGTGCGGAAGCCGTGGGCAGTCATCTGCTCCTTGGTGAAGCCCATCCGGCGTAAAGAGGCGCTGACCGTATTTTCGGAGATTGGCCGCGAGCGCGTGCGAACCGAGGGGAAGACATATCTTCCCTTGCCGGTCAGCCCCTGCATACTCGTCAGAATTTCGACTGCCTGCCGGGATAACGGCACGGCGTGGGGTTGCCGCATCTTCATTTTGTCAGCCGGAAGCGTCCAGACAGCTTTATCAAAGTTGACCTCGCTCCACTCCATTTGTCGCAGTTCGCCGGGCCGCTGGAATAGATGTGGCGTCAGTTTGAGCGCGTGCATTACCGCTGGATCGCCGGAATAATCATGGATGGCGCGCAGCAATCCGCCAAATTGCTCCGGATCGGTGATGGCCGCGAAGTGTTTTACTTTCGGCTGGATCAGCGCGCCCAAGAGCAATTGCGCCGGATCACGGTCGGCCCTTGCCGTGGCAGCGGCATATCGGAACACGCGACTGGCAAAAGAACGCATCCGCTTGGCTGTTTCCAGCTTTCCCCGGCGCTCTTGATGCCGCAATTCGTGCAGCAGTTCGGCAGGGCTGATTCCAGTAACCGGCCTGCGCCGGAAATCCGGGCTGTGCAGCTTTAACACCCACCGATATTTCTCAAGGGTTCGCGGCGAGACGCCTTCCTTCTCGCGTTTGACAATCAATTCCTCGGCGACCGTCTCGAACGTGTTGCCAGCCCGCATGGTCGCCTCGATCCGTGCCAGTCGCTTGGCAACATTGGGATCGACGTCATGAGCGATTTGTTTGCGGGCGGCGTCCCGTGCTGCTCGTGCCTCGGCCAGCGTGATTTCCGGGTAGGCACCAAGGACGAGTTTACGCTCAACCCCGTTGATGCGGTATTTGACCCGCCACAGTTTGCTGCCGCCCGGATTGGCCAGCAGGTAAAGACCTTGCGAGTCTGAAACCTTGTAGGCCTTTTCTCTGGGTTTTGATTTCCTGATCGCGGTATCGGTAAGGACCATTGGGGGCCTCGATTCTGTAGAGGCTATCAATGCCCCCTCATTCAGCCCCCATCGACCGCAATTTCAGGCAAACAAGGACAGTCTCTGACAACCAGAAACTGCCTTCAAAGTAGCTGAAATCAGGGGTTTTTCAACTGTTAGCAGGCGTCTGCAAACATGATGATGGTAGCGGAGGAGGGTCTCGAACCCCCGACACGCGGATTATGATTCCGCTGCTCTAACCGGCTGAGCTACTCCGCCCCAACGGGACATCGGCTGGCTGGCAGCCGGATTCGCTTGAGGCAGCAGCCCCTGGCGAGGCGCGCATTTACGGCGCGGGTGGCGCATGGTCAAGCATTCTTGCGCCCGCTACCTGTCACAGCCGCTCACGCCCGCGAAAGCTGCAAGTCTTGATCCGTTCCCACGGCCCTCCGCGATAGTGATGCAGTTCCAGCGCGGGGAAGGTGAAGCGGCTCTTGGCCACCCACGGTGCGAACACCGGGCCAAGGCTGGCCTGCAGGCGGCGGGCCTCGGCCTTGGTCACCTTGTTCTGGATCGTGATGTGCGGGCGTGGTTCATACAGATCCTGCGATGTCAGGCTGCCGTGGAAATGTTCGGCAATCAACGCGCGCAGGCTGAGCAATTGCGGGGCGGCGAGCGCGATGGCGGTGCCCGTGCCCAAATCCATCACTCCGGTCACAGCGCCTTGGGGCGCGGCAAACTCGGCTGCGACCTTGGGCAGGAAATCGCGCAATTCATCCAGCAATGACGGCGCAAAGGCATGGAACAGCGTCACGTGCGCGTGGAGGTGGTTGCGCTCAATCGGATAATGCGCGCGCCGCAGCCCTTCGGCCCAAGCACCCAGATCGGTCGGCAATGCGGCAGTGAGGATGAACGGGTTGGCCACGCGGCTTGTCTCCCCCGCTTGCGTTCCCGGATCAAGTCCGGGATGACGGATCAAGTCCGGGATGACGGATCAAGTCTACATTTCCCCCCGTTCGCGCCGGATCGCATACCACTTGGCCACATTGGCGTTGTGCTCTGCCAGCGTATCGCCAAACCAGTGCCCACCGGTGCCATCGGCCACCATAAACAGCGCGCTGGTGTTTTCCGGGTTCAGCACCGCAGCAATGCTGGCGCGGCCCGGATTGGTAATCGGGCCTTCGGGCAGGCCGACGCGGGTGTAGGTGTTGTAACCGTTGACTGCGGCAATTTCTGACTGCCGGATGCGGCGGCCCAGCGGCTTGCCTTGGGTAATCGGATAGATGATCGTCGGGTCAGCCTGCAACAACATTCCGCTGCGCACGCGATTGGAATACAGCCCCGCCACCATCCGGCGTTCTTCGGCTTTGCCAGTTTCTTTTTCCACGATGGCGGCCAGGATCAACGCATCGCGCATCGTATCGACGGCGATACCGGGGCGGCGCTTGGCCCATTCCTCGGCCAGCGCCTTGTCCATCGCAGCCTGCATTTGTTCGACGACGCTGGCGCGCGATTGGCCGCGTTCAAAGGCGTAGGTATCAGGCAGGATTGATCCCTCGGGCGGAACCGCGACTTCGCCGGTGAGCAGGTCTTCGGCCATCAGCCGTTCCCACACGAGGATCGATGGCATCCCTTCGGGGATCGTCACAAACCGGCGGACGACATCGCCCGATTGGAACGCGGCAAGGATATCGCCTTGGCTCATACCGGCAGTGAGCCTAAACTCGCCCGCTTGGATCGGCGCGTCCGAACCGAACAGCCGCGCCTGCCAGACAAAGCCTGGGGCCGAGGATATCAGACCGCCGGTTTCCAGACTGTTGGCGACGGTCGAAACCGATGCGCCCGCCGGGATGGTGAATGTCGTGTCTTTCGCAACCGTGGCCCCGCCGATCATGCTCCAAGCGAACGCCAATCCGGTCAGCGCCAGCGCGACCACACCCAGCGCCGCCGTCCGCCCGCGCGTCACCTAGTCAGTCCACTTTTTGCATGATAATCGACGCATTGGTGCCGCCAAAACCGAAGCTGTTGTTGAGCACAGCGCGCACTTCACGCTTGCGCGCCACCAGCGGCACAAGATCAATGCCTTGGGTACCCTCATCGGGGTCGTGCAGGTTCAGCGTCGGCGGCACGATCTGATCGCGCATCGCCAGAATGCAGAAAATCGCTTCCACCGCGCCCGCGCCGCCCAGCAAGTGGCCGATGGCGCTTTTGGTCGAGCTCATCGATGCGCCGCCAAGATCATCGCCCAGCACACGTTTGATTGCGGCCAGTTCAATCGTGTCGGCCATCGTCGATGTGCCGTGGGCGTTGATGTAGTCAATATCGCCCGGCGCAAGCCCCGCCTTTTTCAACGCCATCCGCATCGCGAGTTCTGCGCCGCGTCCTTCGGGATGGGGGGCGGTGACGTGATAGGCATCGCCCGACAGCCCGTATCCGGTCACTTCGGCATAGATCTTTGCGCCGCGCGCTTTGGCCCGTTCGTATTCTTCGAGCACGATGACGCCTGCGCCTTCGCCCATAACGAACCCGTCGCGGCCCTTGTCATAGGGGCGGCTGGCTTCGGTCGGGCGATCATTCATGCTCGTGTTCAGCGCGCGCGCCTGGGCAAAACCGGCGATGCCGAGCGGGCAGATTGTGCCTTCCGCTCCGCCTGCCAGCATCACATCGGCATCGTCAGCGGCAATCATCCGCGCCGCATCGCCAATCGAATGTGCGCCGGTGGAGCACGCAGTCACCACCGCATGGTTCGGCCCCATAAAGCCATATTTGATCTGCACCTGCCCGGTGATCAGGTTGATCAAGCGTCCGTGGACAAAATGCGGCGAGACGCGGCTAGGCCCGCGTTCGTGCAGGTTGATGCTTTCCAGCGCGATACCCGGCAGGCCGCCAATGCCCGATCCAATCGAACAGCCGGTACGTTCCTTTTCGGCCTGTGTCATGTTGGTGAGGCCAGCATCTTCCAACGCCTGCCCGGCGGCATCAATCCCGTAGATGATGAACGGATCAACCTGGCGCTGCACCTTGTGATCGACCCGCAGATCAGGGTCGAAACCCCACGGGTGATCTTTGCCCTTCACTTCGCAGGCAATCGTGCATTTCTGGTTCGAGGCATCGAAGTGGGTGATTTGCCCCGCCCCGCTTTTGCCCGCGATCAGGTTGGCCCAAGTCGTTTCGACATCGGCTCCAAGCGGGGTGACAAGGCCAAGCCCGGTAACAACCACACGGCGCATTCATGTTCTCCGATAAAAGGCCCATCTCACGCGGGCCTCCGAAAAATGCAACAGGCCCAGCCCGCAAAGGGCTGAGCCTGTTTGGGCCTTGATCCGCGCTCCGGCGAACTGGCAGCCAGAAAAATGCCCCGCCTTATCCCAACTGGACAAGCCGATGGCGGACGCGGACACCGGGGCGCCCTTGCGGGCCTTAGCCCTTATGCTCTTCGATGTACTTGGTCGCGTCACCAACGGTGGTGATCTTTTCGGCCGCATCATCAGGGATTTCGACGCCGAATTCTTCTTCGAACGCCATCACCAGTTCAACGATATCAAGGCTGTCTGCGCCAAGATCATCGATGAAGCTGGCATCCTGAGTAACCTTGTCAGCTTCCACGCCGAGATGTTCGACGACAATCTTGGCCACCCGATCAGCAGTATCGCTCATGTTATTCCCTCTTGAACTGGGGTTAGGTAATCTTGCCCCTGCCGTAGTGACCGGCGCGGGGTAGTGCAAGTGGGCATCACTGACAGCTTATCAAACCGCCCGCCGCCATGCGCCGGTGATTGATCACACACCGTCCTTCTTAGGCGGTTCGACCACCCGCAGATGCAATTCGCGCAAAGAACGCGGCTCAGCCGGGGTTGGCGCGCCCATCAACAGGTCTTCGGCGCGCTGGTTCATTGGGAACAGCGAGATTTCGCGCAGGTTCTTCACGCCGCACAAAAGCATCACGATCCGGTCAACCCCTGCGGCCATCCCGCCATGCGGCGGCGCGCCATACTGAAACGCGCGGTACATCCCGCCAAACCGTTCTTCGACATCCGCCTTGCTAAGCCCGACGATTTCAAACGCCTTCACCATCGTTTCCGGCATGTGATTGCGGATCGATCCCGAAGCGATTTCATAGCCGTTGCAGACCAGATCATACTGGAACGCATTGATCGTGAGCGGGTCTTGCCCTTCCAACGCAGCGATCCCGCCTTGCGGCATCGAAAACGGGTTGTGGCTGAAATCGACCTTCTTTTCATCCTCGTTCCATTCGTAGAACGGAAAGTCGATGATCCATGCAAGCGCAAAGGCGTTTTCATCAATCAGGCCGAGTTCTTCGCCGACCCGAATGCGCGCCGCGCCTGCCAGCTTGGCAGCGTCAGCTGGCTTACCCGCGGCAAAGAACAGCCCGTCATTGTCGCCAAGGCCCAGTTCGGCATACAATTGCGCCATCCGGTCAGGCCCGTGATTCTTGGCAATCGGCCCGCCAAATTCGCCGCCCTTGCGGGTAACATAGCCAAGCCCGGCGAAGCCTTCCTTGCGCGCCCAATCATTCATGTCGTCAAAGAACTTGCGGCTCTTTTCGTGGGTGCCGGGCGCGGGGATCACGCGCACCACCCCGCCGCCGCCGACGATTTTTTCAAACAGGCCAAAACCCGACTGCGTGAAATGCGCCGACACATCGGAAATGATCAGTGGGTTGCGCAGGTCAGGCTTGTCGCTGCCATATTTCAGCAGCGCTTCGGCATGGGTGATGCGCGGGAAGGTACCGGCAGGCGTGACCGTTTTCTGGCCCGCGAATGCTGCAAATGTGCCAGCGATCACCGGCTCCATTGTGGCCCAGATTTCTTCCTGAGTGACGAAGCTCATTTCCAGATCAAGCTGATAGAATTCGCCCGGCAGGCGGTCAGCACGCGGGTCTTCATCGCGGAAGCATGGGGCGATCTGGAAATAGCGATCAAACCCCGCCACCATCAGCAGTTGCTTATATTGCTGCGGCGCCTGCGGCAGCGCGTAGAACTTGCCCGCATGAATCCGGCTCGGCACGAGGAAATCGCGCGCGCCTTCGGGTGAGGATGCGGTCAGGATCGGGGTTGAAAACTCGTTAAACCCCACCGCCGTCATCCGGGCGCGAATATCGGCCACCACGGCCACGCGGGTCATGATGTTCTTGTGCAGCGTTTCGCGCCGCAGATCGAGGAAACGATATTTAAGCCGCACGTCTTCGGGGTAAGGCTGTTCATCGGCGACCGGCAGCGGCAGTTCTTCGGCCGCGCTTTGCACGGTGATGACGCGCGCGAACACTTCGACTGCGCCGGTCGCGATGCGCGCGTTCACCGTCTCGGCCGAACGCGCCTTGACCTCGCCTTCGATCGTGACGACCGATTCCACCCGTAACCGGTCAAGCACTGCCAAAGCAGGCGAATCCGCATCGGCAACAATCTGCGTGATGCCGTAATGATCGCGCAGATCGATGAACAACAACCCGCCAAAATCGCGCTTGCGGTGCACCCAGCCCGACAGGCGGACGGTTTCGCCCACATGATCCGAAGAAAGCTGTGCGCAAGTATGCGTGCGGTACGGGTGCATCTAAACTCTTGTCCTGTCCGAGGCTATAACGCTAGGGCGTAGGGGCGTCCGGAAATGGCTATGCCACAGCGGCATCGAATGTCCGACCCGTTCCCGGCGCGCTAACAGGGGAAGCCTTGCGCTTTGTCAAGCGGGGCAAGGCTATGTTGGGTTCATTCCCGAGGGCGGCACTCCGCCCGTACGAGCAAAGATAACATGAAAATTCATCCACTCATCACCACCACCGAAGCGCTGACCGAACTGTGCGAACGCCTCGCCAAGTCTGAATTTGTCGCAGTCGATACCGAATTCATGCGCGAAAACACCTATTGGCCCGAACTGTGCCTGGTGCAGATTGCCAATACCGAAGAAGCCGCCGCAATCGATCCGATGGCGCCGGGCATCGACCTTGCCCCGCTGCTTGACTTGATGTGCGACAATGAAGCCGTACTCAAGATTTTCCACGCGGGCGGGCAGGACGTGGAAATCATCGTCAATCTGACCAAGCGCACCCCGCACCCGATTTTCGACACGCAGATTGCAATGATGGCGATCAGCCAGTCCGAACAGATCGGTTATGCCAATCTGGTCGAATCGTGGATGGGGCTGACCATCGACAAGGGCGCGCGCTTCACCGATTGGAGCCGCCGCCCACTGACCGAACGGCAGATCGAATATGCCATTGGCGACGTGACTCATCTGGCGACGATCTTCCCGCGCATGCTGAAAAAGCTCATCAAAACCGGGCGCGGCGGATGGCTGGATGCCGAGATGGAAAAGCTCGCCGATCCGTCAAACTACCTCACCGATCCGGCCGCCGCGTGGAAGCGTATCCGCCAGTCCGGCCGCAATCCCCAAGTGCTGGGGCGGATGAAGGCGGTGGCCGGTTGGCGCGAGACCGAAGCGCAGCACAAGAACATCCCGCGCGGCCGGATCATGCGCGATGAAACGCTGGCCGATATCGCCAGCCACCCGCCCAAATCGCAGGGCGATCTGGCCAAGGTGCGCGGGCTTTCTCCTTCGTGGAAAGACAATGACATTGGCAAGCGGCTGATGAAAATCCTCGCCGAGGCCGAGCCGCTGCCCAAGGAAGAAATGCCCGAGAAAATCAAGCACGGCGCGCCGCTGGGCAAGGAAGGCGCATTGGTGGCGGATCTGCTCAAGCTGCTGCTGAAAATCCGCGCCCGGGAAATCGACGTGGCCCCGCGCCTGCTCACCCGCGCCGACGAAATGGAAGCGCTTGCCGCAGGGGTGCGCGATCTACCCGTGCTGCAAGGCTGGCGGTTTGAAGTGTTCGGCAAGGATGCGCTTGATCTGGTCGAGGGTAAGCTGGCTTTCGCAGTCGTCGGCGGCAAGCTCAAGATGACCCATATTGATGATGTGGTTGTTGCAGAACCTGCGTCAACTGACGAGCCAGACGCGCTGGCGGCGGAATAGACAGAAAAACCCGTTCGCCCTGAGCTTGTCGAACGGTTGCTCTTGTTTTTGAAGCGGCCACAAAAAAGTGCAAGGCTTCGACAAGCGCAGCCCGAACGGTTATTGATTGCGCTATGTCCACCTACCTCCCCACCATCAAGCAGCTGCAATACCTGGTTGCGCTGCACGAACACGGCCATTTCGGCCGCGCCGCCGACGCCAGTTTCGTGTCGCAATCGACGCTGTCGGCAGGCCTGCGAGAGCTCGAATCGCTGCTTGGTGTAACGCTGGTTGAACGCTCGCGCCGGGTGGTGCGGTTTACCGCGCTGGGCGAACAGGTGGTGGCCAAGGCCAATCGCTTGCTGCGCGAGGCGGAGGAATTGTCTGAACTGGTGCAGGCATCGGGCAAACCGCTGGTGGGCGAACTGCGTATGAGCGTGATCCCCACCATCGCCCCGTTCATGCTGCCGCGCGTGCTGCCGCGCCTGCGCCGTGAACGCCCCGATCTCAAGCTGATGCTGCGCGAGGAAACCAGCCACGATGCGCTGGAATCGCTTAACCGCGGGCGGGTGGATTGTGTGTTGCTGGCCCTGCCGTTCGATACCGGCGATGCCGCCATCGCGCATATCGCCGATGATCGGCTGTTCATCGCCTTTCCCAAAGACGACCCGCGCGATCCGCCGGCAAGCATTTCGCCCGATATGATTGATCAGGGGCGCTTGATGCTGCTTGAAGATGGCCACTGCCTGCGCGACCACGCACTGGCCGCGTGCAACCGCGCCGAATTGCGGGCGAGCGCGGCGATGATCGGCACGTCGCTGCATACGCTGGTGCAACTGGTGAACAACGACCTTGGCCTCACGATGCTGCCCGAAATGGCGCTGACGGCGGGTATCCTCAATGGCACCGACGTGGTCGCGCGGCCCGTCGATAGCCCCACCGCCAAGCGCGAGATTGTGCTGGCATGGCGGCGCAACAGCCCGCGCGAGGCAGATTTCCAGCTGCTCGCCGAAGAACTGCGGGCGGGTTAGATGACCCTGCGCCCATCAATCCATGTGCTTTAGGCCAACCCGCAGGTAATCCCACCCGGTGATGCAGGTCAGCGCGGCAGCGGCCCATAGTGATACCAGCCCCACCAGATGCACCCAGCTTTGCGCGATGGTGCCGCAGCCCTCGCCAACCGCCTGACACGGCGCGCCGTGCACCGCGCCGCCAAGGATCAACGCACCCAGAGCGACCAGTTGCAGCGTGGTTTTCCATTTGGCGAGTTTTGAAACCGGCACCGATACCTGGATCCCCCCCAGAAATTCGCGCAGGCCCGATACCGCAATTTCGCGCATCAGAATTACCAGCCCGGCGATCACGTGGATATCACCCACATACGGCCCGCGCAGATACCCCTGCGCGGTCAGCACCAAAATGACCGCTGCCACCATGATCTTATCGGCAATGGGATCGAGGAAGATGCCCAGTTTCGATACGGTTCCGTGCGAACGCGCCAGATAACCATCGAAAAAGTCGGTAATCGCGATGATGCAATAGAGCACAAACCCGATCAAATAGCCCAGCCGCCAATCGGGCCACCACAGGAAAAACGCCAACAACGGCACTGCAAAGATGCGCGACAGGGTGAGGATGTTGGGCAGGCTCGACATGGCTGGTCGGTGCTGTAGCGCGGCATTAACGCCTGCAAAACCCCTAACGCCTAACATCCCGGTAAAGCTGCGGTGCCTGACCGCTCTTGTGAAAGCGCGTGCCAACGCTATGTCCCGCGTAACGAACAGGGAAGCATCAGCGAAATCTTGGCATGACAACCTCAACCAATCTGATGCGCAAACGGCGGTTTCTCCCGCTGTTCCTGACCCAGTTGCTCAATGCGCTGAATGACAATTTGTATAAGAATGCGATGGTGCTGTTCGTGGTCTATCAAGTCTACGATTCGCCAGAGGCTGAGACGTTGATCAGCGGCGTGGCGACCGCAGTGTTCGTGCTGCCATTCGTGCTGTTTTCCGCAACCGCAGGCCAGCTTGCCGATATGCGCGACAAGACCAAGATCATTCGCTGGATCAAGCTGGCTGAAATCGGCATCATGAGTATCGGCGCAACCGGGCTGGTGCTGGCTGCGCGCGGTGTGTCGGTCGACACGCTGGCGATCCCGCTGATGTTTGTCGCGCTGTTTGCGATGGGGGTGCATTCGACCTTCTTTGGCCCGATCAAGTATGCGATTTTGCCGCAGCATTTGAAAAAGAAAGAAGTGCTGGCAGGCACCGGCTTGGTCGAAGCGGGCACGTATGTGGCGATTCTGGTCGGCATGATCCTGGGCGGCGTTTTGCCGATCATGGCGAGCACGATGGCGGTGATCGTGATTGCGCTGATCGGATATGGGGTGTGCCGCTGGGTGCCGCCAGCGCCTGCGCAAACCACCGAAACCAAAGTCGACTGGAATCCCATCCGCGCATCGAAATCGCTCATCACCTTTTCGATGAGTAATCCTGAACTGCGGTATGCGGTGCTGGCGATCAGTTATTTCTGGGCGATCGCGGCGATTTTGTCGGTGCAGTTCATCCCGCTTGCCAAGAATGTGCTGCTGGCTGACAAGCATGTTGCCGCTGTGTTGCTGGTCGCGTTTTCCGCTGGGATCGCGATTGGTTCGGTATCCATCAATGCTCTGCTGAAAGGCGATATCTCGGCGCGCTACTCTGCGCGGGCGGTGCTGGCGCTGGGCGCGCTTTTGATCACGTTTTACGCCCTCTGCCGCAGCTGGCATCTTGTTCCGGCGGGCGAACTGTTCACGGTGAGCGAATTTATGGCCCAGCCGCTGGCGCTGGCGCTGATCGTCAATCTGCTGCTGATTGCAGTGGCTGGCGGCATGTTCGTCGTTCCGCTGTATGCGTTTCTCACCACCCGCGTCGACAAAAGCGAGGCATCGCGGTCCGTCGCGGCCAACAACTTCATCTCGTCGGTGTTCATGGTGGTGGGTGCGGGCGTGGCCGGCGCGCTCGGCTTTTTTGGCATTCCGTTGGAGGAACAATTGCTGTTCAGCCTGATCCTATGCCTGTTTTCCGCCCAGTTGGCGCGCAAACTGCACGCCACCGAGGCGCTGCGCGGGCCGCAATTGGCCTAAAGAATAAATGCGAGAACCGCTGCTGTCGTCGCGACATAGGTGCTGGCCGCACCGCGCACATCAGCCATAGTCAAGCGCCACAGGCTTTCCGCTGGAATAAGCAGCAGATCGCTACTGATATGCGGCGGCAGCGCCGCGCGGAACGGGTGTTGGGCGCTCTCATCTGTGAGAACCAAGCTGCGGCGACGTTGATCATCGCCGCGCGGGCGAGTGATCAGGTTGCTGGTTAAGCGGGCACTTTTCATGCTGCCGATTTAACGCTTTCTTAACCTTTGGGAACTGCCGCTGCGCCATGTGTCGCAGGGTGAGACACAATGCCGGGCGCACCGAAATTCAGCTCGCAGGTTTGCGCCGCCCCGTTCGCGGCTGTAGAGGCCGCAATGCCACCACGGGAGAATGTCACGTGTCCAATTCCGCACCTCCAGCGCCGACCAGAAGCGCCGCCGCGCTGCTGGTCGATTGCCTCGCCATGCAGGGGTGCGACCGGATTTTCACTGTGCCGGGGGAAAGTTTCCTTGCGGTGCTTGATGCTCTGCCTGATCGGCCCGAAATTGGCGTGGTGACCTGCCGTCAGGAAGGCGGCGCAGCATTTATGGCCTGCGCTGACGGGGCGATGAATGCGGCGGGATCGGGCCGCCCGGGCATCGCCTTTGTCACCCGCGGGCCGGGCGCGACCAATGCCAGCATCGGCGTGCATGTCGCGCATCAGGATTCGCAACCGATGATCCTGTTTGTCGGCGATGTGGCACGCGGGATGCAAGCACGCGAAGGGTTTCAGGAAATAGACTTTGCCACGTTCTTTGGCCCAATCTGCAAGTGGGCGGCGCGGATCGATGATCCGGCGCGCATCCCCGAATATATCGCGCGCGCCTATGCCACTGCGATCAATGGCAGGCCTGGCCCGGTGGTGTTGGCCTTGCCCGAAGACATGCTGGTCGAAGCCGTGCCCGCCAGCCTCGCCCCGCGCCCGTTCGTCACCCGCACTGCACAGGCCGCCTGCCCCGATGCGATGCAGGCCTTGTTCGATCTGATTGCCGATGCCGCCAGCCCCATCGCAATCATTGGCGGCGCGGGCTGGAACACCAAGGCACGCGCGTATTTTCAGGCCTTTGCCGAACGGATCGGACTGCCGGTGGCAACCGCGTTCCGGCGGCAAGATGCAATTTCGCCCGATAGCCCGGTTTATGCCGGGAACCTGGGTTACGGGCCAAACCCCACGCTGACCCAGCGGGTGCGGGATGCCGATCTGATCATTGCAGTCGGCGCGCGCCTGGGTGAAGCGACGACCGATGGCTACACCCTCCCCACGCTCGACCATCCGGGCCAGTTGCTGGTGCACATCCATCCCGATCCCGAAGAATTGGGCCGGGTCTATCGCACCGATCTGGCGCTGTGCTGCGGGGTCGATGAATTCGCCGAATGCGCCGCCCTGTGGGAAGACGAAGGCATCATCGCGTTCGATGCTGGGGGAGAGGCGCACCGCGAATGGATCGATTGGGCCACCCCTGCCCCGTCCGGCGCGGCGCTCGATCTGGCTGCCTGCGTTGCAGTGATGCGCGAAACTCTGCCCGCCGATACGATCATCGCCAATGGTGCGGGCAATTTTGCCGGGTGGTGGCACCGTTACTGGCGTTATGCCGCCTATCCCGGCCAGCTTGCGCCAACCTGCGGCGCGATGGGGTACGGCGTGCCGGCAGCCGTTGCCGCAGCGCTGCGCTTTCCCACCCGCACTGTGGTCGCCGTGGCGGGCGACGGGGATTTCCTGATGAACGGGCAGGAATTGGCCACCGCGGTGCAATATGGCGCGGACCTGATCGTGGTGGTGATCGATAACGGCGCCTACGGCACGATCCGGATGCATCAGGAACGCGAATATCCCGGCCGCGTATCAGCCACAACGCTGGTCAATCCCGATTTCGCGGCGCTGGGCGCTGCCTACGGCGCGTGGAGCGCGCCTGCTGAGACAACGGCCGAGTTTACCGCCGCACTGGCCGAGGCAACTGGCCGCAAGGGGTTACGCCTGATCCACGTCAAAACCGATCTTGAACGCATCGCGGCAAGCGGCGCGACCATCGCTGGCCTGCGCGCGCGGGCGAATGCAACAGCCTGATACGCAAAAGGCCGCCCCGAACCGGAGCGGCCTTTTTATAGTAAACGATCAGTTACGATTAAATATCATCGCCCAATGCGCCTTGGATCTTGCCCTTGACCTTCTGGGCTTTGCCCTTCAGCTCCTGCGCTGCACCTTCAGACTTGGTCTCGGGATTATCCGAATGCTGCTTTACCTTGCCAATAGTTTCATTGGTTGCGCCCTTGATGTTTTCGGTAAGCTTGCCCATAAAATTCTCCATTGGTTGCGCGGCTGTTTTAACGCCGCATTGACTAACCAATGCTCAATCTAGTGGCTCGTTCCGCTTATGCTCGTCTTTTGGGACGAGCTGTGGCTGGGCCGGGACAGATTACCCTCAGGTGCGAGAGAATTTGCCTAACTATCGGATTAATATCATTAATTTGTTCATCAACCGCCTGCCATCTCGCAAATCACCAGCCATTCGGTTGGCAAAATCCCGCACACCGATAGCCGCGATTGGCGGATCAGCTGCATCTCAGCAAGGCGCGGTTCGGCTTTGATCGCGGTCAGCGGCACAGGCACTGCAAGCTTGCGCTGCGGCTTCAGCTTGACCGCCGCCCACTTGCCGGTTTCGTCCGTGGGATCAGTGATCCCGGCGACGCTGATCGTGCAGATGCCGACCACCTCCAACCCTTCACGCGAGTGGTAGAAAAACGCTTCGTCGCCCACCTGCATCGCAGCCAGATTGTTGCGCGCCTGATAATTGCGCACGCCATCCCACGTGCCCTCGCCTTCGGCCACCAGATCATCCCAGCCGTATTTGAAGGGTTCGGATTTCATCAGCCAATAGGCCATGCTGCGGCGCGCTCCGTTACAATTGAGCTCTGCGATAGCCCGCCCGGCCTGCCCGCGCCAAGCCCCTGATTGCGCTGCGCCCTCTCCTCCGCAAAGCCCTCCGCCCACTCCTCCGACTTAATCTGCGCCGAGTTAACCCAAAGTTTAGCGTAATCTGCGAAAACTACAGATACCGCGGATGATGTCGCCCGCGTCGCAAGCATGGGGCAGAGGTTTTGGCGGACAATGAATCACAGATCCGGCCGGAGACCGCAGATCGCGACATTATCGCGCTGGGGATTGCGGTTGCGGCAATTATCTTGCTTGTCGGTACCGGCGGGGTCGTGCTGCCGAAAGCGTTGAGTGCAATGCTTTCAAACGGCGCCAAGCCCGATGCCCTGTTGGTCAATGCGCTGCTGCTCAATATCGCCCTCATCGTGTTTGGCTGGCGGCGGTACCGCGACCTCACCAGCGAAATTGGCGAACGCCGCAAAGCCGAGGAACAATCACGCCTGCTGGCGGCGACCGATCCTTTGACCCAGTGCCTTAACCGCCGCAGCATGGTCGAAGCGACCGAAGACCTGCGCACCCGCGCCGCCGCCCGCGGCGAAGCTGTTGCATATTGCATGATCGATTTGGATAAATTTAAACAGATCAATGATATGCATGGCCACACCACCGGCGACGCGGTGCTGGTGATGCTGTGTGATCGGGTGCGCGCCATCCTGCCAAATGAAGCCCGCTTGGCGCGGCTTGGCGGTGATGAATTTGCATTTGTGGTTTCCTACCCCTCCGGTCTTTCCGAACGCGTCGATGATCTGGTGATCCGCCTGTTCGAAGGCATGGCGCAACCATTCAAGCTGCCCGAAGTGACGATTGAACTCACCATCTCGATCGGCATCGCCGCCGATCACGATGCGAACGGTAAAGTTGGCGCCGCGCTGGATGCTGCTGAACTGATGCACAGCGCGGATATGGCCCTATATCAGGCCAAAAAGCAGGGCCGGAACCGCTATTTCTGGTTCGAGGACGGCATGGACCAAGAACTCAAGTTCCGCAATCAACTGGAAGCCGGGATCCGCCAAGGCTTGGCCAAGGGCGAATTTGTGCCATTTTACGAACAGCAGATTGATGTGCAATCCGGCGCATTGGTGGGATTTGAAATGCTGGCACGCTGGCGTTCGCCCACCCTCGGCCTGATATGCCCCGACATCTTTGTACCGATAGCCGAAGAAATCGGCCAGATTACCGAAATGTCCGAAAAGCTGATGGAGCAAGCATTCGCCGATGCGCGCGAATGGGATGGCAGCCTGACGCTTTCGATTAACATTTCGCCGGTGCAGATGCGCGATCCTTGGTTTGCCCAGCGCTTGCTCAAAAAGCTGGTCGAGGCCAATTTCCCCGCCCAGCGGTTGGAAATCGAAATCACTGAAAGCTGCCTGCACGAGAATGTTGGGCTGGTGCGTTCGATGGTCACGTCCTTGCGCAATCAGGGCGTGCAGATCAGCCTTGATGATTTTGGCACCGGCTATTCCAGCCTAGAACAGCTGCGCAGTTTGCCGTTTGACCGGATCAAGATTGACCGCAGCTTTGTTGGCGAACTGCGCGACGCGGGCCGCAAGTCGAGCATTGTGGAAGCGATCGTCGCGCTGGGCCGTGGGCTCGACCTGCCGCTGACCGCCGAAGGCGTCGAGGATGAAGAAACGCTCAACGCATTGAAGTTGATGGGCCAGTTGAAAGCGCAAGGCTATCTGTTCGGCCTCCCCGAAGATGCCGAGGCGGTGCGCACGCGGCTTAGGGCTGCCGGAATGCTAACTGAGGCTGCGGACGATCAACCTATCATCCAACCGGATATCGCAATCGGCGTGCAAACCCGTTCACGCAGCGCCTGATCGCGCCAAGCTTTACCCCCGCCGCCCTACAGGACTGGACGCGGCGGCCAGCGGTGCATAGATGCGCAGCGGTGGCAGTGCATATTCCCTTTATTAAAATGCATGGGCTCGGCAATGATTTTGTCGTGCTTGATGCGCGTGCGGACGCGCTACCAGCGGTCACGCCGCAGGTCGCGCGCGCGCTGGCGGATCGGCGCACGGGCATCGGCTGCGATCAGGTGGTGCTGCTCGAACCGAGTGATACCCATGCCTTCCGGATGCGGATTTTCAACAGCGATGGCGGCGAGGTGGAAGCCTGCGGCAATGCCGCGCGCGCAGTGGCGCTGCTGCACGGCGCGCCGGTCATCATCGAAACCGGCGGCGGGCCGATTGCGCTCGAACCGCTGGCGGGCGGCGCGCGGGTCGATATGGGCGCGCCCCGGTTTGAATGGGATTCAATTCCGCTGGCCTACGCGCTGGATACTGCGTGGTTGCCGGTGGGCTGGGACGATCTCAGCGGAGCATTTGCGGTCAATGTCGGCAATCCCCATGTGGTGTTTTTCGTAGACGATGCGGATGCCGTAGAATTGCACGTCATCGGGCCGCAAATCGAACATGACGCGCTGTTTCCTGACCGGGTCAACGTCAACGTCGCCAGCCTTGCCGGACCCGATCATCTGCGGTTGCGGGTGTGGGAACGCGGCGCGGGGCTGACGCGGGCGTGCGGCACCGGGGCGTGCGCTACCGCCGTCGCGGCGATCCGGCGCGGGCTGGTGGCAAGCCCGGTGACGGTTAGCCTGCCGGGCGGCGATCTTGTCATCGCATGGCAACCGCGCGGCACGATCCAGATGACGGGCGTTGCGACAGAGGCGTTTCGCGGCACCTTTGACTGGGATGACTACGCTTGAGCGCGCCGCAGATCATCACGCTGGGCTGCCGCATGAACATCGCCGAAAGCGAACGGATGCGGGTGATGCTGGCGGGCGAACAGAACCTTGTCGTGATCAATTCCTGCGCGGTTACGGGGGAGGCCGTGCGCCAGACCCGTAAGGCCATCCGCCGCGCACGCCGCGATCACCCGACCGCGCGGCTTATAGTCACCGGCTGCGCGGCAGAAATCGACCGGGCGGAAATTGGCGCGATGGACGAGGTCGACGGACTGATCGCCAACGCAGCCAAGCTCGATCCGCGTAGCTGGAATGCGAGTCCCCGCGCAGGCGGGGCGCTCATGCAGATTGGCGCAATCACCAGCCTGAGATCCCCGCCTGCGCGGGGACTGGCGGAAGGTCCATACACCCGCGCATTCATCGCAGTGCAAAACGGCTGCGACCATGCCTGCAGCTTCTGTGTCATTCCCCAAGGCCGGGGCAAAAGCCGCTCTGCTCCCGTGCCAGCGGTGCTGCGCGAGATCGAGGCGCATCTGGCTGCCGGTGCCAAGGAAATCGTGCTCACCGGGGTCGATCTGACCAGCTGGGGACAGGACATTGCGGGCGCGCCCAGACTCAGCGTGTTGGTGGCTGCGATCCTTGACACCTTCCCAGCGCTCACCCGCTTACGCCTTTCATCGGTTGACGGGATTGAGATTGATCCGGCGCTGTTCGAACTGATCGTCCATGAGGCGCGGGTGATGCCGCACTTGCACCTATCGCTGCAGCACGGCGCTGACCTGATCCTCAAGCGGATGAAGCGCCGTCATCTGCGCAGCGATGCGGTGGACCTCGTTGAGCGGCTCAAGGCGTTGCGGCCCGATATCGCAATTGGCGCCGACCTGATCGCAGGGTTCCCGACCGAAAGCGCGGCGCACCACGGCGATAACCTGAGCATCATTGACGAACTTGATATCGTTCACGCCCACATCTTCCCATTCTCGCCTCGCCCCGGCACGCCCGCCGCGCGGATGCCGCAACTGGGCCGCGATGTGGTGAAAGATCGCGCAGCACAACTGCGCACGCGCGCCGCCGCCCGGCGCGCCGACTGGCTGACCAGACTTGTGGGCGAAACCCTGCCTGTCCTCGCCGAACGCGACGGCACCGGCTATGCCCCCAACTATGCCCGTGTCGCCCTGCCATCTGACGCCGTCGCAGGCGAGGTGATCGACATAAATGTGCGCGGGACCATGGAAGGCCTTTTGCGATGAGCGAGACCAGCTGGAGCCAGCGCCTGCTGGGCGGCTTTGCCAAAACGTCCGAGAAATTGGCGTCGAGCCTGCCGGTAATCGGCGGCGGAGCGAAGTTGGATAATGCCACGCTGGACGAGGTTGAAGACGCGCTGATTATGTCCGACCTTGGCCCGGCAGCGGCGGGGCGCATCCGCGCGCGGCTTTCGGACAAGCGGTTCGGCCTTGAAATCACCACCAGCGAACTGCGCGAAGCCGTGGCAGAGGAAATCGCGTCGATCCTGCGCCCGGTGGCCAAGCCGCTTGAAATCACCGCCTTCCCGCGCCCGCAAGTGATCCTGGTGATCGGAGTCAACGGCAGCGGCAAGACCACCACCATCGCCAAACTCGCCCACCTGTTCATCGAGGATGATTACGGCGTGTTGCTGGCAGCAGGTGACACTTTTCGCGCGGCTGCAATCGGCCAGCTGGCGACCTGGGCGGGGCGCGTCGGGGTTGATCTGGTGCGCGGGCCCGAAGGCGGCGATCCGGCGGCGATTGTGTTCGATGCGGTGAAGCAGGCGACCGAGACCGGGATCGACGCGCTGATCGTCGATACCGCCGGGCGGCTGCAAAACAAGACCGAATTGATGGACGAGCTGGCAAAAATCCGCCGCGTCCTTGGCCGCTTGAACCCCGATGCGCCGCATGATGTGGTGTTGGTGCTGGATGCCACCAATGGTCAGAACGCGCTGGCGCAGATCGACGTATTCAAGGAAGTCGCGGGCGTCACCGGGTTGATCATGACCAAGCTGGATGGCACCGCGCGCGGCGGCGTGCTGGTCGCCGCAGCCGAGCAATATGGCCTGCCGATCCACGCGATTGGCGTGGGCGAGAAAATCGAAGACCTGCGCCCGTTCGACCCCGATCTGGTCGCGCGCGTGATTGCCGGGGTGGCGTAATGAGCGAGACCGAAGGCAAAAAAGCCGCCTCAAGCTGGATCAACGTCGCGGTCGATTACGGACCGCTGCTGGTGTTCCTTGGCGTTTATCGCTGGAGCGCACCTGACAAACCCAACCCGGCAGGCGAGCTTGGCGCGATCATCAATGGCACCGGCGCGTTCATGGTCGCGGCGGTGGCGGCGCTGATCATCTCGAAATGGCGGCTGGGCAAGGTATCGCCGATGCTGTGGTTTTCGACCGCGTTGATTATCGGCTTTGGCAGCCTGACGATTTTCTTCGGCGATCCGACCTTCGTGCAGTTGAAGCCGACGATCATCTATGCGGTGTTCGGCACCGCGCTGCTGGGCGGAGTGTTTGCCGGGCGGGCATTACTCAAAATGCTGCTCGAAGCCGCGTTTGAAGGGCTGTCAGATGCTGGCTGGCTCAAACTGTCGCGCAACTGGGGGGTGTTTTTCCTGCTGCTGGCGGTGCTCAATGAAGTCCTGCGCGCGCAGCTCGATTTCGAGGGCTGGCTGTGGGCGAAACTGTGGGTGTTCCTGCCGCTGACGTTCCTTTTCACCTTCAGCCAGATCCCGATGCTGTTGAAGAATGGTCTGAGCTTTGAGGACCGGGACGAGCCGTTCAAGGATGAACCGCCGACGGGGTAAGGCAAACGATGGGTCTGATTTTTCTCAACGGCACAACGTCATCAGGCAAAACAAGCATTGCGCACGCGCTTCAGGAACAGTTGGTGCGCCCCTATTGCCTTACGGGGATTGATGACGCTTTTGCGATGCTGCCCGATCGCCTTCACAACAATTCCGATGGTTTTTTCTTTGATCGCGACGAACGTGATCTTGTGCGCCTTAATTTCGGGCACATTGGTCTTGCATGTCTAAAGGCGCATCACCGATCTGTTGCCGCCTTGGCACTAAGCGGCATCGATCTGATCTGCGATGAAGTCATACTCACGGATGAACTTCGGCGGGACTGGCATGATGTGCTCAAAGGCGTGGATACCGCGTTTGTTGGCGTGCACTGCTCTCTTGACGAACTGGAGCGCCGAGAGATCGAACGAGGTGACCGGGCAATTGGTCAGGCGCACGGGCAGTATGATATCGTGCACTCACATATGCATTATGACATTGAAGTCGACAGCACCTGTAAACCCTCTGCGGTACTGGCTGGTGAGATTATCGGCCAGCTGCCAACGTCATTCTGATTGATACTCAGAAAACCCAGCCGCCTTCAAATCTCCACCTGGCTCCCCAGCTCCACTACCCGGTTGGTGGGCAGGCGGAAAAACGCCATCGCGCTGGCCGCATTGCGCAGCATCCAGGCGAACAGTTTCTCTCGCCAGATCGCCATGCCCGGCTTGCTCGATGCCAGCAGCGTCTGGCGCGACAGGAAAAAGCTGGTTTGCATCATGTCGAACGGCGCGCCGCACAGGTCGAGCGTGCGCAGCAAGGACGGCACGTCAGTGTCCTCAAGAAACCCGCAGCGGATCGTAACGCGGTAAAATCCGTTGCCCAGATCCTTGCACGAATAGCGTTCGGCCGCCTCAACATACGGCATATCCTGCACCGCCACGGTCAGGATCAGCACCCGTTCGTGCAGCACCTTGTTGTGCTTGATATTGTGCAGCAGCGCCGATGGCACACCGGTGTTGATCGATGCCATGAACACCGCTGTGCCGGGCACGCGCGTCGTGGAGTTGTGCGCGCTCTTGGCGAAAATCTCGATCGGCAGCGATCCTTCGGTCATGCTCGCGCGCATCAACTCGCGCCCGCGTGACCAGGTCGTGAGCAGGGTGAAAATGATGAACCCGATCAGCAGCGGCACCCACCCGCCTTGCGGCACCTTGATCAGGTTCGCGCCGAAATAGGCGATATCGACAATCAGGAACGCGGCGACCAATGGCAGCGCTTTCCACACCGGCCAGCGCCACAGCGAAAACAGCACCGCGGCCAACAGCAGCGTGTCGATGAACATCGCCCCGGTCACCGCAATGCCATAGGCAGCGGCAAGGTTGCTGGAT
>JBBRFG010000013.1:0-32690 GCA_038224685.1 Sphingomonadales bacterium
CCCGATCAGCCGATCAAACGCCAGCCGCGTCCGCCGCAGTTCTTCGGCGATCAGCAACGGATCGACGAGGCTTTGTGCGGAACCCAGCGCCGCCGCTGCCTCAGCCAGATGGGCATGTTGCCGGGCATTGAGCGCGGCCTCACCCGGTTTGGGCAGCGCCGTTCGGGCCGCCTCAACCAAGGCGTGTTTCAACCCGTCCAGCCCTGCTCCGGTTACCGCCGACACCGTATGGCGCGCTGCAACCTTGGTCGCGAACTCCCCCCGGTCGGCCTGCGCTGCAATCTCCCACACCCCTTCGGGGCCAGCGCCCTCATCCCCCAGCCACAACACCACATCCGCCCGCAGCACCGCGGATTTCGCACGCTCGATCCCGATAGCCTCAATTTGGTCAGCCTCAGCCCCGCTCTTGGCTGCCCGTAGCCCGGCGGTATCGACAAAAGTGAACGCCGCGCCGCCTATCGCTACCGACCGTTCAATCACATCGCGGGTCGTCCCCGCAATCGGCGAGGTGATGGCTGCCTCGCTTTCGATCAGCGCGTTGAACAGCGTCGATTTGCCCGCGTTGGGCGGCCCGGCCAACACCACCCGGAACCCCTCCCCCAACCGTTCGGAGCGTGGGCGCGATAGCCATTGCTCCAACTCACCCGCCAGCGCGCCAATGTTCCACGTGAAACATTCGGGCAAAGCGGCGGCGTCTTCCTCGTCAGCAAAATCAAGCACGGCTTCGATCTCGGCCGACAGGCTCAGCGCTCGGTCGCGCCAGACCTCGACCTGCCGCGATAGCATCCCGCCGGCATTGGCGAGCGCAGCGGCGCGTCGCCATTCGGTTTCGGCTGACAGCAGATCGGCCAGCCCCTCAGCCTCGGCCAGATCGATGCGGCCATTAGCAAAGGCGCGGCGGGTGAACTCGCCCGGCTGCGCGCGGGACAGGCCGGGCAGCCCGGCGAGCGCCGCTTCGACCGCAGCGATGACCGCCCGCCCGCCGTGGCAATGCAGCTCGGCTAAGTCCTCACCCGTGGCGGTGTTCGGCGCGGGGAACCATAGCGCCAATGCCTCGTCCAGCAGGGTGCCAGCACCGTCGCGCAGCCGGACCAGCGACGCCCGGCGCGGCGGCGGTATCCGCCCCGCCAGCGCCGCCAACGCCGCCCCGGCCTGCGGCCCCGAAATGCGGATCACCCCAATGGCAGCGGGCGCCGCGCCGCTCGACAATGCGAATATCGTCGGGGTCATCTGAGTATAATCAGGGTTTGTCAGAGCCCTTGGACCCCATATCACCCGCGCGCGATGCGGCTTTCATCCCGTTTTCAACAAAGCTTTGAAACAGTTTCAACCCGACCTGTCCCATCGGTGCCAAGGCCTGAGCATATTCCTGTAATTGTTCAGGATTTGATACGCCCTTCATGGCTTTGGCAATGTTGTCGACGTAGACATTGTTGGCCGCACTAACATCGGGCAGGCCGATGAAACTGCGGGCCTCTTCAGGTGTGCATTCGATTTCGACATTGATTTTCATCGGGCGGTGCTCCTCTCGGGTCTCTCCCCTGTCATTTGGGCTTGGCATTTGGGCTTGGCAAGCGAGCAAGCCAATCCAGCGGGTTTGGGCAAAGCATTCCCTTGATGCGAGAGGGACCCCGATGACGCTCAACACCGCGCGGGATTGACAGGTTATTGAGCGAAAAGGACGCGATTACGAACCCGCTGTTGCTGCACACCCCCACCAATGACGGGTTTGTTTCACGTGAAACACCAAGGATTGGCCCACGGCACAGCCGCCGAAGCGGGCCAACGCCGGGATGAAACCGCCGCCGCACTGGCCGGGGGAGTGCCACGTTACCGCTATGGCCGCGAAGTTGGCGGCGGCGAAGGGCTAGAGCCTGGCCATTAGAAACGACAGTCGGTCGACAACTGGCGCTAAGGGCAGATCCTCCACGTTATAGCCATAGTGCCTCCACGCCGCGGTCACTGCTTTGTCGCTCTCCACTGCCTGGTTCCAGTCCTGTATCCGCTCAGAGTCTGGCCGGTAAATCTCGCGCCAAGGCGGAGCCCGCAATACGGGGCCATTATAGCGCAATGTTCGGCAACCATGGTCAATCGCATCGGGCACTGGTAGACCTGAAAGTTCAAGAAAGCCCACGACATCGGGAAAACCCCGGTCGAACACGACAGGCTTGCAGTGAGTTTCAAACCGCGCGTATTCTAGGCGATGCGCAGCAAACATCAAATCGGCAAATTCGCGTGGTTCATCCACCCGCAGCGTCATTCCGCCGCGATTCTTAAGCAGTTCGCGAGCAACTTCTGGCGAGGTTGTTAGACCAGCTTTCGCCGCTTCAAGCAGCAATGTGGTTTTTCCTGCTCCCGGTGAGCCGGTCAAAACGACGCGGCGCATCATGGTATGAGCGCTAATTCAACACTGCGAAATTCACGATCATCTTGCGCACTTCGGGGTCCAGCCCTTGCGGTAGGTCGCGTTCCAGCATTTCGCGGCGGCTGGCGATGCTTTCGGCGATCAGCACCCGCTTCATCGCCCAGTCGGGGCAAGTGCGTGTGTCGATCGCGCGGCGGTCAAGCACCGAGACACCGCTGTGGCGCGGGTCGCCGTTGATCCGCTCCATCAACGCGCTGACTTCGCCTTCCTCGCCTTCGAGCAATTGCAGAAAGTTGCGGCCGTTGAACAACAGCAAGCCAGTGATCCCGCGCGCCGGATTGTTGCGCGCGCTGGTGTCGAGGATGTCGTCGACTTCCTCACGCGGCAAGGTCGGCGCGGTGCTGATATAGAGATATTGGCTAAGCACTTTGTTCCGTCCGCACTGTTCGTCCCTTAGGCCCGCCCCCCGGCGGAATTTTTACTGATTCATCGTATCGAAGAAATCAGAATTGGTCTTGGAATCCTTCATCTTGTCCAGCAAGAATTCCATCGCATCTACGGTGCCCATTTGCATCAGGATGCGGCGCAGCACCCACATTTTGGACATCTTATCCTTTTCGACCAGCAGTTCTTCCTTGCGGGTGCCGGACTTGCCAACATCCAGCGCGGGGAAGATACGCTTGTCAGACACCTTGCGATCCAGCACGATTTCGCTGTTGCCGGTGCCTTTGAATTCTTCAAAGATCACTTCGTCCATCCGGCTGCCCGTGTCGATCAGCGCGGTAGCGATGATCGAAAGGCTGCCGCCTTCCTCGATGTTCCGCGCCGCGCCAAAGAACCGTTTGGGCCGCTGCAACGCATTGGCATCGACCCCGCCGGTCAGCACCTTGCCCGATGATGGCACCACGGTGTTGTAGGCCCGGCCCAGACGAGTGATCGAATCGAGCAGGATCACCACATCCTGCTTGTGTTCGACCAGCCGCTTGGCCTTTTCAATCACCATTTCCGCCACTTGCACGTGGCGGTTGGCGGGTTCGTCGAAGGTAGAGGAAATCACTTCGCCCTTCACGCTGCGCTGCATGTCGGTGACCTCTTCGGGCCGTTCATCGACCAGCAGAACGATCAGAAACACCTCTGGATGGTTATCGGTGATCGCTTTGGCAATGTTTTGCAGCAGCACAGTTTTACCGGTGCGCGGCGGGGCGACGATCAGCGCGCGCTGGCCTTTGCCTTGCGGCGCGATGATATCGATCACCCGCGCGCTTTTGTCCTTCACCGTCGGGTCAAGGCAATCGAGCGTCAGCTTTTCGTCGGGATAAAGCGGGGTAAGGTTATCGAAATTGGTCCGCAGGCGCACCGCGTCAGGATCATCAAAATTGACCTTGGCGAGCGTGGTGATCGCGAAATAGCGTTCGCCATCGCGCGGAGCGCGGATTTCGCCTTCGCACGTGTCACCGGTGCGCAGGCCCCATTTGCGGACCTGATTGGGCGAGACATAAATATCATCTGGCCCGGCAAGATAGTTGGCCTCGGGGCTGCGCAGGAAGCCAAAGCCGTCCTGTAGCACCTCGATGGTGCCGATCCCCATGATTTTCTCTTCGTATTCCTCGTCCTCGGCCAGTTCGCGCAGGATGCTGAACAGCAAATCCTGTCGGCGCATGGTCGAGGCGCCTTCAACACCCAGTTCTTCGGCCATTGCGACCAATTCGGCCGGGGTTTTTCGCTTGAGGTCTTTCAAATGCATAATGTGTGTTGTTCCGAAAGTCAGGAGTGGCCGGATGGTCAGTGCCCCTCAGGAGGAGAGGCGTCTTGCGGTTGTGCCGAAACGGCTGGCAAGACTGGGCTTGGAGAAAGCAGACCTAGTGGGGCGGGTATTGCCCCCGGTTACCGGTTGAGTGACCTTCAAATAGAAGCGGCGACGGGTTAGGTCAATCGGCGATTATCGAAGCACTGCCCGGCCCGCACAGTGCAGCCTAGAACGGTTTGAGATACACCAGTGCCACAATCACCACAAGCAGCAGGCCCGGTACTTCGCCAATCAGCCGCAGGCGGGCTTCGGTCAGCGGGCGCTCCCCGCGCGCCATCTTCTTGGTCTGCGCCACCAACCAACCGTGGTAGCCTGTCATCGCCAGTACCAGCGCCAGCTTGGCATGCAGCCAGCCTTCGGAAAACCAGCCGCCCGACCACGCCATCGTCAGCCCCAGCACCCACACGATGATCATGCTTGGCGTCAGGATAATCGACCGCAGCTTGCCCATCCGCGTCGCCCACTTGGCCTCTCCCGGCGACCCAGGGACATGATCCAGCATGTAGATGCACTGACGCGGCAGCATGAACAGCCCAGCTAGCCAGAACACCATAAAGATCACATGCCCTGCCTTGAGAAACAGGTAGATCGACGAGATAAGCTCCTGCATTCTTCTAGCCCCTCAGCGCCGCAAGCAATTCCTCGACGTGAGCGATCGGCGTGAATTGCCCAATCCCGTGGCCAAGGTTGAACACATGCGGCCGGTCTTCAAACGCATCGATGATGGTGCGAAGCCGCGCCGCCATCGCCGGACCGCCCGCCTCAAGCAGCAGCGGATCAAAATTGCCTTGCACTGGCATCCCTGCGGGCAGACTGGCATGCGCCCATGCGGGATCAAGCGTCTCGTCCAGCCCGACAGCGTCCACGCCGGTTTCGCGGGCATAGGCAGGCAGTTTCGCGCCTGCGCCTTTGGGAAAGCCGATAATCGGGGTATCGGGGTGGCTCTGCTTCAGCTGCGCAGTGATAGCAGCATTAGGGGCCACCACCCACTGTTCAAATTGGTCCGGCGCAAGGCTGCCCGCCCAGCTATCGAACAACTGCACCGCTTCGGCCCCGGCATCAATTTGGCCGCGCAGGTAGGTGACCGAGACATCGACAATTGCATCGATAATTGCCTGCATGTGCGCCGGATCGCGGTAGGCCAGCAGCCGCGCCGCGCCCTGATCCTTCGATCCTTCACCAGCGATCATGTAAGTTGCGACCGTCCACGGGCTACCCGCAAAGCCGAGCATCGTCACATCAGGCCCGATCAGCGCGCGGGTGCGGCGCACGGTTTCATAAACCGGCTCAAACCGTTCAAACGCCGGGGTGAAACTATCAAGACCAGCTTCGAGCAAAGTGGGGCTGAGGTGCGGGCCTTCGCCAGCAGCAAAGGTCAATCCCTGGCCCATCGCATGCGGCACGATCAGGATATCGGAAAACAGAATCGCGCCGTCAAACCCGAACCGCCGGATTGGCTGCACGGTGATTTCAGCAGCGGCTTCGCTGTCGTAAACCAGCGCGAGGAACCCACCTTTTTCGGCACGAAGTTCTCGGTATTCAGGCAGATAGCGTCCCGCTTGGCGCATAAGCCAAACCGGGGGAACGTCCTGACGGACACCTTTGAGCGTATCGAGTAATGGTCCAGGCATAGGGTTCCTATAAACAAAACAAATCAAATTATAAAAGGGTTGATGGAGTATGTTGGGCCTGTGGATTCCGGGAATTACCAGCCCTTGATCGGTTACCCCCAGCCTGAACACGCCCAAACTTGGCAAGCGAATCCGCATGGCTTGGGCGTCAAGCGGGCGTTATCCCCACACTTGCTAGCCTGTCCACAAAACTGGCGAGCTGTGGGCAAATACCCCCCACCGAATGCCTGTCAGTGGGCATGAAAATTGCTCCCCTGCTTGTTAGCTCTTCCCTCCCGTGGTTTATGCAGCCTTCTGTCCACAGCCCCAAACACCACGACTCCGGGGCAGCGAGCGCGAATCTGATGAACCGACTCAACCTGCATCTTGTCTCGGATTCAACCGGCGAAACGCTGGAAATGATTGCCAAAGCCGCGCTGGCGCAATTTGATGATCCGATGGTCAACCGCCATTTCTGGCCCATGGTGCGATCATTACAGCACCTTGATCGGATCGTTCCTGACCTCGCCGCGCACCCTGGATTGGTGCTATATACGCTGGTAAACCCCGACACGCGCAAGCGGTTGGAGGAACATTGCCGTCATCTGGGCCTGCCCGCTGTGCCGGTGCTTGATCAGGTTACAGCCGCGCTCGAAAGCCAGTTGGGGCAGGAAGCGCATGGCCGCCCCGGCCGCCAGCACATGATGAATGACGATTATTTCAAGCGGGTCGATGCGATCCAATACACCATCGCGCATGATGATGGGCTGGCCCACGAGGAGTGGGAGGAGGCTGATATTGTGCTGGTCGGGGTGTCCCGCTCATCCAAAACGCCGACCAGCATTTATCTTGCCAATCGCGGTTACAAGACCGCCAATATCCCGCTGGTGGTGGAAAGCCCGCCGCCCACGGCGCTGTACCGGCTGCGGCATCCGCTGGTGGTCGGGCTGACAACCAGCCCCGAACGTCTGGTGCAGATCCGCCGCAACCGGTTGTTGTCGCTGAATGAGGCAACCGAGACCGCCTATGTCGATAGCGACCGGGTGAAAGGCGAGTTGCAATTTGCGCGGCGGATGTTTGGCGACAATGGGTGGCCGGTGATCGATGTTACCCGCCGTTCGATCGAGGAGACTGCGGCAGCGATCATCCGGCTGGTTCAGGAGCGTGGCCGGCGCCCGGTGAGCGAGGGCGGAGTGGGTAAAGCCCTATGATATTGGCCAATACGACGGCAGCCGATGCCGATGACACGCCGCGGCTGATTCTCGCCAGCAAATCGGCCTCGCGGCGGGCGATGCTTGATGCCGCCGGGGTCGTCTACGCGGTGCATCCTGCCAATATCGACGAAGCGGCGATCACCGAGGCGATGCGCAACGGCGGCGCAGACCCGCGCGCCATCGCCCGCGCGCTCGCCGAGGCCAAGGCCTTGGCCATTGCGAGAGAGTTTCCCGACCGGTGGGTGATCGGCAGCGATTCGATGGTGTCGATTGGCGGCGACCTGTACGATAAGCCGGTATCGCGAGATGACGCCGCAGCGCATTTGCGGTCATTTTCACAGAAGGTCATCGTACTCGATTCCAGCGTGGTGCTGGCGAACAATGGGGCCGTGATCGACTGTGCCAGCGATGACGCACGGCTTGAGGTGCGCGCATTGAGCGAGCCCTTTATTGAATGGTACCTCGACGCTGAATGGCCCGCCATCAACGCCTGTGTCGGTTGCTTCCGGATCGAGGGACGCGGCGTGCATTTGTTTGAGAACATTATCGGCAACCACTTCACGATTCTGGGAATGCCGCTGCTTCCCTTGCTTGCAATGCTGCGAAAGCACCGGGTGATCGCGGTATGACCCGCGCCCTTCGACAAAGCTCAGGACAGGCATATGCCGAGGTGATCGGCGATCCGATTGCGCAGTCGAAATCGCCGACGATCCACAATTTCTGGCTGGAGAAGCTTGGGGTCGATGCCAAATACCGCGCCTGCCATGTTCGGCCAGAGGGTTTGACCGACTATCTCGCCTCCCGCCGCGAAGACCCGCTTTGGCGCGGGTGCAATGTTACCATGCCGCACAAACAGGCGGTGATGGCAGGTCTCGGCCGGATTGATCCGCCCGCCGATGTGATTGGCGCGGTCAATACGATCCTGCCCGGCGGCGGCGGCGGCGGCGGTGTGCTGGCCGGGACCAACACGGACGCAGCCGGGTTCCTCGAACCGCTGGTAAGCCACTTGGCCGCGACCCACTATTTCCGTATGGCACGCATTTTTGGCACTGGCGGCGCGGCGCGGGCGATCATCACTGCGCTGGCTGACAAGGGATTTACACTGGTGGTGGCCGGACGCGATTCTGATAAGGCGCGCGCACTGCTCGATGAACTTGCGCCCAAGCCCGAGCACCACGCGATCCACCTTGCGCATTTCGCCGACCCAACCGATTTTGCGTTTGACGACCGCGAAACCTGTCTTGACCTCGTGATCAACGCATCATCGTTGGGAATGCAGGGACAGCCGCCGCTGGCGTTTGATTGGAGCCATGCGCCGCCCGGCGCCATCGCCTATGATATCGTGACCGCGCCGGTTGATACAGCATTTCTGCAAGGCGCGCGGGCCAAGGGCCACCGCACCATCGACGGGCTGTCAATGCTGATCGGGCAAGCCGCTGCTGCGTTTGAGCTGTTCTTCGGTCAACCGGCCCCGCGCGAACACGACGCTGAATTGCGGACAATCCTGACAGTATGACTCGCCCGAAAATCATCGGTCTCACCGGCTCAATCGGGATGGGCAAATCCACCGTCGCCGCGATGTTTGCCGACGCCGGGATTCCGGTGTTCGACGCCGATGCGCAAGTGCGTGCGATGCAGGGGCCGGGCGGTGAATTGCTGCCCGCCATCGAAGCGGCGTTTCCCGGATCGACCGGCCCGGACGGAGTCGACCGTGACCGGCTTGGCCAACAGGTCTTCGCCGACACCGCGGCGCTCGCCCGGCTTGAAGCCATCGTCCACCCCGCAGTGGCTGCCCGGCGCGCGGCATTTCTGGAACAGCATGGTGATCACCGCGCGGTGGTGTTCGATATTCCTTTGCTGCTGGAGCGCGGCGGCCATGCGGCGGTGGACCTGATCGTTGTCGTATCTGCGCCGGAACCGGTGCAGCGCGCCCGTGTGCTCGCCCGCCCGGGTATGACGGCGCAGAAATTCGAGCATATTTTGAGCCTGCAATTGCACGATACGCACAAGCGCGCGCGCGCTGACCATGTGATCGATACTGGCACATCGCTGGATGATACGCGGGCGCAGGTCACCGCGCTGATTGCGTCAGTTTGATTGCAAGCATTGCTTGCAACATGCCGGGCATGGGAGGATAGTACTGCAAATGCGGCCAGACACTCGTGAGATCATTTTTGATACCGAAACCACCGGGCTTGATCCCAAGACCGGCGACCGGATGGTGGAAATTGGCTGCATCGAAATGATTGGCCGGGTGGAAACTGGGTCTACCTTCCACGCTTATTTTAACCCCGACCGCGATATGCCGCCTGAAGCAGAACGGGTGCACGGGCTGTCAGCCGCGTTCCTTGCAGCCAAGCCGCGGTTTGCGGAACTGGCCGATGATCTGCTCGCATTCCTCGGCGATGCGCCGCTGGTGGCGCATAATGCCAGTTTTGATTTTGGGTTCCTCAACAACGAACTCCAAAAAATCGGTCGCGCGCCGATCGGCCTTGACCGGATGGTTGATACCGTCGCGATTGCGCGCAAACGCCACCCTGGCGCGAAACTGTCGCTCGATGCACTCTGCACGCGCTACGGGGTTGATCGCAGCCACCGGGTCAAACACGGCGCGTTGCTCGATGCGGAATTGCTCGCACAGGTCTATGTCGAATTGAACGGCGGGCGGCAGATCGGGCTGGGCCTGAACGATAGCGCCGCCGCTGACACCGCCACCGCAATGCTCAACGGGCCGTGGCATCGCCCCGCAGGCGACCGTCCCCGGCGCGAGCCTCGCCCCCATTGTGCCAGCCCGGAGGAGCTGGAGCGCCACGGCACATTTGTTGCCGGTATCGACAATGCGATCTGGACCCGTTGACCCCAAATACGGCTGAATCGCACGCACCATCACTTACCACGCGATCCTGATTAGGACGGGAGGAAAACAAATTTATGGATATTCGGATTTCTGGTCATCAAATGGCTACCGGTGCAGCTTTGCAGGAACATGCAGCGGACCGGCTGGGCGCAATCGTCGATAAGTATTTCGACCGCGCTCTGTCTTCCCACGTCACGTTTGGCAAAGCGCCCGCAGGCGCGTTTACCTGCGATATCATCACGCATGTCATGCAAGGCCTGATCCTGAAAGCGCAAGGCTCTGCGACCGATGCGCACATCGCGCTCGATCATGCGGCAGCCAAAATCGAAAAGCAGCTGCGCCGGTACAAGCGCCGCCTGACCGATCGGCACGAAGCCGCTACCCACTCGCGCGCCGAGGAAGACGCCGCTTACACCATTTTTGCGGTTGATGAGGATGATGAGCAGGAGGTGATCGCTGATGCCCCGCTGGTCATCGCCGAAACCCGCGTCGATATCCCCACCGCCACCGTTGCAGATGCGGTGATGATGTTGGACCTGCGCCACACCAACGCGCTGTTTTTCAAAAACGCTGGCACCGAGCGGCATAATATGGTCTATCGGCGCGCTGACGGTTCAATCGGCTGGGTTGAACCGAAATAGAACCCGGAACAGCATTTGCTATCAGAGAAATAGCATCTGCCCGAAGGTTCAGGCGGCGGTAGCAGGAGGGGCTCCGCCCCGATCCAAGGCTGCTTTGCGGCAGAACCGGATCGGATATTCGCCGCGATTGGCGTTTTCACTCGGGATCGTAAACACAATGGACGTTAACCTGGCTCTCACTCCGCAGGCGATTGCATTCGCCCGGATCGAAACCAAGCCAAAGGTGCTGGCTCAGACCGCGCAATTGCTTTGCGATGCCTATGGGCTGGATGCGGGCGAGGTGCTGGAAAGCCTCGAAGCGCGCGAAATCTTGGGTAGCACCGGGTTCGGGCGCGGTGTGGCGATCCCCCATTGCCGCAGCCAGGATATCCGCCGCCCGTCGCTGGTGATCATCCGGCTGGATGCACCGATTGATTTTGCCGCAGCCGATGCCCGGCCGGTGACGCTGATTTGCGGGCTGGTTTCGCCCGAGAACGCCGGGGCGACGCACCTGCATGCGCTCGCGGCGATCTCGCGGTTGACCCGCGATGATGCGCTGCTCCAGATGATCGCCGATGCGCCCTCCACCGAAGCGGTTTATGCGCTGTTGACTGATCAGTTCGTGCGCGACGCTGCCTGATCCGAAGTGATGCATGATGCCCGGCAGTAATGATTTTGCAACGGCAGTTGGGCCAGAAACGGGAGCCGATCAGCATTACCGCGCGCTCGAACGACTGTATGTCTCGGCCCCCATTAACCGCAAATTTGCCTCCAGCCTGCATATTGCGGGTGAAGGTCTGTCGCACCTGAGTTTTACTGTGACGCCCGAAGATTACCACGCTGCGGGCGCGGCGCATGGGACGATCTATTTCAAAATGCTCGATGATGCGGCGTTCTATGCCGCCAACACGCTGGCCACTGATCGGTTCTTGTTGACCACCAGCTTCAACCTGCACTTTTCACGCCCGCTGCGCGCCGGAACGGTCACCGCCGAAGGGCGCTGGGTGAGCGGGCGGCGGCGGGTGTTCGTCGCCGAGGCGCGGCTGCTTGACGAGGATGGTGAGGAAATCGGGCGCGGCACTGGCACCTTCATGCGGTCCCGCATGGCGTTGTCGAGCCTGCCGGGCTATGCTGCGGCTGGTCGTTCGGAGCTGTGAAGTGACCGTGCGTTTGCCTGCCCATCTTGAAGTCAGTGCTGTCTTGCGCTTGGCCGAATCGCGCGGCGGCTATGCAACCGTGCTGGCCAAAGGTGAGCGCGACGCGGGCACCATCCTGATCGCAACCCTGTGTCGCGGAGCGGACGGCGCACTTTACGAAAGGATGCCCGGCCTTGATGGTTCGCGTTCTTTTGTTGCGACAAAACGCGAAGATCCTGAAAACAAGCAGGATTTCTCCGACTATCTTGCGCGGCGGCGACAGCAGGATCCTGATATTTGGCTGATCGAGGTGGATATCGCGGATCCCGAACGGTTCATCGCGGGAATCGCTGATTAGCGTTGACGTAAAGGGCAAGCCAACTACTTGCCCGCGCTCTTCCTAGCGCAGGCTGACGGGGCGGCAGTTCGGCCGTTTCATCAGCACGCAGACGGGGAGCGGCCGGCAGGCGTTTTTGAACCCCCACAATCAAGATTGATTGCAAAAAGGTTCCCGCCTGCGTCTGCGCGCGCTCACCGCCCGAATAGTGGATTGCATGAGTCGCAAGACTTTCTCGATTTCTGCGATTGCCACTGTGGCCATCGCAACCGTGACGCTCCTCGGCCTCGATAGCGCCGCAGCTTTGGCCCAAGTTTCCAATGGCGAATTTGTAACGCCTCCCGCGCCAGCAGGGGTGGAGCTGGTTCCCGAAGCCCCGGTGTTCATTACGCAAGCCGTGGTGCAGCCGCTTCCCGCCGAAACTCCCACACGGCTCGTTCTGACCGAAGCAGGTTCGCTGGCCGAAATGATCGGCATGGTGGATACCGCCGCGCCGATGAGCGACGAAATGCAGTGTCTTGCCGGCGCGGTCTATTTCGAAGCGCGCGGTGAACCGCTGACCGGCCAACTGGCTGTGGCACAAGTGATCATCAACCGATCCCAAGACCGCCGCTTTCCTCAAAGCTATTGCGGTGTGGTGGCGCAGCCGGGGCAATTTTCGTTCATGCGCGGCAAGCAGATGCCCGCGATCCGCGCGGGCACCGCCGCATGGTCGCGCGCGGTGGCAATTGCCGAAATCGCGCATAAGGGCCTGTGGGAATCTGAAGCGGGCGACGCGGTGTTCTTCCACGCGAAATATGTCCGCCCCAGCTGGAGCCAGAACAAGACCCGGCTCGCCCAGATCGATACGCATATCTTCTATCGGTGAGAGCGGCGCGGGGCCGGTTATGCCTTGAGCCTTACCCAGACAGGGGCGTGATCGCTGGCTTTTTCGCGGCCGCGATGATCCTTGTCGACGTCAACCGATTTGAGCCGGTCGGCGCATTCGGGTGACAGCAGAATGTGGTCGATCCGGAACCCGTGATCGCGCTGCCATGCGCCTGCTTGATAGTCCCAATAGGTCCACACTCCGCCGCGCGGGTTATGGGTGCGCAGGGCGTCGCACCAGCCATCGCCAAGCATCTGCGCATAGGCGGCGCGCGAACCGGGCTGCATCAGCGCGTCGTCTGCCATCGCCTTGACCGACCAGGTATCATCGTCTTCAGGAATGACGTTGAAATCGCCGAGCACCACAGCGGGCACTTCCTCGGCCCAGATTTCGCCCATGCGCGCGCGCAACCGCTCCATCCACGCCAGCTTATAGGTGAATTTCGGCCCCGGATGCGGGTTGCCGTTGGGCAGATAAAGGCAGGCGATGCGCACCCCGCTGACGTCAGCTTCAAGATAGCGCGCCTGCTCTGCGTCACCTTCATTGGGGCCGGGAATGCCAAGCCCGCGCTGCACTTCGGTAAGGGCGTATCCGGCCGCAGTATCGACCAGAATCGCGACCCCGTTGAAGCTTTTCTGCCCATGCCAGATTGCGGAATATCCCAGCGCCTCAATCTCCGCCGCAGGAAAGCCCTCGTCCTGCGATTTGATTTCTTGCAGGCAGGCGACAGCGGGCCGGGTTTCGGCGAGCCATTCGAGCAGCCGCGGCAGCCGCGCTTTGATCCCGTTGATGTTGAAGGTCGCGATTTTCATGTGCCTCTGATGCCTCAGAAGCGCGCGCGGGTCTAACCTAAATCCCGAAACTCGCACCGCAACCGCAACCGGCGGCAGCTTGCGGGTTTTCAACCTTGAACGCCGCGCCGCCCAGTGATTCGACGAAATCGACCACGCTCCCGCCAATCAGGTCGAGGCTCATCGGATCGACTACCAACCGCACTCCGTCAGTCTCACTGACCATATCATCGACGTCTGGCGCATCGGCGAGGTCGAATTTATACTGGAAGCCCGAACACCCGCCCCCCTCAACCGCAAGCCGCAGGATCGGCGGACGCGATTGCTTGTCAGCGATCAACGCTATCCGCTTGGCAGCGGCGGGGGTGAGGGTAAGGGGTTGCGCGCTCATGGTGCTAATCTAGTGCGCGTCGGCGACTTCCTCAAGCCATCAACTCGTTTGAATGTAATTGCGCAGCGCGTTGGCTTCATCCTGCACCTCGCCCATCTTGTGTTTCACCAGATCGCCGATTGAAATGAACGCGATCAGCGCGCCATCTTCAACCACCGGGAAATGCCGGAACCGGCGGCGGGTCATCATGCCCAGCGCCGCGTCAATCGTGGTCGCCGGTTCAACCGTGATTGCGGGCGAAGTCATGATCTGTTCGACTGGTAGATCAAGGCAGGCGCCGCCGTGATCGGCGAGCCGGTAGATAATGTCGCGTTCCGATACGATGCCAACCACTTTGCCATCGCGCAGCACCGGCAGCGCGCCAATGCGCCGGGTGGCAAGGATGGCAACGGCATCGGCGACCGGGGTGGATACGTCGCACGCGATGATGTCCTCAACGGTGCGGGCGGCGATGATTCGGGCGATGGTCATGCGGCGATTCCCTCTCTCACGGGTGGGCAAGGTGCCACTATTGCGATGAAAAGGCGAATCCTGCGCGCCAGGCGCAGTTGCAGGCGGTGAACGCCCTTTTGCACGCTTTGCGCGTTGCCAATCGCACAGGCACACGCCATGTCGCACGCTATGGCCAACAAATCCCCGCTCGATGATCCTGTCAACGCCGCCCATGCGTGGGCGCGGTATCGCCAGATCATGAAACTTCTGCTGGCTGCCACGGTTCTGACGGTGGGAACCGCGATGGCGCTGCTATTTGCCTATAATGGCATGATTTCTGTGCATTTCTACATCGCGGTGGCGTTAGGGATCAGCCTGACCATGCTGTTGGGCGGCGGGTTGATGGGGCTGGTGTTCCTCTCCAACGGAACTGGACACGACGAATCGGTTGATAATCAACTGCCGGGCTTCGATGAATTCTGGCAACCGAAAGATGATTAAGTTGCCCCCGATCGAGCGGGCAGAGTAAGCCGAAATTCTGCGACCGGCACGCCGCCAATCAAATGCTCTTCGATGATCCGTTCGAGCACGGCCGGCGAGCAGGAATGATACCACACCCCGTCCGGCCACACGACTGCGACCGGGCCCGCCGCGCAGATTTACAGGCAATCGGCTTTGCTGCGTTGCACGCCGCCGCCTTGCCCGCGCGCGCTGGTATCGCCGCGCTTTGGCCCCACCAGCCCGCGCTCTTTGAGCCGGGTCTTGAGAAATTTCCATGCTTCCTCGCCTGCTTCGCGCGAACAGCATTTCTGTTTGTCGGATACCGCGCAGATCATGATGTGGCGGGTGATCGCGGTACCTTTTGCCGGGTCGCCGAAATGCTTGGCCAGCGATGTCTGCGCTGACAGCAGTTCCTTGCGGCTCATTTCGCCTGCCCCCTTTCGCCGGGGGCTTTCAGCCAGCGATCCAGCCAGGCGAACACGGTATTGTGCCACTGGAGCGAATTTTTCGCGCCCAGCACCCAGTGATTTTCATTCGGGAACACCAGCAATTGCGATGGAATGCCGCGTTCCTGCAAGGCGGTGAAGCTTTGCAGGCCTTGGGTATAGGGCACGCGGAAATCCTGTTCGCCGGTCACCACCAGCATCGGGGTTTTCCAGTTGCTGACGTGATTGGCGGGGTTCCAGCGCTCGTAAGTCGCGCGGGCCTGTTCGTATGATCCGCCAAAATCCCAGCGCGGAAACCACAGTTCTTCGGTGGAATAATAGAAACTGCGGGTGTCGAAAATTCCGTCATGCTGGACAATGCAGTCGAACCGGTCGGGCCACTGTCCGGCAATCCAATTGACCATGAACCCGCCATAGCTCGCCCCCATCGCGCAGGCGCGTGTGCCATCAATCTGCAGGTCGAGCGTCAGTGCGGCTTCCATCCCTTTTTTCAGGTCTTCCAGCGGCTTTCCGCCCCAGTCATTTTGGATCGCATCGGTGAAGGCCTGCCCATATCCGGTGCTGCCATGGAAATCGACCGAGATCACCGCATAGCCTTGGCTGGCGACCGCGCGCGGGTTCCAGCGGTTTGACCAGCTATCATTATAGCTGCCTTGCGGCCCGCCGTGGATATACAGAATCGCCGGGATTGGCCCCGCCTGATCCGCCAGCCGCGTAATCTGGCCCCACACCGTGTCACCGTCTGCGCCTGCAAAGCTGAACCGGCGGGTGACGATGCTCGCCATGCCGCCCATCTGCGTGGTGGCAATATCCGTCAGCGGGCGTGCTTGCCTCATGCCGTCAGACAGGAACAATTCGGCTGGATTGCCCAGCGAATCGCGGGTGAACAACGCCCGCCCGCCGGGCAGCGGGGTCAGGTTGGCGATATGCGCCTCGTTCCCCGCCATCAGGTTCAGCTCGGTCACTGCGCCGGTATTCGGATCGATCCGAAACGCCGGGGTATCGAGCACCTTTTGTGCCGTTGCGATCAGGCTGGTGCCATCGATGCTCCACGCCAGCGAGCCGAAGCTGAGGTCGGTATCGGCGGTCAGATTGCGCCGCTCGCCGGTTTTGAGGTCGAGCAGTTGCACCGCCAGTTTGTCGGCCTCGTAGGTCGGACGCGCCATCGCCAGCCATGCGAGATAGCGGCCATCGGGCGAAGGCACCGGCGCGGTGTCAGTTGCGGCATTGTCTGGCGTGAGCAGGCGCGGCGCTGCGCCGGATAGGTCGGAGACGTAGATATCGAGGTTGGTCGATCCCGGTTCGGCCCCATCGGCCACCCTGGCAGTGAAATAGAGCTGCTTGCCATCGGGGCTGAACGCGATTTCCTCGCCCCCGCCGAACGGCATGGTCGGTGTGTCTGCGACCAGCGCGGTCGCCAGATCACGTCCGGCGATCGGCACGCCATTTTGCTCCCCCTCCCAGCCTGCCTGCCCGTCCCAGTCTTTGAGCGGATACACGACAATACGGTTGTGAATGCCCGGCGTCGCCCAGCGGTCCCAATGGCGGACAAACCCGTCCGCGCCGTCATACAGCCGTCCGGTGCCGGGGCCGGGCAAGTGTTTGGCCGGAACATCGCCGCAGCCTGTGTCCGGGCAGTCAGCCGGCAGTTCGCCCCACAGTGCAATCCGCTTGCCATTTGGCGCGAGTTTGAACCCGGCGGCGGCGACATCAGGCAAGCCAATGACCACCTGCTGGCGTCCGGTCGAGCCATCGGGGTTAAGCGCGACCCGCCATACCCGGTCGATTTCCCCGGCCCCGTCCCATGGCTCTGCATCGCTGAGGAAATAGACCAGCCCATCGGGGCCAAACGCGAATGACGAAGCGGCCTTCCCCACATCGAGCGCAAGCGGCACGGCGTCAGGCGTGGTCAGGTCAAGCAGGTAGTAGTCGCTGCTGCGCGCCAGACTGATGGGATCGGTGGTGGTTACCCCGTAAATCGCCAGCGTACCCGCGGCATTGACGGCCGGCGCACCGAGCCGGGGCAGGGTGACAAGGTCAGCCGCGCTCATCGGCGGGGCGATGACGCCGGAGATCGCGGGCGGCTCCGCGCTGCCTTGCGCGGTGAGCGGTGCGGAAAGGAGAGCGGCGGCGACAGCGCCAAAAGCAGTAAGGTTACGCATGGCGGCGGGGTTAGCCTGCCGCAGCGCGCTACGCCAGTGCGGACGCAGGGCTTATGGTCGTTTGCTGACGATCCGGGCGATTTCTGCCTGCACCAGCTTTTCAACCATCCCCGGCAGGTGCGCCTCTAGCCATTGCGCCAGCATCGGGCGCAGCAACTCGCGCGCCAGCCCTTCCAACGACGTTTCGCCCGAACGCACGATCTGCGGGCGCGCGCCGGGTTCAGCCAGCATCGCCAGCGCGGCCAGATTCTCATGCATGGCATCGCGAACGGTATCGGCGATCAGCGGCGCATCATCGCCGTCATCAATGGCATCAACCGGGAGATTGGCCGCATCAGCGGCACAATCCATGTCAGCCAGATCAAGCACTTCGTCAGCATCCCGCACGACATGGCCGCGTGCGGCAGCGCTGCGATCAGCATCATCGGACGCCTGTTCGCGGCGGCGGCGGGTTTCCACTGCGCCGGCACGGTTGTCGCGCGCGATCACTTTCTTGATCGATTCGAGGATTTCCTCAACCGAGGCTTCGCTATCCTGCGCCATCATTCGCCCTGTTTCCACGCTCGTAACATTTCGCCCGCCCCGTCCCGAATCGGGAACACGATCATTCGCCGGGCAGCAGTTGTGGGCCGATTGTTGCGTCAGCGGCTGGAATGTCAACGGTTCTGGTCGATTTTGCTTCGGCCTTGGGGTCGCGGTCCCAATCCCAGAACTTGGTCGCGACCCGGTCGGCGTTGATCGCGGGGTCATACAATACCCCGCCGGTATCAAGATTGAGATCGCGGGCTTCGGCGCGGCCCATCAGCGCCAGCAGGTTGAACCCGGCGACATAGGCATTGCGCCGCGCGGTCACCAATTGCGCGCGGGCGTTGACCAGTTCCTGTTCGGCATTGAGCACATCAAGGATGGTGCGGTTGCCGATTGAGTTTTCAGCGCGCACACCTTCAAGGCTGAGCTCCGCCGCCTCGACCCCGGTTTGCGCGCTTTTGATCACGCTATTGGCAGCCTGCCAGTTGGAATAGGTCGAGCGGGTTTCAGCAATCACCTGCCGTTCGGCGGCGATCACATCTTCCAGCGCGGCGGATTCGCGTGCGCCTGCCTGACGCTGCCGCGCTGCGGGCAGTCCGCCCTGAAACACCGGGATGGTAAGGCGGACCCCAGCATTGGCGGTGGTTTCGCGTTGCAGAAATTGATTCGAAACCGGGCCGCCCAGCGTGCCGAAGAAATCGCTGTAATCACCGTTTACGAACAGGCCCACCGTCGGCAGCCGGCCTGCGCCTGCGACTTTGGTATCGAACCCTGCGGCCTGCGCGCGTTCTTTGGCGGCGATCAGGTTGGGATTGTTTTCCAGCGCAGTGACAATCGCTCCGCCCACGGCGTCGGGCAGGCCGGGCAGCGGCGGCGGCGCTTCCAACTCGCCCGGCGCACGGCCAACCAGCCGGATGTAAAGTTCACGGGCAGCAATCAGATTGGCCTGTGCCAGTTGCAAGTCGCCTTCGGCCGCCGCGAGGCGCGAGCGTGATTGTGCCACGTCGGTGATGGTCAGGTCGCCGATCTCAAACCGGTCGCTGGTGGCTTCGAGATTGGTGCGCAGCACCGCAGCATTGTTGGCCGAGAGCGCGGCGAGCGCCTCGGTCCGCAGCACATCCATGTACGACGCCACGACTTGGCTAAACAATGTGCTTTCGGTGTTGCGCAGATCAGCCGCGCCAGCTTCGACCCGGTCTTTGGCAGCGTTGATCCCGTTGCGGATCGCTCCGCCCGAATAGACCGGCACCAACACTTGCGCATTTACGCCCAAGTTGCGTTCGGGCGCGGTGAATGAATTGGCGGATTGGCGGATGAATTCAATATGGGTGGCAGTGACATTGGCCGACGGCAGCCCCTGCGCGCGCTGGATGATCACCCCCTCATCGGTCGCGCGCTGGTTCGCCCGTGCCGCTTCAAGCGTCGGGTTGGTGTCATAGGCCCCCACCAATGCTTCGCGCAGGGTATCCGCCTGCGCCGGTGCTGCCAGCGTCAGTATGCTGGCCGAAGCGGTCAGCCGCAGCAGGGCGGCGCAACGCATCATGCGAAACTCCAGCGCTTGGGCGCATCAAACGCGCGCAGCACCGGGATGCCAAGATCCTCCACCGGCTGTAGATTAACCTGGCCCGCCACCTTGCGGCCCGATGCCAGCCGGGTGACCTGCCGCAGCACCAATCCGGTAACGATCCGACCATTATCGGCCAGCTGAGCGATTACCGCATCGGGCAAAAATTCAATCGCGCCGTCGATCACGATCAACGCAAACGGGGCGCCTGCTGCTGCCTTGCCTGCTGCGGCGTCAGCCGCGCTGAGCGTGACAAGTTCGCCCACCAACGGATGCAGCAGCGCGGCGAGGTAGCCGGTGCCGCCTTCCACCACCAGCACCCGGTCTTGCGGCATGGGCGCGGCTTCGATCAGCAGTTTGCCATAAAACAGCGGCGCGGCCAGCGCGCCATCGGGCAGCGCAACCGCACGGTCAATATAGGCAAACGGCGCTTTGTCATGCGGCAGGAAATCTTCGCGCGGCACGGCCAGCATCCGCGCCAGCACATATTCCTCGTTCACCCCGCTGGTGCGCAGCTGGCTATCAATCATTACGCGGCGCGCGACTGCTGTGCTGGGCGCGGTCCGGGGGGCCATCTGAGGCACGGGGGTGGCGGTATCAGTCATGGGGTCTCCGGGGAGCTGTATTAGAAGCCCAATACAGTCCGTCAAGTCGTGCATCTGTGCTAAGAACCTTCTGGCGCGCCTTAGACTCGCCGCCGTTCGGTTCCAAGGACTTTGGGAGCGCAAGGTCTTTGACCTCGCCTATCCGGAGTGCTTAGGGATGCGGGCGGATCTCCGACATTGTATTCGACTTACGCAGGGATGGCTTCGATGAGTGACATGACGGGCAATGGGCAGCCAGATGGCGGGGACGTGCGGATCGAAACTGATTCGCTGGGCGAAGTGGCAGTGCCTGCCCACGTCCATTGGGGCGCGCAAACTCAGCGCAGCATCGTCAATTTCCCGATTGGCGGCGAGCGCATGCCGGCTGCACTGGTGCGCGCGCTGGGTCTGCAAAAGCTGGCGGCGGCCAGAGCCAACATGGCGCTGGGCGTGCTCGATGCGCGGATCGGCAATGCGATTGTCGCCGCCGCGCGCGAAGTGATTGACGGAACGCTTGCCGATCAGTTCCCGCTGGTGGTGTGGCAGACAGGGTCAGGCACGCAATCGAATATGAACGCCAACGAAGTGATCGCTAGCCGCGCCAATCAGATCCTGACCGGCCAGCTGGGCGGCAAGGATCCGGTCCACCCCAACGACCATTGCAACATGGGCCAGTCTTCAAACGACACCTTCCCCACTGCGATGCATATTGCTGCGGCGAGCGAGGCGATTGATCAGCTGATCCCGGCTTTGCGCAAGCTGCACGGGGCTCTGGATGCCAAGGCACAGGCGTTTGCCGACATCGTCAAAATCGGCCGCACCCACTTGCAGGATGCGACCCCGATGACGCTGGGGCAGGAATTTTCCGGCTATGCCAAGCAGATCGAATACGGCATCGCCCGCGTCGAAGCGACGCTGCCGCGCGTGCTTGAGTTGGCGCAGGGCGGTACCGCTGTGGGCACCGGGATCAACGCCAAGGTCGGGTTCGCCGAAGAATTTGCCGCGCAGGTCGCGGCCGAAACCGGCCATGCCTTTGTGACCGCGCCCAACAAGTTTGAAGCATTGGCCGCGCATGATGCGATGGTCGAGATTTCGGGCGCGCTCAATACTTTGTCGGTCAGCTGCATGAAGATCGCCAATGATATTCGCCTGCTCGGCTCCGGCCCGCGATCTGGGCTTGGCGAATTGAGCTTGCCCGCCAATGAACCGGGATCGTCGATCATGCCGGGCAAGGTCAACCCGACCCAATGCGAAGCGATGACGATGGTGTGCGCGCAAGTGATGGGCAACCATATGACCGTGACCGTGGCCGGATCGCACGGGCATTTGGAACTCAATGTGTTCAAGCCGGTGATTATTTACAACGTGTTGCAATCGATCAAGCTGATCGGCGATGCCAGCCATGCCTTTACCGACAATTGCGTGGTCGGGATCGAAGCGAACGAGGATCGCATCAGCCAGCTGCTCAATGACAGCCTGATGCTGGTGACCGCGCTCAATCCGCATATTGGGTATGACAACGCGGCCAAGATCGCCAAGAAAGCCCACGCCGAAGGCACAACGCTGAAAGCCGCCGCGCTGGGGCTTGGCTTGCTGACCGAAGAACAATTTGTGCAGTGGGTGGTGCCCGCAGACATGATCCGCCCAACGGCCTGATCGCCGCTTTCGACCAAGGCCAGACCCTGCCCGACCACAAGCGCCCCCGATGGTAGCGTTTGCGCTGGTGAGGCGTTATCGCTTGTCGGCATAATGATTATGTCCCGCTCCAGCGATGCGGCCCTAGGTAGGCCTGCTGCCACCGTGCCGTTCCGCATGGTGGTGTTTTCGATGGCGGTGCTGTGGGCCACCTATTTTGTGCTCACCACCTTCCGCAGTCTGGTGATGGATTTCGGCCTGCAGTTTGAACTGGGCTGGCGGCGGTTGCTGGTGACGGGACTCGGCGTGGCGCTCACCATGGTCTTGTGGTTGCTGCTGCGACTGTTTGATGCCCGGCCATTGTGGATGAAGATTTCGGCAGCGATTGCGCTCGCCATGCCGGTGGCGCTGGCCATCGGGCAGGTCAATTATTTTGTCTTCAAGGACATGCAGACCGCGCAGGAACAGGCCTATGCGCAAAAATACAACATTAATCTGCGACGCGACGAAAGCGGCAATCTGCTGGTTGATGTGCCGGTGCGCCGGGTCGACCCGGCCCCGGTGGAGGGAAAAGCCGGGTCAAGCGCCGGATCAAGCGCTGGGGCTGAGCGCGGGGCCACTGCGCGCGAAGACGTGGTCGATTCCGAAGCCGTGATCATTGAGCCAGCCGAAACCTACGCCGATTTCTGGCGCAAGCTGCTCGATATTTCTTTGGGCCGATATTTTCTGCTGCTGGCCTGGGCGTCGACCTATTTCGCGCTGCTAGCAGGCGTGCAGGCTCAAGCATCGCAGCGGCGCGAAGAACAGTTCCGCACCGCTGCCAAGGCGGCTGAACTGCGATCATTGCGCTATCAGGTCAACCCGCATTTCCTGTTTAACACGCTGAATTCATTGTCAGCACTGGTGATGACTGGCAAAGCTGACCGGGCCGAGAGGATGATCCAAACGATCAGCCGATTCTATCGCCACAGCCTCGCGACCGAACCCACCGCCGATGTCGCGTTGAAAGACGAATTCGATCTCCAGAAACTCTATCTCGATATCGAAACCGTGCGCTTTCCAACGCGGCTGGTGTGCGTTTTTGATTGTCCCGCAGACCTCGAAGATGCGCGCGTGCCGGGGATGATCCTCCAGCCGCTGGTCGAAAATTCGGTCAAATACGCGATTTCGGCGGTCGCCCGGCCGGTTACGATCACGCTGGCGGCGCGCGAAGAATTTGATCGGCTGGTGATTACAGTCAGCGATGATGGTCCCGGCGTGCCGCAGGGCGCAGCCCACGGTTTCGGCATTGGTCTTGCCAATGTGCGCGACCGGCTGGAGGCCCGGTTCGGCCCAGATATCGGCTTCATCTCTGATCCGGTGCCGGGCGGCTATCGCACCGAAATTCGCATTCCGCTTTCGCAGCCCCTGCACGCACAGGCGCAGCATGATGCCTGAACCCGCCGCCGAACACGCGGCCTTGCGCACGCTGATCGTCGATGATGAACCGCTGGCAGTGGAACGCGTGCAGGTGATTTGCGCCGAAATCCCAGCCGTGCGCGTGGTCGGCACGGCCAGCGACGGTGCCGCTGCGCTGCGGCTGGCGGAAAAACTTGAGCCTGATTTGGTGTTGCTCGACATGACCATGCCCGAATTGGACGGGCTGGGGGTTGCCCGCCATTTCGCCGCTCAGCCGCAGCCGCCGGTGGTGATCTTTGTCACCGCGCATGATCACTTCGCTGTGGAAGCGTTTGATCTTGAGGCGGTGGATTATGTTCTGAAACCAGTGTCGGCTGACCGGCTGGAACGCGCGATTGAACGCGCGGTCGCCCGGCGCGGGCAGCGGCGGCCGAAGGCCAGCCGGTATCTTGACGAGCTGTGGGTGCCGCACCGTTCCGAGCTGCTGCGGATCGCGGTGAGCGAAGTGCACCGGATCGATGCCGAGCGTGATTATGTGCGGCTGCATGTTGGCGGCGCCGGTGCAGCCCGGTCTTATCTGTTGCTTCAGACGATCGCAGGGCTCGAAGAACGGCTCGATCCCGAACGTTTCATTCGCATCCATCGCTCCACCATCCTGCGGCGCGACAATATCCGCGGGTTGCGGCACGATGGGCTGGGCGTGTGGTCGGCTGAACTCACCAGTGGCGAGGCACTGCGGATCGGGCGGACTTATCTGGCTCGGGTCAAGGGCATGGCCGGGCGCTGATTTCGCAGCTTCACTGGCGCTCGTCTCGCTGCGCGATTGAACAATGGTGCGCTATGGCGGACAGATGGCGGTTTCCAATCTGCCAGAGCGTCGCCATACGGGGCCGATGGATTGGCCGACGATCATAATTTTTGTGCTGGGCATCGGCAATTTCGCGCTCAATCGGGCGGTGTTCGATAGCGGGCATCCGCTGCTTGCCCGACTGCCCGGCTCAAGCCAGACGCTGGGCCGCCGTGCCGCTTTGGTGACCGAATTTGCGGTGCTGTTCTTTGCGCTGCTGTTGTCGGCGAAAGGCTGGCCGGGCTTTGTCTGGGCCTATTGCTGCTACACCGCTTTCAATGCGTTGGCGGGCTGGCTGATTGTGTCGGGGCGCGTATAACGCCTGCGATGACCACCCGCCTGTTCCATATCAGCGACGTGCATTTCGGGGTCGAGGACGCAGGCGCGCTCGCTGCGGTGGCGCAGGCTGTGGCGGCAGAACGGCCTGATGCGGTGGTGTGCACCGGCGATCTGACCCAGCGTGCCAAGCATTCCGAATTTGCCGCTGCACAGGCATGGTTCGCAGGCCTCGGCGTGCCGGTGGTGCTGGAAGTGGGCAATCACGACATGCCCTATTACAATCCGTGGGAACGCTTTATCGACCCGTTCCGGCGGTACAACCGGCTGAATGCGGCGGTGGGAAGCGCCTTCGCCTCGACCGATGTGGTGTTGGTGCCGCTGCGCACAACTGTGCGGGCACAGCGCCGGTTTCCGTGGTCTGACGGCGTGGTGACACCCGCGGCGCTAACTGCAACGCTGGCCGAACTCGCAGCATTAAAAGGCGATCCGCGCACCATTATTGTGATCGGGCACCACCCGTTGCTGGGACCGGAAAATGCAGCCACCAATCCCACCATCGGCGGCGACGCCGCGTTTGCGCAGATTGCCGCAGCAGGCGCGCATGCGATCATTTCGGGCCATGTTCACGTGCCGTTTGACCAGCGGCGCACGGCGGCGGGGGACTCGCAGGCCATGCGGATGATCGGCACCGGCACGCTGTCCACCCGGTTGCGGCACGGCGCGCCCGCATCGTGGCGCAGCATCACTTGCGAGCCGGGCGGGGTGATCGACACCCACCTGCGGCTGGGCGTGATTGGCCCCGGCTTAGCCAAGCAAATTTCCTGATCAAGGCGTTGACGCAGGGGGCGATCTTGTCGGCGACAAAACAAGAGGGCGGCTCCCTTGTGGGGGCCGCCCTTTGTGTGCGCATACCCGAGCGCAATTAACGCTCCGAAAAGCGCCAGTCGGAGCGCGATTAGCGCTTTGAGAACTGGAAGCTGCGGCGGGCTTTGGCCTTGCCGTACTTTTTGCGTTCAACGACGCGGCTATCGCGGGTGAGAAACCCGGCGGTCTTGACGGTGGCCCGCAGTTCGGGCTCGTACTTGGTCAGCGCCTGTGCGATGCCATGCTTGACCGCGCCAGCCTGGCCCGAAAGCCCGCCGCCGCGCACTGTGCAGACCACGTCGAACTGGCCGGTGCGATCGGTGATTGTGAAAACCTGGTTGATCACCAGACGCAGGGTCGGACGCGCAAAATAGGTTTCCTGATCGCGGCCGTTGATCGTGATTTTGCCAGTGCCGGGCTTTACCCAAACGCGGGCTACCGCATCCTTGCGGCGGCCGGTGGCGTAAGAGCGGCCCTGCGCGTCAATTTCACGATCACGCAGCGGAGCGGCGACGCGAGCGATTTCGACGGCGTCGCCTTGCGGCACGCCAGATGCGATGTCCTTGAGATCGGCGAGATCGGACACGGTGGTGGTGTCGCCAATGGTCTCGCTGGAGTTTTCGGCGGTCATTATGCGGTGACCTTGTTCTTGCGGTTCATGGAAGCAACGTCGAGCACTGCGGGTTTCTGCCCGTCATGCGGGTGTTCGGTGCCGACATACAAGTGCAGCGCTTTCATCTGCTGGCGTCCGAGCGGCCCGCGCGGAACCATCCGTTCAACTGCCTTTTCGAGCACGCGCTCGGGGAAACGACCGCCGAGCACCTTGGCCGGGGTGGTTTCTTTGATCCCGCCGGGGTGGCCGGTGTGCCGATAATAGACCTTATCCTCCAGCTTTTTGCCGGTGAAGCGGACCTTTTCGACGTTGATCACGATCACGTGATCGCCGCAATCAACGTGCGGGGTGTAGATCGGCTTGGTCTTACCGCGCAGGATGTTGGCGATAATCGAGGCGAGACGCCCCACGACCAGACCATCGGCATCGACAATGTGCCAGTTCTTTTCGACCTCGGCCGGTTTGATCGACCGGGTCTGCTTGCTGAGTGCCTTCATGGCATGTGTCCTTAATGCGAAACTGTTGCAGCCGGAAATAGCCCGGAGAATCGCTCGCCCGATCAACTGACCGGATGAGCAAGAGCGGCGCAAATGTCGCCAGACCCTGCGAAAGTCAAGCAAATGCGGGGAAAATTGATACGGTAAAATAATACCGCGTGCTGATATGAGCCGTTTGGCAGCCTACACCGGGCCGAGCGTCCGCACCTCGTTGACGCTGCGGGTGAGGCCGCCAACTTGCGTCGTCACGCGCCGTTCCGCGCGTTTCAGCCATGGCGCATCGTCCTGCGGTTCAGCCGAGTAGTGCAGGGTGCATTGCCCGTTCAGCCCGCCTGGCAGTGCAATCGTTTGGGTTTGTTCCAGCGGTGCGGCAGTCGGGAAGAGCAAGTCGGGCGGCAGCGTGTCGAACGCCGAGGCCCCTGCCTGATGCATCTGCGCCAGATACAGGCGATACTTTTCGCGATCATCGGCGGGCACCGGCTGGCGCGCAATTATCGCTTCCGCTGCGAGCTGGGCGTCGGCCACTGCAACACTGGGTTCAGGCGCGCTGGCAAGGTTGAGGATCAAACCGTCCTGCGCCAACATCAGCGGAAACATGGCGCTGGTGTCGCGCTGCTGTTCAATCTGGGCGAGGGCAGCCAAGTGCGGCGGGGCGCTGACTTCGGCTGCTGTGCGCGCACCGGTTACGACGATCCGCGCCCCTGTCGGTCGAACCGTATGGCCGATACGCGGCGCGCGGAAATTGCCGCCGACTCGCCAACCCCGCGCTCAAGCTTCCGTTTGAGCCGCATCGCGGTATCGGGCAAGCGCAGCACTGGTGCGAGGCTTTGCGCGGCATGAAGCGGCGCCATCAGGCCCCGCCGTCCTCCTGCCGCACCGACGCCGAGCAGCACCGTCAGAAAGGTTCGCCGGGTGTTTGCCGTCATTGCCTTCACCCTCCCTATGTGACGGTTCGCTGGCATCGCCGGGCGGGCTGCACCGCGGCGCTGCCCGATCATCGCGGATGTATCATAGGGAGGCGGCACACCCAACGGAATGTGCTGCAATATCCGATCAGGCGTCGGCTTTGGCCCGGAAGGGTGTGCCGACGCTGTGCATCGCCCGAACGGTCGCTGCCACCGTCAACGCGCCGACCAGCTGGTGCGCCGCCGCGATCCACAGTGCAACCTCGCTCATCACCGTGGCGATGCCGAGCAGAACCATCGTGCCCAATGCAGCGTTCACCGCAATGGCCGCAAACCGGTCGGTCTTGCGCACCCGCCGCGCCAGCCACACCAGTGCGGCGGCTGCGATCCACGCCCACCAGCGGTGCAGGAATTGCAGGATAAAAGGATCATGCGTCATCGTCCATATCACGCCGCGCGACCAGTCGACATTGGGCACCAACCGCCCGTTCATCAGCGGCCAATCGTAGGCCGCGTGCCCGGCATTGAGGCCAGCCACCCACGCGCCTAGCAGCAATTGGATGAACAGTATCCCGACGACGAGCGCCGCCCCAGCGGTCAGCCGCGCAGGTCGAGCCGCCGGATCAGCGGCCAGCCGCCGCATATCGCGCGCCGTCCAAACCAACCCCGATAGCAAAGCCAGCGCAGTCAGCAGGTGGAGCGACAGTTTGAAATGGCTGACATCGGTCATATCGCCAACCAGCCCGGATTGCACCATCAGCCAGCCGATTAAGCCTTGCACACCGCCCAATGCCAACAACACCAGCAGCCGCGGCTTGAACCCGGCGGGAACCGCGCCGCGCCACCAGAACCACGCCAGCGGCAGCGCATAGACCAGCCCCACAACCCGGGCGAACAGCCGGTGAACCCATTCCCAAAAGAAGATGAATTGAAAATCGCCCAGCGTCATTCCGCCCAGCACCGCTTCGAGCCGGTATTCCGGTGTGGCCTGATACTTGGCGAATTCGGCCTGCCACGCCGCGTTGGTCAGCGGAGGCAGAATGCCGCTGACGACATTCCATTCGGTAATTGAAAGCCCGCTTTCGGTCAGCCGGGTGATCCCGCCGACCAGCACGATCACCACCACCATGCCCGCCACAATCTCAAGCCAGCGCGCCAGCGCCAACGGGCGGGCGCGCAGCGCGGCTGGCGCGGCAAACATGTTCAATGCCGATGCGGAAGTTGCCATGATGCGCTGCTCTTTGTGCGGCTGCGCGGTCCAGCGCAAGCCCGATTGGCGCAAGCCGGGGTGCGAGCCGTGCAAGCGAGGTTCGCTGCGATCACGCCTTGCGCAATGTAACAATATCACATAAAGCCGCGTCAATCATGTCGAACAACGCCCTTCCCTCGCCGAATCGCAGCGTGCTGCGCCGCCGTCTCGATGTCCTTGGAATCGGGCTGGCAGGCCTGTGCGCGCTGCATTGCCTCGCCACGCTGGTGTTGATTTCGGCGCTTGGGATCGGCGGACATTTCCTGTTGGATGAAAATATTCACCGCATCGGTCTGTTGCTGGCATTTGGCGTGGCGGCGGCAGCGATCGGCTGGGGACTGTTGCGCCACCGGCGGATGCTGCCCTTCGGCGTCGCGATGGCGGGTCTGGCGCTGATGGCGGGCGCGCTGATTGTGCCGCATGGCACGAATGAATTCATGCTGACGTTGGCTGGCGTAGTGTTGGTTTCGGCCGCGCACCTGTTGAACATCCGCGCCGCGCGCTGATCGCCGCTGCCAAAACACATGGTTGCAGCATGGGCGCAAGTGCCTATGTCCTGTGCCATGAGCGACCCCAAGACCATTACGCTGAACGGCGACACTCGCCGCACCCACGCTGCCTCCATCGCCGATCTGGTGCGCGAACTTGATCTCGCGCCTGAGAAAGTCGCGGTTGAACGCAATGGCACCATCGTGCCGCGTTCGTCGCTCGGCGATGCGCCGCTTAGCAATGGTGACACGCTGGAGATTGTGCATTTCGTGGGCGGCGGCGATCACGCGGGCGATACTTGGACGGTCGCAGGCCGCACCTTTACCAGCCGGTTGATCGTTGGCACCGGCAAGTACAAAACCTTCGAACAGAACGCGGCCGCTGTGGCTGCATCGGGCGCACAGATCGTTACGGTGGCGGTGCGGCGGGTGAACGTGTCCGATCCCAAAGCGCCGATGCTGACTGATTATATCGATCCCAAGAAAATCACCTATCTGCCCAACACCGCCGGGTGCTTTACCGGCGATGATGCCGTGCGCACGCTGCGGTTGGCGCGTGAAGCGGGCGGCTGGGATCTCGTCAAGCTGGAAGTGCTGGGCGAAGCGCGCACGCTGTATCCCGACATGCGCGAAACGCTGAAGGCGACCGAGGTGCTGGCCAACGAAGGCTTTCTGCCGATGGTCTACTGCGCCGATGATCCGATTGCAGCCAAACAGCTTGAGGATGCAGGCGCGGTGGCGATCATGCCGCTGGGCGCGCCGATTGGTTCAGGGCTGGGCATTCAGAACCGGGTGATGATCCGATTGATCGTTGAAGGTGCAAAGGTGCCGGTGCTGGTCGATGCGGGCGTCGGCACAGCGTCAGACGCGGCGGTGGGCATGGAGCTGGGCTGCGACGGTATCCTGATGAACACCGCTATCGCCGAAGCCAAAGACCCGATTCGCATGGCCCGCGCGATGAAATTGGCGGTCGAAGCCGGGCGCGAAGCCTATCTCGCGGGCCGCATGGCGCGGCGGATGTATGCTGATCCAAGTTCGCCGCTGGCTGGTCTCATTTAAAAACGGATGGTGCCGCGAGCGATGGAGGCGCCGCACGCAGTGCGCTGCAAGGCCGACTGACCGCCCGCAGCGACCGAAGGGAGTGAGGACATCGTGCGCCGGAGGCGTGCGGATAACAAATGGTCCCCCTAACCCTTAATTAACCACAATCGGCGAAGTTCTTCCTGCTGAAGGAGACACGCTATGATGATGCCGATTACCGAGATGCGCGAATTTGCCGGGTTTGCGGCGTGTGAGCAGCGCTATATCAAGCGCAGCCTTGATATCGGCTTGGCGCGGACCGACGCTTTCCGGCGCTGGGGCCGCAGCGCAGCGGAAAACACCGCGATCCGCCGCCAATATGTCGCCTATCAGGATCTGAAAATTCTGCGCGCGTTGATCCCGCAGGAAGGCACGCCAAACGAGGTTGAACACTTCCTTGGCAAGCTGGTGCGGGTTGCGGCGTTTGATCTTGAACAGGAACGGCTGGGATGCTTTTCGGCATTCCGGTTCCTGTACGAACGCCTGCTCGGCGCTGCCGCACGGCCCTATCTGCCGGCTGCGTTCTGCGGAGCGGCGGCGTTGCCATCAATCCGCCCCGAACGCCGCAAGCTGCTGTTGCAATCCTTGAGCGAAGCCGCCGCCACCGCACCGGGGTGGTCCACGCGCGAAGCAGCGTTCGTCCCCGAATATGTGGACGACTTCGAAGCGGCTTAGGTGATAATGGCGAACCGATGACGCTGCCTTCCCCCTATCACCCTCCAGTCAAACGCTCGCTGGCGATTGCGGGTCACAAGACCTCGATCAGCCTTGAACCGCTGTTCTGGGACATGCTACGCGCGGCTGCTGCTGCCGAAGGCGTCGCGGTCGCCGCACTGGTTGCCCGCATTGATGCCGAGCGGATCAAATCGCCTACCCCGCCGGGCCTTGCCAGCGCGATCCGGGTGTGGGTGGTGGTGAATGGCTCCAATCACAAACCTTGCTCGTCCTGAGCCTGTCAAAGGGCGACAAGTTGCAAGTGTGCTTCGACCCCAGCCTTCGCCGGGGCAGGCAAGCTCAGCACGAGCGAGATTGCATTAATCGTCCACTCGCTCGATATCCGCGCCGACCACCTGGAGCTTTTCCTCCAGCCGTTCGTACCCGCGATCCAGATGATATAATCGCCGTACAGTTGTCTCGCCCTCGGCTGCCAGCGCCGCGATTACCAGGCTCATCGAAGCGCGCAGGTCGGTTGCCATCACTTCTGCGCCGGTAAGACCGCCGACGCCCTTGACGATCGCGGTGCGGCCTTCGGTGGTGATGTCCGCGCCCATCCGCGCCAATTCGGGCACGTGCATGAAACGGTTTTCGAAGATCGTTTCCTTCAGCACGCTCGCACCTTCGGCTTTGGCCAGCAGCGCCATCAGCTGCGCCTGCATGTCGGTGGCCAATCCGGGATAGGGCGCGGTGGTCAGGTTGGTGGCTTTCAATCCGCCATCGGCTTTCACATTGACGCCCTTGGCATCCCAATCGATGTGGATCCCGATGGCTTGCAGCGCGTGGATAGTTGCCAGCATGTCATCAGCCTTCGCGCCCTCGAGCCGCACTTCGCCCCCGGTGATGGCGGCTGCGCAGGCGTATGATCCCGCCTCGATCCGGTCGGGCATCACCCGGTAGGTTGCGCCGTGCAGCCGCTTCACCCCGTGGATCGTAATGGTGGAGGTGCCGATCCCTTCGATCTCGGCCCCCATCGCGGCGAGCATGTTACACAGATCAACAATCTCAGGCTCACGCGCCGCGTTGAACAACCGGCTGGTGCCGTTCGCAAGCGAGGCCGCCATCAACGCATTTTCCGTCGCGCCGACGCTGACGACGGGGAAATCGAAATCGCCGCCGGGCATCCCGCCATCGGGCTGGTAAGCTTTCACATAGCCCTGCGCCAATTCGATCTGCGCACCAAACGCCTCCAGCGCCTTCAGGTGCAGATCAATCGGGCGGTTTCCGATTGCGCAGCCGCCGGGCATCGACACGGTCGCCTCGCCGCTGCGCGCAAGCATCGGGCCAAGCACCAGGATCGACGCGCGCATTTTGCGCACCAGATCATACGGTGCAACGGTGGAGGTGATCCGGGTCGCCTCCATGCTCATCACCCGGCCGAAATCTTCTGGGCGCGTTCCCTGGATCACTGTCGTGACCCCGAATTGGTTCATCAGATGCTGAAACCCGTCAATATCGGCGAGGCGTGGAAGGTTGCGCAGCGTCAGCGGCTCTTCGGTCAGCAGCGCGCAGGGGATCAGCGTCAGCGCCGCGTTTTTAGCCCCCGAAATCGGGATTGAGCCGGAAAGGCGATTGCCGCCGCGAATGATGAGTTTGTCCATCCACCCAGCCTTAGCGAAAAGTGCTTTTGGCGCAACATGGCGTGCAGCGCTGCCAACAGTGCGATTGACGAGCGCCAGGGAGCGCGGCACGGACAGGCTTAGGTTCATCCCCAGCCTGCAAGGGTTCAGAATGTTGTCTATATCAACGCACACCAGACCAATCCGTAAAGCCGTGTTTCCCGTCGCTGGGCTCGGCACCCGCTTTCTGCCCGCAACCAAGGTGGTGCCCAAAGAACTGCTGCCGGTGGTGGACCGCCCGCTGATCCAATACGCGGTCGACGAAGCGCGCGAAGCGGGGATCGAACAG
>JBBRFG010000014.1:0-30826 GCA_038224685.1 Sphingomonadales bacterium
AACACGCCGACCCCGCCGTTCAGCGGCCCCATGATGCGGTCTTCGGGCACAAAACAATCGGTGAACACCAGTTCGGCGGTGGGCGAGCCTTTCATCCCGACCTTGGAAATCTTCTGGCCGATGGCGAACCCTTCGTCGCCCTTTTCGATCAGGAGCGCGGTGATCCCGCGCGATCCGGCATGGCCATCGGTCTTGGCGTAGACCACCAGCGTATCGGCTTCGGGCGCGTTGGTGATCCAGTATTTGGTGCCGTTGAGCACGTATCCGGCTTGCCCGCCGCGCGAAGCAGCATCGGCCTTCAGCTTCATCGAGACCACGTCTGAGCCTGCGCCCACTTCAGACATGGCGAGACTGCCGACGTGCTTGCCGCTGATCAGCCCCGGCAGATATTTTGCCTTTTGTTCGTCACTCCCCCAGCGGCGGATCTGGTTAAGGCACAGGTTGGAATGCGCGCCGTAGGACAGGCCCACGCTGGCCGATGCGCGGCTGACTTCCTCAACCGCGATCACGTGTTCGAGATAGCCCAGCCCCAGCCCGCCCCATTCTTCTTCCACCGTGATGCCGTGCAGGCCCAAAGCGCCCATCGGTTCCCACAATTCGCGCGGGAAGCGGTCTTCGCGGTCGGTGCGTTCCGCCAGCGGGGCGATTTGCTCATCGGCAAACCGGGCGGCAGCGTCGCGGATCATTGTGGCTGCTTCGCCGAGGTCAAAGTCGAAATCAGGTGTCGCGCGCATTTTTTTGATCCTGCAGGGGTTATGTTTGTTCTGTCACGGCGCATAGCAAGCCATCGGGTAAAGGCCAATCGCTGGCGCTGGCGCGGGGGCGCGAACCTCGCTAACCAGCAGCGCATGAACACCCCTGCGCCCCTGCTCCGCTTTGACGGGGTGATCTGCCGCTTTGGCGATGTCACCGCTGTGGGCGGCGTGGATTGCAGCATCGCAGGCGGCGGTTTTGTGGCGTTGGTAGGCGCGTCCGGTTCTGGCAAATCGACGCTGCTGAAAACGGTCAACACGCTGGTGGTGCCGACCAATGGCCGCGTGCTGTTCAGCGGCGAAGATGTCGCTTCCCTCAAACCCGCCCGCCTGCGCCGCCGGGTCGGCTATGTGTTCCAAGGGATCGGCCTGTTCCCGCATTTCAGCGTTGCGGAAAATATCGCCATCGGCCCGCGCCTCGCCGGTGAGAAGCTGCCGTCCGAACGGATCGCGCAATTGCTCGCGCTGGTCGAACTGGAACCCGCGATGGCGACCCGGATGCCCGACGAACTCAGCGGCGGGCAGCGTCAGCGGGTCGGTGTGGCGCGCGCGCTGGCGGGGGAGCCGGAGCTGTTGATTATGGACGAACCGTTCGGCGCGCTTGATCCCGTCACCCGCGCCGCGCTGGGCATTAAGGTGCGCGAATTGCATGAACGGCTTGGCCTGACCACAGTGATGGTGACGCATGATATGGCCGAGGCGCTGCTGCTGGCAGACCGGGTGCTGGTGATGGACCGAGGCGCGCTGGTCGCCGATCAAACCCCGCGCGCGCTGCTGGCAGGCGCGGGCGGAGAGATCGCCCAAGGCCTCGTCGCAGTGCCGCGCGATCAGGCGGCACGGCTCGCCGCGATGGAAAGCGGCAAGGAGTTCGGGCGCTGATGGGCGATATCTGGGACATCCTTCCGGGACTTGGTGACAAGCTGGCGGCCCACGTTGTTCTATCGGCCAGCGCCATCGGGCTCGCGATGCTGATTGCATTGCCAATGGCGGTGTGGGCTGGCCGGTCGCAGGTGGTGTCTCGCCTCGCCTTGAGCCTGGCCAGCCTCGTCCAGACCATCCCTGCGCTGGCACTGCTGGCGCTGTTTTTCCCGTTGCTGCTGTCGCTGCGCAGCGTATTTGGCGAAGGCTTGCCGACGCTCGGGTTTCTGCCCGCACTGATGGCGTTGACGCTGTATGCGTTGCTGCCGATCCTGCGCAACGCGGTGACCGCGCAGGCCAACCTTGATCCCGGCGTGCTTGAGGCCGCTGACGGGGTCGGCATGACCCGCTGGCAGAAACTCACTTTGGTAGAAGCCCCATTGTCGGCCCCGTTCATCATGGCGGGCATCCGTACGGCGGCGGTGTGGACCATTGGCGCAGCGACGCTCGCCACCACCATCGGCCAGCCAAGCTTGGGCGATCCGATCTTTGCCGGATTGCAAACCCAGAACTGGGCGCTGGTGCTGGCCGGGTGCGTGGCCAGCGCGGGGCTGGCACTGGCGGCGGATAATCTGCTGTGGGTGATTGAAGTCGGGCTGGCGCGGCGCTCACGCTGGATGACATTTGGCGGAATGGCGGTCGTGGGATTGGGCATTATCGCCGCGCTGTGGGCGCAAAATGCAGGCAGCGGCGAGCGCCGGATCATCATCGCTTCCAAACAGTTTTCCGAACAATACATCCTCGCGCAATTGATCGGCGCACGGCTGGAGGCAGCCGGTTACGCGGTCGAATACCGCGATGGGCTGGGCAGCGCCGTGGTGCATAGTGCGGTCGCCTCATCCAGCATCGACATTTCGGTAGATTACACCGGCACGATCTGGACCAACTACCTCAAACGCTCGGACAATCCGGGGCGCGAGGCGATGTATCAGACCATCGTTGCGTGGGAAGCGCGGACAAATGGCGTGAAGGTGCTGGGGCGGCTGGGGTTTGAAAACGCCTATGCCTTTGCCATGCGGTCTGACCGGGCGGCGCAGCTGAGGGTGGCGTCGCTGACCGATCTGGTCGCCGCCGCGCCGCAGCTAACGGTGGGCGGCGACCCGGAGTTTTTCGAACGGCCCGAATGGATCGCGGTGCGCGATGCGTACGGCCTGCGGTTCGCCAACAGCCGCAACTTCGCGCCGACCTTTATGTACAACGCGCTGCAATCGGGCGAGGCCGATGTGATCAGCGCCTACACCTCCGATGGGCGGATCGCGGCGGACAAGCTGGTGGTGCTCGCCGATCCCAAGGGCGCGCTGCCAAGCTATGATGCGATGCTGATGCTGTCCCCCCGGATTGCGGGCGACGCCGGGGTGGCAGCCGCGCTCCAGCCGCTCATCGGCGCAATCAGCGTCGAGGCGATGCGCGAAGCCAACCTAGCGGTGGACCGCGAGGATGACGCAAAGCTGACGCCCAAGGCAGCGGCGGCGGAATTGGCGAAAAAAATAGGTCTCTAGCCGGTCGGCGTGCCAACGGTCGCGCAGCGGCCGCAGCGACGCGACCGCGCGCCCGCAGCGACGCGACCTTCAGGTCGCGAGAGCGAGGAAACCGCGGGCCGGATAGCCCGAGCAAATCAAGCCACCTTGCGCCACAATTGCGTCTGGCAGAACGGGCCAATGCAGCCCTTTACTTCCAGCACATTGGGGCCCTTGCGGCTGATGATCGACCGATAGGTTTTGCCGCTGTTGGGATCATAAATCCGTCCGCGCCACACTGTGCCATCGGCAACAAAGCCCGACAGGATTGGCAGGCCGAGCAGCTTGCGGGTGCGCAGCTTGGGTTCGGGATTGTTGATGTCACGCTGATCCTGCCCTTGCGGCGTCGGCATCAAAAAGCGTTCAATCAAGCCGCACATCGCCTTGCCGCATGGGCCAATCGCGACCACGGCGTCCTTATCTTCGGTCACCCAGCGTCCGGTGACCGGCTCCCCCGCGTGGGCCGGCGCTAACGCCAATCCGAACGGTGCCAGCACACTCAATCCAAACAGGGCGAGACGGGAAAGCATCGGGCGATTCTGCTGGCGAAATTCAACCTGCGGTAATCCGTGATCCGGCGGCGGCGCGGGCATGGTTACGATCAGTCGAACCCGACCCCGATCGGCCAGCGCCGCCCGCACACTCCCATCACCTTGAACAACGTGCCCATCTGGCTGGGTTCGACCAGCCGATCCCGCTGGCGGCGCAATTTGTCAGCCTCACGCGGGTGCCGCCGTTGAAGTGCCTCCAGCCGCGTATCGACCCCCATCTGGCGCAGCCATTCGCCCTGCATCTGCACCCCCATCACATCGGCGCCGTGCTGGCGGGTAACCTGCTGAAGCAGCTCGAAATCGACATGGGCGGTGATGTCAGCCTCACCCGGATGCGCGAGCGCATCGACCTTCTGGTGAGATTTCAGCGCCTGCAAGGTTGAACCTGCGCGCAATTCTGTCTGCCCGTAATCAATGATCAACGCCGCCCCGCCTTGATGGGTCAGGCGCTCGGCAAGCTCGCCCATCACTGCGGCCGCCGCCAAACTGGTTTCAATCAGCGATCCCTGACCAGCGCGGACCCAGCCCGGCGGCACCAGATGATCCAGCCGGTCTGTGCCGGTCACAAACGCAAAGGCATCACCGTCCAGACCAACCATCCGTTCAAACCAGCCCTCGGCGGCGCGCACCAGTTGGCGCACCGGCAGCGCATCGAAAAACTCGTTGGCGACCACCAGCAGCGGGGCATCATCGGGCAGGGTCGTCAGATCGTGATGATGGTGGCAGTGCGGGAATGCCTCGCGCTGCAATCCGCGCAATGTCGCCGAGGTTTCAACAAAATGCACCTGCGGCACCAAATCATACCGCGCCGCCGTGCTCAGCGCATCGCGCGCCAACGTGCCGCGACCGGGGCCAAGCTCGACATAGTGGAGGTGTTTGCGCGCGCCCATCCGCACCCACAGATCGGCCAGCCACAGCCCGACCAGCTCGCCAAACATCTGCGTGACTTCGGGCGCGGTGATGAAATCGCCCTGGTCGCCCAGCGGATCGCGGCTGGCATAATAGCGTGCGTTGCTTTCGCCCATATATTGCGAAAGGCTGATCGGCCCGGCCTCGCGGATCAGCCGCCGCAGGCTTGCAGCCACATCCACCGTAGCACGCGCGGCGACTTCGGCTGCAAGCCGGGCCTGGTGTTCGGCGGCGGCCTGAGCGGCCGCATGTGCGGCAGCCTCCGCTTCGAGCCGGGCTTTTTGTTCGTCGGCGGCTTTCGTGGCGGCTTTCGCGGCAGCTTCAGCGCGGGCTTTGGCTTCGGCCCTTGCCTTCGCGCGGGCCTCTTTCAGTGCCCGCGCACGTTCCTCAGCCTCTGCTCTTGCGTGGGCGAGAGCCGCTGCTTTGGCGCGCGTGTCAGCTTCCACTCGGGCTTTAGCCGCAGCGTCGGCTTTCGCCTCAACCGCGACATCAGCCGCAGGCTCGGGATCGATCAGCCGCAGCCCGCCCGGCCAAGTGTTCAGGCCGGTTGCACGTCCCCGCTCGCCAGCGGCTGCTTCCGCAGCGCGTAGAGCACGACAATCAACCCAGTCAGGATTAGCGGTATGGTCAGCCATTGGCCCATCGATAGCCCTGTTCGGGCGGCAAAGTCAGCCAATTGTGCATCAGGCTGACGAAAAAACTCGTTAACGAAACGCGCAATTCCCATGCCGAGCGTGAACACACCTGCCAGCAAGCCGGGGCGATAGCGCGCGCGGGTTTTCCAGAACAGCAGCATCAGGATGATGAGCAGCGCCAATCCTTCAAGCCCGGCCTGATATAGCTGGCTGGGGTGGCGCGGCAGTCCGAGGCTGTCCCCCGGAAACACCATCGCCCAGGGCACATCGGAGGCGCGGCCCCACAGCTCGCCGTTGATGAAGTTTGCCAGCCGCCCGAGCAGCATCCCCACCGGCACGCCGACGCAGACATAATCGACCACGCGGATGAAGTTCAATTTGTCGCGCCACGCGACGTAAGCCATCGCGACAGTCACGCCGATTAACCCGCCGTGGAACGACATCCCGCCCTCCCACGCGCGGAGCAACTTCCAGCTGACGAAGCCTTCGCCTGAAAAATCGGTGAAGGCGCTGGGAATGCCGGTCTCTCCGCCGGTGTAGAACGCGGCGTGGCCCAACCTGCCGCCAATGATCACCCCCAGCGTGCAATAGAAAGCCAGGTCATCGGCATGGCGCTGCGCCATCGGCGCGCCGGGCTGCTTGAGCATTTTTGACGTGTGCCAATAGGCAAAAATCACCCCGATCAGGTAGGCCAGCGAATAATACCGCAGCGTAAAAAACCCCAAATCTATCCCGCGCGTAAGGCCAAGATCGGCAAAGTAGATCGGATCGGCAGCGCCGCTTGCGGCAAGTAGTGACAGCACCGAGCGAACCCCTTATTGAACAAAAAAATGCCGTATTGGCGGGCCGGATGTGGCCTTTGTTGCGCTGGCGCTAGTGGCACAGCACGCGGAGCATGGGAAGAGGCTGGCGGTCGCTTGCACGGCTTGGAACACACTTGGGACGCATTAGGGACATTTGGGGCGCGGTACGTGCAATCATGCGCGGCCGGACCTCGACGATAAACGAGAGAGGAAATTACCGCATGCCCACCCCGTTGGACAACGCACTCGAAACGATCATGACCGGCCTGACCGCGACCGGCCAGCCGTTTGCCACGGTGCCGTTTACCCGCGACGGCATTGAACTGCCGGCCTTTGCCGCAGCCCCGCCAACGCTCGCTCATTATTTTGCCCATTTTGCCAATCAGCACAAGGATCTGCCATTTCTGATTGATGGCGACATCCGGCTGACCTTTGGCGAAACCTACGCCGCTGCCACCTGCGTCGCGGAAAGCCTGGTGCGCGATCATGGTGTGGCAAAAGGTGACCGGATCGGCCTGGCCGCGCGCAATTCGGCCAACTGGATCATCGCCTATATGGGCATCATCATGGCGGGCGGCTGCGCCACGCTGCTCAATGGTTTTTCATCGGGCGATGAACTGGCCTACGGAATCGATCTGGCCGAATGCACACTGGTGCTGGCCGACGAAGGCCGCGCCGCCCGGATGGAAGCGCGCAACATGTCGGCCAAGCTGGCGTTGTTCAGCCACGGCAATCAGCCATCTGAGGGACTGGCGCAGATCTGGCGCGCACCCGAAGGCACCAGCGCCGCGATGGCGCTGCTTGTCAGCCTTGGCCCCGATGACATCGCCACCATCCTGTATACCTCGGGTTCAACCGGCAAATCCAAAGGCGCATGGTCAGATCATCGCGGTGTTGTCAGCGGGGTCATGAACTATGTCGCTCAAAGCGCGATGGCCAAATTGCATATCGAAAGTTCGGGCGAGATGCTGACCGCGCAGCCTTGCGCGCTGGTCGCGGTGCCATTGTTCCACGTTACGGGCCAAGTTCCGCTGATGCTGCAAAGCTTCGCCATTGGGCGCAAGCTGGTGTTGATGCCCAAATGGGATGCGGGCCTGGCGATCCGGTTGATGGCACAAGAACAGGTGAGCTATTTCGTTGGTGTGCCGTTGATGAGCTACGAAATCGCCGGCCATCCAGACCGCGCCAATTACGACCTGTCAGCCTGCAAAAGCTTTGCCGCAGGCGGCGCGCCGCGCCCGGTGGAACACGTCACCCGGATCAAGGAAGCATTTCCCGGCGGGTTCCCGCTGCTGGGTTACGGCCTCACCGAAACCAACGCGGTCGGATGCGGCAATTTCAACGAAAATTACCTCGCGAAACCCGGATCAACCGGGCGCGCGTCCAAGCCGATGGTTGATCTGGCCATTCTGGATGACGCCGGTTACGAACTGGCGCAGGGGCAGGTGGGCGAAGTGTGCATCCGTTCGGTCGCAAATTTTCGCGGCTATTGGAAGAACGACGAGGCGACGGCGGCGGCCTTTACCGACACCGGATTTTTCCGCACCGGCGATCTCGGCTATCTTGATGACGACGCCTATCTGTTCATCGTCGACCGTAAGAAAGACATCATCATTCGCGGCGGTGAGAATATCTCGTGCATCGAGGTAGAAGACGCGATTTATGCGCATGATGATATTGGCGAATGTTCGGTGTTCGGTTTGGCGTGCGAACGCTTTGGCGAAGTCCCGGCAGCGGTGTTCCGGATGAAGGATGGCCGCGCCCCAATCTCGGCCGGGGCGTTGCGCGCGTTCCTGCTGGAACGGATCGCGCCGTTCAAAGTGCCGCTTGAACACCAGATCTGGTTTACGCAAGACGCGCTGCCCCGGCTTGGTACGCAGAAAATCGACAAGCGCACGGTCAAGGCACGCTATGTCAGCGAGGCTGCAACCGCGTGATTGCAGCATGAGCCACCCCCATGAGTCCTAGGCGGGTCACCGGCCAACGCGCGATCATTGATCGCCGCGCGCTGGCAGACGAGGTTGCGGCGCTGTTCGCTGCGGGCGGAGACAGCGCGCGCGGCGATATCGTCAAGGCGCTGCGCCGCGCGCTTGACCAAGGGCGGGCTGAGCTTGGCCGCAGGCTGGCACAGGCGCCATCTGCCGGGCACGACGCCACCGGCGGCTATTCGTTCCTGACCGATCAATTGCTGCGGGTGATCCACGATCATGTGACCACGCAGCTTTATCCCGCCCCCAACCGCACACAGGCAGAGCGGCTCGCGATCCTGGCGGTCGGCGGATACGGACGCGCCGAAATGGCCCCCCATTCGGATATCGACATCGCCTTTGTCACGCCGATGAAACGCGCGCCGTGGTGCGAACAGGTGATCGAGGCGACATTGTATCTGCTGTGGGATCTCGGGCTGAAAGTCGGCCATTCGAGCCGCACGGTGTCCGACACGATGCGGATGGCCAAAGATGATCTCACGATCCGCACCGCGCTGCTCGAAAGCCGGTTGGTGTGGGGCGAACAGGCGCTTTACGAAGAATTGCGCACCCGGTTCTGGAATGAAGTCGCCAAGGGTAGCGAGCGGCAATTCCTCACCCAAAAGCTGGCCGAACGCGATGCGCGCCACAAACGGATGGGCGACAGTCGGTATGTCGTTGAACCCAATATCAAGGAAGGCAAGGGCGCGCTGCGCGACCTCCAGACGCTGTATTGGATCGGCAAGTATGTCCACCGGGTGCAGAACGGAGCGGAACTGGTCGATGTCGGGCTGTTGACGGCGAGCGAATATCTCAGCTTTCGCCGCGCCGAAGGTTTCCTGCTTGCGGCGCGGTGTCACATGCACATCATCACTGATCGCGCAGAAGACCGTTTGACCTTTGACCTGCAACGTCAGGTGGCCGAACGCATGCACTTTGCCGACCGTCCCGGCAAAAGCGCGGTCGAACGGTTTATGCAATATTATTTTCTGCAAGTGAAACGGGTCGGCAGCCTGACCGGAGTGTTTCTGGCGCACCTTGACGATGAATTCGCGAAAAAGCGCTCGCGCACAGGGTTTTTCGCCGGTTGGACCCAGCGCCCGCGCATGTTCAAAGGCTATAGCGTCGAAGCTGGCAGGCTGCGCGCGCCGGGCGATGAATGGTTCCGCGCCGATCCCGTGCGGCTGATCGAAGTGTTCCAGTTGGCCGAGGCCGAAGGGCTGGAGGTGCATCCCGAAACCATGCGGCAGGCAGCGCGCGATGCCCGCCTGATCGATGGCAAAATGCGCCATGACAAACGCGCCAATGGGTTGTTTCTCGATCTGCTGGCTGGCCGCAAAGACCCCGAATCCGCGCTGCGCTGGATGAATGAGGCGGGCGTGTTTGGCCGGTTCGTGCCCGATTTTGGCCGGGTCAATGCGCAGATGCAGTTCGATATGTACCACCATTACACCGTCGATGAACACACGATCCGCGCGATCGGGCTGCTCAGCCAGATCGAGCGCGGGTTGCTGACTGCCGATCATCCGCGCGCCGCCCGCGAATTTCCCAAGCTCGCCTCGCGCCGCGCGCTGTATGTCGCGGTGCTGCTGCACGATATCGCCAAAGGGCGCGGCGGTGATCATTCGGTGCTGGGCGCTGACGTGGCGCACGAATTGTGCCCGCGTTTCGGGCTGGACGACAAGGAAACCAATCTGATCGCCTGGCTGGTGCGGCAACATCTGTTAATGAGCCGCACAGCGCAGAAACGCGACCTGACTGACCCAAAGACCATCGAAGATTTTGCAGCCGAAGTGCAAAGCCTGGAACGGCTGCGCAACCTTGCGATCCTGACGGCGGTGGATATTCGCGCAGTCGGGCCGGGCACGTGGAACAGCTGGAAAGGCCAGTTGCTGGGCGAATTGTACGATGCCTCGCAAGATCTGCTGCGGCTGGGCCATAAAGGCACGGGCCGCAAACACCGGGTCACGGCCAAGAAAGATGCCGTCGCCCGGCTGCTGGGTGATCAGGAACATTTGGTCGATAGCGCCGGCGCATTGCTGGGCGATGCCTATTGGATTGCCGAGCCAGAGGACATTATCGCCGGAAACCTGACGCAATTTGACGCCGCACGCGCGGCTGGCGAACAGCTGTCGATCATCTGCGAAGTCGATGAAACGCGCGGCGCAACCCGGGTCAGCGTGATCGCCGCCGACCATCCGGGCCTGTTTTACCGCATGGCAGGCGGCATTCATGTGGCGGGCGCAAACATCATCGACGCGCGCATTCACACCGCCCGCAGCGGCTTCGCCTTCGACAATTTTCTGGTGCAGGATCAATATGGCCAGCCGTTCCGCGAAGCCGCGCAAATCGCGCGGATCGCCAAGGGCATCCGCGATGCGCTGCTGGCGCCCATAGAACTGGTGCCAAAACTCGCCGCCCGCCCGCTCACCCATTCGCGCGCCAAGGCGTTTGACGTCGCGCCGCGGGTCGGGTTCGATAATGATGCATCAAACCACTTTACCGTGATCGAAGTCACTGCGCGTGACCGCCCGGCGCTGCTCAACCGGCTGGCCCACGCGCTTTATGAAGCCAATCTGGTGGTGCATTCCGCGCACATTACTGCTTATGGCGAAGCGGCGGCGGATACGTTTTATGTCACCGATCTGACCGGCGCGAAAATCAAAGCAGCCGACCGTCAGGCTGAAATCGAGGCCGCGCTGCTCGCAGCCGCGAGTGACCACCGCCAGCAGGAGCTTGAAAAAGCGTCATAAGATCATATGATTAGCGCGCATGTAGTGCGGCGGCGCGTTAGGTTGCAATCCTACGTCACCTTGCTATTGCGACGGCCCCCTAAGCAGAGAGAGAGAATATGACCACCGCATCCCCCATGCGGAGCCCGCTGCGGCTCGCCAAGACTGCCCTGCTGCTGTCCGCCGCAGGCCTCGCCCCGTTCGCAGCGATGGCGCAAGACGCAGCCGCGCCCGCGACCGAAGAACGCACCAGCGCGCTGGATGCGATCAACGAAATTCTCGTCACCGGCACCAAAACCCGCGATCCTGAAAACGTGCAGGACGTGGCGCTGGCCGTGACGGCGTTTAATGCTGAAACGCTGGAAGCGTTCAAGATCCGCGACATTCAGGGCTTGTCTTTCCAGACCCCCAATGTCAGCCTTGATCAGATCGGCACCAGTCGCGGCCAAGCCAACTTCTCGGTGCGCGGGCTCGGCATCAATTCGTCGATCCCGTCGATTGATCCGACCGTGGGCGTGTTCATCGACGGCGTGTATCTGGGCATCAATGCCGGCGTCGTGTTCGATCTGTTCGATGTTGACAGCGTGGAAATCCTGCGCGGCCCGCAAGGCGTGTTGTTTGGCCGCAATGTGACCGGCGGCGCGGTGGTGATCAACACTGGCAATCCGACCGAAGATTTCCGGGGCAAATTCCGCGCGGCGGTTGATGGCCCGATCGATAGCGGGCGCGGCGGCGCCAATTACACGGCCAGCGGCGTGATCTCCGGCCCGCTGGTCGAAGACGTGCTGTTGTTCAAAGTCGGCGCATATTACAACAATGATCGGGGCTATTTCACCAACCTGTTCGACGGATCAAACCACGGCGCAGCCGAAACCAAGATCCTGCGCGGCGCATTGGAAGGCCGGTTCGGCGATTTGACGCTGCGGGCCAAGCTTGATTATTTCGAAAGCGACGGCGATGGCCCATCGGCGCAGAACCGCGGCCTGTTTGATCGCGACAGCTTTGATTTTTCGATTGATGAACCCGGTTTCTATGCCAACGAAATCTGGACCGGGTCGCTGACCGCCGAATGGGACATTGGCCCAGGCACCCTGACCAACATCTTTGGCTACCGCGATTACACCGCCAGCACGTTCGGCGATATTGATGCGACCCCGGCGTTCCTGTTCCATTCGGGCACGCAGACCGAACAGGACCAGATTTCGAACGAATTGCGGTATGCAATTGCGACGGACAGCCTCGATCTGACGTTCGGCGCATTCTATTTCGATCAGAACCTTGCCTATGATGAAAGCCGCCAGCTGCCTTTCCTCGCCAATCCTGCGGCGCGCAATCAGTTTGGCGGCGGGCGTCAGACGCATGAGGTGATCGGCCTGTTCGCCAACGCGCAGTATGAATTCATCACCAACCTGTCGCTGATCGCTGGCATCCGCTGGAATCAGGAAACCAAGGATGCGGCGGTCACGTTCATCACGCCGCGCGCGGCGTGCTCGGTGATCGCCGGAACCTGCCCGACCGGCACCGCGCCGTTCAACCCGGCGACGGAAACCAACGGGTTCACCGATGATGTGCGTTTCCGCAACGTATCGCCCAAGCTGGGTCTGCAATACGAATTCGCCAACAGCCAGGTCTATGGTCACTGGAGCCGTGGTTTCCGTTCGGGCGGGTACAACTTCCGCATCACCAACATCCCGGTGTTCAACCGCGCGGTGGCGGCCACCGGCAATCTGTTCTTTGATGAAGAGCGGGTTGATAGCTATGAAATTGGCGGCAAGTTCCAGACGCAGGATGGCTCTTTCACGCTCAATCTGGCGGGATACATCACCAAGATCAACGACCTTCAGCGCGAAGTGAATCTGGCCGATCCGGGCGCGGGCGTGGTGCAAAACATCCTCAACACCGCCGATGCGACCATCACCGGGTTTGAAGCCGAAGCCCGGATGCGCGTGTCGGATTCGTTGATCGTGACGGCCAATCTTGGCGTGATCGATGACAAATACGACAGCCTGCTGTTCGATATTTCCGGCGATGGCTTGATCAACGACACCGATCTGGCCTTGCGCATTCCGCGCGTGCCGCAGGTGACCTGGGGCATGGGCGTGGTCCACGAATTGCTGCTGGGGACAAGCGAAATCCTGACCCGGGTGAACTATCAGTACCGCGATGAATTCGCCTTCACTGATGACAATCTCGGGTTCATTCAGGATGTCTCGAACCTTGAAGCGAACATCACCTGGGTAACGCCGGTCGATGGGCTGTCGCTATCGGTTTACGGGCGCAACCTGTTGGATCAAGTGCAAGCAGGCGGCGATACGCAGGTGCCGTTCCCGCTGGGTGGCGGGCCGAATTCAACTGGGGTGCGCCGGCCATTCGCCGATAACCCCACCGCTGGCACGTTTTCACCGCTGCAACGCGGCCGGAATATCGGCGTCGAGGCGTTGTTTGAATTCTGATAAAAAAATCACACCAAAAAAGACGGGCGCTCCGGCAACGGGGCGCCCTTTTTGCATTCTCCGCACCGCTCAGGTTGAGCGAACCCGCCTATCCGCGCGGCCCGAACAGCGCGGTGCCGACCCGGATATGCGTCGCGCCCAGCATCACAGCGGTTTCATAATCGCCGCTCATCCCCATGCTCAACCCGGCAATCCCATGATCTGCCGCCAGCTTTGCCAGCAGGGCGAAGAACGGCGCGGGTTCGGTATCGGCGGGCTGCAGGCACATCAGGCCCGCCAGCGGGACATCGGCGGCGCGCACTGCCGCGATGAACGCAGGCAGATCAGCCAGCGGGCAGCCGCCCTTTTGCGGCTCGTCCCCGATATTGACCTGCACGAAACACGGCACCTGCCGCCCGGCTTTGTCCATCGCCTTGGCCAGCGCGTTAAGCAGGCTGAGACGGTCGAGCGCATGGATGCAATCGAACAGCGCCACCGCTTCTTCCGCTTTGTTCGATTGCAACTGCCCGATCAGGTGCAGCCTGATGCCAGGGTGGGCTTCAAGCATGGCGGGCCATTTGCCTTGCGCTTCCTGCACCCGGTTTTCGCCAAACGCGCGCGCGCCTGCTCCGATCAGCGGCGTGATTGCCTCCGGCATCTGCGTCTTGCTAACCGCGATCAGCGTGATGTCATCGGGCCTGCGCCGGGCGGGCTTGCACACCTTGGCGATATTGGCCTGCACGGCGGCGAGGCGGGATGCTGCACTGAAAGCTTCATTGTCCATAGCGAGGCTCTATAGCGGACCCATGACGCGAGAGAAGACCCTGCCCCGCCTGTGGCTGATCAGCGATGCGCGCAATGATGCCGGGTTGGAAGCAGCATTGGCCCGCCTGCCGCGCGGGAATGGTTTTGTGTTCCGGCACTACCACTTGGATGAAACCGACCGGCGGCGGCGATTTGATCGCCTTGCCGCCGTGGCAAGGGATGGCGGGCAGTTGGTGATTCTCTCCGGCACGGGCGAATTGGCGCGGGCGTGGGGCGCAGACGGGGCCTATGGCGCGGCGGACGGGCTGGGCAAGCAACCGGGCCTGCTCCGCTTGGCAACCGCGCATAATGCCAGCGAATTGTCGCTGACAAACCAGGCGCAAGCGGACGGCGTGTTCCTGTCGCCGGTCTTTGCGACCCGGTCCCATCCGGGCGGAGATTGCCTTGGTGTCGCGCGGTTTTGCGCGCTGGCCGCATTGGCCGAAATGCCGGTCATCGCGCTCGGCGGGATGACCGCGGCGCGGGCGCGGGAACTCGATTGGCCGCGTTGGGCTGCGGTTGACGGATTGAGTTAGCGGCTTCGGCTTGTCGCACTTCGCTTGACCAGTCGCGCCCAAAGATTCATGCTGTGTTCCACGTAGGAGAGACGCATATGGCAAGCCGCGCGGTGGCACCCAGCAAATCCGGTCGCAAGACCGATGCCGAATGGCGCGCGGGCCTGCGCCGTTCGCTACGCCGCATTGCGCAGATGGTGGGCGCGGCTGTGTTGCTGGCGGCGACCGGATTCCTTGCGCTGGCGCTGGTCAGCTATACCCAGACCGACCCCAGCCCATCGACCGCCGCTGCGCCTGATCAAGTGGCAAACTGGATGGGCAGCGCGGGCGCGTGGGCGGCTGACCGGGTGCTGTTGATCTTTGGCGTGCCCGGCGTGCTGCTGCTGCCGCTGCTGTATATTTCCGCGCGCAAATTGTGGCGTGATGTTGAAAATGGCACCAAGGAAGGGGGGGCGCCCGAAACCAGCCCGTGGTGGCTGCCGACCGGATTGCTGCTGATCGCGATGACGCTGATTGCGACCGTGCTCGCGCTCGCATTCGAAGGGCCGGGCGGCACGCTGCCTGCACAAGCGGGCGGGCTTGCAGGCCTGATCGGCGCGGGCGCGGTTCAGGCGGTGGCAGCGCGGTTCGGCGCAGATGCGCAGGGCTGGGTGATCCTGGGCGCGGCGGTTGCCAGCCTTGCGATCGGCGTGGGGCTGCTCACCCGGATTTTTGCGATCGATTGGCGGGCGCTGCTGAGCCTACCCGATTTTATGGGCGGCGGATCGCCCGGCGGGTTGCTGCGCCGCCTGCCACTGCCGGGCCGGGCCGCTGTGCCTGCGCTGACCTTTGCCGGGGATGATAATGAAGGCGACGCGCCTGTCGCCCGCCCGCGCCGCGCGGCCACAGGCGGCGCGGCCGAACGCGCCACCGACCTGCGCCCCCGCCGCGCGCCCGAAATCAGCGATCCTTCCGCGCCGCCCAAACGCGCCCTGCCCGCCAAAACCGCGCAAGGCGATATGTTTGCCGCCTACAACCTCCCCAGCCTCGACCTGCTAGAGGAGCCGCCGGTCGACAAAGGGCCAAAGCTCGACAAGCTGGCGCTGGAACGCAACGCCCGCCTGCTCGAAAACGTGCTCGATGATTTCAATGTGAAGGGCGAAATTACCGCCGTGCGCACCGGGCCGGTGGTGACCATGTACGAATTGGAGCCCGCGCCGGGGATCAAAGCCAGCCGGGTGATTGGTCTGGCCGAAGATATTGCCCGCAACATGAGCGCGATTTCCGCCCGCGTCTCGCCCATACCGGGGCGCACGGTGATGGGCATCGAACTGCCCAATCAGGATCGTCAGGTGGTGATGCTGAAAGAGCTCGCCGCCTGCGCCGATTTTGCCGAAGCCAAAGGCAATCTGCCAATCATTCTGGGCAAGGATATCGCCGGCGAACCGATCATCGCCGATCTGGCGGCAATGCCGCATTTGCTGGTCGCGGGCACCACCGGATCGGGCAAATCGGTTGGGCTGAACGTGATCCTGCTCAGCCTGCTGTATCGGTTTACGCCTGCCGAATTGCGGCTGATCCTGATCGATCCCAAAGTGCTCGAACTCAAAACCTATGATGATATCCCGCACTTGCTGTCGCCGGTGGTGACCGAACCGCACAAGTCGGTGCGCGCGCTGAAATGGGCGGTCGAGGAAATGGAGCGGCGGTACCGGATGATGAGCGCGATCAGCTCGCGCAATATCCATTCGTTCAATGAAAAGGTCAGCACCGCGATTGGCAAGGGGACGCCGCTGGGCCGCCGGGTGCAGACCGGGTTCGACCCCGAAACCGGCGAGCAATTGTTCGAAGAAGAACAGCTCGATTACCAGCCGCTGCCGCAGATTGTGTTGATCGTTGACGAGTTGGCCGATTTGATGGTGACCATCGGCAAGGAAATAGAAGTGCTGATCCAGCGCCTCAGCCAGAAATCGCGCGCGGCCGGCATCCACCTGATCATGGCGACCCAGCGCCCTTCGGTTGACGTGATTACCGGCGTGATCAAAGCCAACCTGCCAACCCGCATCAGTTTCAAGGTCACCAGCCGGATCGACAGCCGTACGATCCTTGGCGAACAGGGCGCCGAACAATTGCTGGGCAAGGGCGACATGCTGTATAAACCCAACACCGGCGCCACGGTGCGCGTCCACGGCCCGTTCGTAAGCGACGAAGAGGTTGAGGCGGTGGCCAATTTCTGGCGCAGTCAGGGTGCGCCCGAATATATCGACGCCGTGACCGAAGAGCCCGAAGATGGCGGCGGGTTCGGGTTTGACGATGATCTGACCGCATCCGACAATCCCGATGAACGCAAATACCGTCAGGCCTGCCAGGTGGTGATCGAAAATCAAAAGGCGTCGGGTTCATGGCTGCAACGCCAGATGGGCGTGGGTTATAACACCGCCGCCAAGTGGATTGAGCGAATGGAGGAGGACGGCCTTGTCGGCCCGGCCAACCACGTCGGACGGCGCGAGATTTACCGGGATCGGGATGGGAACCCATTATAGGTTGGTTTGCAGCCGCAAAGATGCAAATCGGCAACGCACCAAAACTGTAAACCAGACGTAATCGCTTCATCACGCAAGCGTCGCACCGCCGTCACCATTGGCTGCCACGGACAAGGCCTCTCTCCATCACCAAAAGGCCTGTCCCGATGTTCCGCACCCCCATTTCGCGCGTTTCGCTGATTGCGCTCACCGCTACCCTCGCCGCCGCCCCGCAGGCCGCCTTTGCGCAGGACGCAGACGCCCCGGCCGATGATGACAATGCCAGCGGCAACCAGATCATCGTAACGGCCCAAAAGGTTGAGCAGCGGTTGCAGGACGTGCCAATCACCATCACCGCCACCACTGGTAAGCGGATCAAGGAACTCGGCATTACCGATCTGGACGAATTGTCCTATTACGTCCCCGGTCTGCTGATTCAGGAACAGAGCGCCAATAACCCCGGCGTCGTAATCCGCGGCATCACCTCGGACAGCGGCTCAGCGCAGCAAGGCCCGCGCGTTACGCTCTATTACAACGGCGTCGACATTTCGCGCTCGCGCGGGTCGTATCAGGCGATCTACGATCTTGAACGGATCGAAGTGATCAAAGGCCCGCAGGCGACCCTGTTCGGCACTGCATCGGCGGTGGGCGCAATCAGCCTCGTGTCGGCCAAGCCGCGCGAAGGTTTCTCGGGCGAACTGACCGGCGGTTACGGCAATTTCAACCAGACCGTGCTGGCCGGGTTCCTGAACATCGGATCGGACGTCATCGCCGCGCGGATCGCAGGCGAATGGCGCACCCGCGATGGCTACGTCGAAAACCTCAATCCCAATCAGCAAGAAGAGCTGTATGCACAAAACCAGCTCGGTCTTCGCGCGTCGGTGCGTTACACGCCGACGGCTGATTTTACGTTGGATCTGATCGGCACCTATGATCAGCAGCGCAATGGCGGCACGCCGTTTATCTCGGGCAGGTTTCCGGCGTTTGCGGGCGCACCGGGCGGCGCGGCCAATGCCTTTGAAAACGCCAACCTTGGCGGCAACCCGGCAGGCGCTGCGGCACTGGGCGATGACCAGCTAGGCCTCAACCGTGAAGTCTACGATCTCAACCTGACCGCCGAATATAGTTTTGCTGACGATTGGACCTTCACCACCGTCAATGGCTACCGCGAATTCGACAGCCGCGAAGTGTTCGACGCCGATGGTTCAGCAGCGCCGTTTCTCGAATTTGCTGAAATCGCGACCGGCTGGCAGGTCAGCCACGAAGGGCGCTTTAGCTATGCGGGCGAGAAACTGCGCGCGAGTGCGGGCTGGAACGTGTTCATCGAGGATAGCCGTCAGAACGTGCCCTTCGCGACCGAGGAAGGAGTGTTCATTACCTGCCTGACCGGCGCGATCCCCGGGTTCGCCTGCGTAGTGCCGGATGGAACGGCACAGTCTCTAGGTGCCACAGCTGCCTTGACCGGCGGTGCGCTTACTGCGATCCCCTTTGCCTCAGTGTTTGAAAATCAGGGCCGCAATGAGGCATATTCGGTGTTTGCCGATGTCACCTGGATTTCGACCGATAGGCTGGAACTGACCGCCGGTGTCCGGTTTATTGATGAGTACCGCCAATCGGGTTTTTTCGCGGAGGTGCCCGTGCCGGTTCTGCCGACAGTGCTGCCAGCGCCGCTGCGGACCGCTTTGTTGAGGGCGCTCCCCAACCTGACCACGACGCTGATCCCCGGTCAGATCGACACCCGCGGCCAGACCTTCACCGCGGATGACAATTTCCAGGCGGTGCTGCCGCGCTTCAACGCGCTGTATCGCATCACCGATGACGTCAACGTGTTCGCCACCATCTCAAGAGGGCGCCGTTCGCCAGTGGTGCAACTTAGCGCACGGCGCGATGGTGCTGCCGTCGTCGCCAATCGGCTCGACGTGCCGGAAGAGACGGTGTGGAACTACGAAGGCGGAATCAAGCTCGCCAGCGGTGCAGTCTCCGGATCGCTGGGCATCTATTATCAGGTTTATGATGGCTTTCAGGTCAGCGTTGCGCAGCTCGATGCCAGCGGCAATCCAACCGGCGCATTTGTGACCCAAAGCGCGGGGACAGCATCGAACCTTGGGGTGGAAGGCGAGCTGGCGATCGACATTGCCGACTGGCTCAACGTCTTTGGCAACTTCGGCTATATCGACGGCGGGATCGACGAAAATGGAGCGTTTTCACCCGCTTTCTCGGGCGCGCGCTTCCGCCTCCAGCCCGAACTGCAAGCTTCGGGCGGGTTCACAATCGACCACGAATTCGCCGGCGGCGTGCGCTTTTTCGCCACGCCTAGTGTAACTTATCGCAGCAGCATATTCTTCGAAGTGCCGAACAATCCGCTGATCTCTCAGGAAGCGGTAACGCTGGTGAATGCGCGGGCTGGGATCAGCTTTGCCGATGAACGTTACGAGATCGCCGGATTTATCCGCAATGCGTTTGACGAAGATTATCTGCTGGATGCAGGCAACACCGGCGGAGCGTTTGGCATTCCGACCTTCATCCCGGCGGAACCGCAGTTCTATGGGGTGCAAGTCACCGCCAAATTCTAACGCAATCCGTTAATCTCAAACCGCAGGGGCGGGGGGCCGGATAGGGCTCTCCGCCCCTGTGTGTTTCGCGAACGGCCAAGCCGACATGGTTGATAGCCGTAGTTAAGAAGTCCTCAACACCAATGCCGTAGTCCTACCAAGAGCAAGAGGGGCTACACCGATGATCGATTACACAGGCGCACTTCGCGGCCTTTTGGTTGCTGTGTGCGCAATGGCCGCGATTTGCCCTGCGGCCGCACAGGACGTCGGCTGGCGGCTTGAACCCGATGCGCGGATCGAAGTGCAAACGGTCAGCGCGCAGTCCACCACCCGCGATGAAGACCTTGTGGTCGATGGCGAGGCGATCAGCCTGCGCGGTCAGATTGGGCTGGCGTTGAACAGCGAGTCGACCCGATTCCGGCTGGAAGCCGACCGGATCGAAGTGTTCCGGCTGGGCGGCGGGCGCGATGACATTTCGCGCGACCGGCTGACCGCGACCGTTCAACACGACATCTCAAAAACAGTCGAAGTGCAGCTTCAGGCACGCCGCTATGATGATCTGGTCACAGTCGAATCCGCCGATGTCGACGAATGGCAGGGATCGGCGCGCGTCACTTTCGAGCCGACCCGCGACAACCGCTTCCGCGTGGCTGGCACCTGGCGCGACCGTCAGTATGACAATCGCGCAGCGCCTAACACTCCCGGCGCGACCACCGGGGCAGGCCCGCGGTTTGATGCGCAATACCGCCGCCGGTTTGGGCCCTACCACTATCTGGCCGTTGATCTCAGAACCGAATCAATCCGGTCGGACGATGCCGATCGCGGATTTGAACGCGAATCAGCTGGGGTCGCTTACACCCGCCCCGTGGCAAAGGACCTGCGGGTGCGCCCTGCGGTCGAACTGATCAACACCCGGTTCGACGGACGGATCGCCGACACTGGCGCGTTGCGGCGTGATCGGTTGGTCGTGCCCGAGGTCGAGCTGCTGTGGTGGCCGGGCAAATGGCGGATCGAGGCCGAGGCTAAATACGTGTTCTTCAACAGTAACGAGGCCGTGCGTGAACGCGAGGGTTATCGGCTGACTCTTTCGGTGGGCTACGCGTTCTGAAATGATCGCCCGCATCGGCCAAGTCTGGGAGCGCGCGACCCCGCAGGTCAAGCGCCCGTTCTATGTCGGGATCACCGTCGGCTTTGTGCTGGCGGTGCTGGTGGGGCTTGGGGTCGCCAATACCTCAAGCTACTTCGTGCTCCCGTCGTCGCTCGAAGGCGTGGCAACGTCGCAGGCGATTTGGGGGCTGAAGCCGTCAAAGCTGCTGATGGTGCTGCCGCTGGGCGCGTTTCTGGTGGTGCTGGCACGCAGTTTTGTGGGGCTGAAAGCGTTCGGGCTGTTCACCCCGATGCTGATCGCGGTCGCTTTCCTGCAGATTGGCCCGGTGATGGGGCCGCTGGTGCTGTGTTCATCGGTGCTGGTCGGCATGATCGTGACGCCAAGCTTGCTTAAGCTGCGGATGACCCGGGTCGGGTTTCTGGGCGTGCTGATTTCGCTGATCGTGCTGGTGCTGGTGGCGATGCAGTTGATCTTCGACATCAAACTTCAGGTCGATGCCTTTCCCGTAATCGTCTGCGCGCTGTGTGTTGAACGGTGGTGGAAGCAATGGGGCAAGGACGGGGCAAAGCCGGCGGCGAAGATGGCGCTCAACACCTTTGTGCTGGCGGTGGTAATCGAATTTGTGATGGTGTCGGACTTTGCACTGGCGCTGATTGAATGGTCGCCGCTGCTTATGCCCGCCTTCACCGCGGTAGCAATCGGGGTTCTGGGCCGATATCGGGGCCTGCGCCTGTCGGAAATTCACCGCTTTGCGCCAATCTGGCTTGAACGACGACGGCAGGCCAAGTTCGTCGAACTGCCTGACACCGTAAGCGAGGATCGGCGCACGGGACAACCCGATACGCGGCGAGAGATTGCTGCGAGCGGCTGTGTGCCGCAGCTCGCCGGGGTCTGGGCAATCAATTCGAACGCTGACCTTAAACCTGATGGGCTGCAGCCCCTGCCTTGGGTCAAACCAACACTGACCCCGAACCGCGAGGCCCAGTTTGCGCCTCGCATTGGCGCGTCTGGCATCCGTCCCGCGCCCGCGCGGTCGCCGATCTACAACAGCTGGATCATCTGCACAGTCGAGGACGTCTGAAATGTTCATGAATTTCGGAAAGATGTTTGGGGCAAGTGCGCGGGCGCTTAATCCGATGGACGAGATTCTCGGGATCAACTTGCGCAATGCGTTGATCCAGAGATACAACCCGCGCAGCGCAATCGAACGCGCTCGCGACAAAGTGGCAGCCAAAGTGGCGCTGGAGGCGGCCGGGATCGCCTGCACCGGCACAGTGGCCGTGATCGACAGCCACCAGAAGCTGGCGGATTTTAAGCCGGCCCGCGACATGCCCGATGCTTGGGCGATCAAGCCCGCGCGCGGATCGCAGGGCGATGGCATCCTCCTCGCTGTCCGGCGCGACGGCAACACCTGGTACAAGGGTTCAGGCGCACCTTTGACCGAAGAAGCGGTGATGCATCACATCCAAAAGGTCGTCGATGGCGGCTTTTCCGGCGATTCCGCCGCCGAGGATGCCGCGCTGATCGAGCCGCTGATCATTGCTGATCCGGCGCTGGCCAACATCGTGCCCGAAGGTCTACCCGATTTGCGGGTCATCAGTCTGCATTACACGCCACTGATGGCGATGGTGCGGCTGCCGACGCTCGAATCCGATGGCAAGGCGAACCTGCACCAGCGTGCGATCGGGGCGGGGATTGACATGGAGACCGGCAAAATCACCCGCGCGGTGGTGAAAGGCACGCCGATCACGCACCACCCTGATACCGGCGCGGCGCTGATCGGGTTCGAGATCCCGGGCTGGAAGCGGGTGCTGGAACTCGCCTCGCGATGCGGCCCGGCGGTGGGGCTGGGCTATTGCGGGGCGGACATCGTACTCGACGTGAATGATGGCCCCTTAGTGATCGAGGTCAACGCGCACCCCGGCATCGAAATCCAGAACATCAATCAGGAAGGGTTGAAGGCCCGGATCGCAGCGGCGGGCGAGGATTTCCGCTAGGTCTGGCCAACATCGGCGGCGTGGGCGCGGCCTCGTCACCCAGAATGGTCGGAAAGCGCTCTCGACGCCGATTACGCCGGCTTCAAACCACTTTGCGATTGTTTACGCGCTCACTTGGGCAGGCTTGTGCACCGCGCGCCGCGCCGCGCCGCAATCGCGGGCTTACTTGGCGGTGAGGTCATCCTTGGTAAGCAGCGGCAGATCGCGCACTTTGGCCGCGTTGATCTGCATCGCTTCGGCAGGCATCGCGACCATCCCGATTTTCGCCAGCGGGCCATCCTTGGCCCAGCTTGTGGCCCATTCCTGCATAAAGCTGGCAAGCCCCGGGATGGCGCGCATGTGCGCTTTCTTCACATAAACATACAGCGGGCGCGCGCCGGGATAGGCGAAGCTGGCGATGTTGTCATAGGTCGGGGCGACCCCGTTCATCGGCAGGCCCTGCACCCGGTCAGCGTTTTCTTCGAGGTAGGAAAACCCGAATATGCCGACTGTGCGCGGGTTGCCGGTGATCTTTTGCACGATCAGATTGTCCTGTTCGCCCTGATCGACATAGCCGCCGTCACTGCGCACTTCGGTGCAGATCTGTTTGAACTTGTCCTCGTCACTTTTCTTCAGCGCGGCCATCGCGGGGTTGGCGACGCAGCCCGCTTCCAGCACCAATTCCTTCAACGCATCGCGGGTGCCCGAAGTGCTCGGCGGGCCATAGACGATGATCGGTTCGGCCGGGAGCGCCGGGTCGACGTCGGCCCAATTCTTGGCGGTTTGCGGCTTGCCATAGGGGTTGGCGGCCAGCGCTTCGTAAACGGTCTTGGGCGACAGGTTCAACATGATCCCGCCCTTGGCCGATGCAAAGGCAATGCCATCAAGCCCAACCTCCAATTCCACGATTTCATCGACCCCGTTGGCGGCGCAGGCCTCAAGCTCGGACAGCTTCATCCGGCGCGAGGCGTTGGCCATGTCAGGCGTGTTGGGGCCGATCCCCGAACAGAACAGTTGGATGCCGTTGCCGGTGCCGGTGGATTCGATCAGCGGCGAGCTGAAATCGGCATTCGAGCGCGAGAAATTCTCTGCCACCACTTTGGCAAACGGATACACCGTTGATGACCCAACCGCATGAACCGAATTGCGCGCCCCGCCGCCGCTATCGCAGGCGGTCAGAACAACCGCCGCCAACGCCAGAACGGCGCCCGATTTGAACCGGGTACCCGTGAGCGGCGAGGCAATCGAACGCAGCAAAAAAGCTGATTGTGAAATTTTCATGCCCTCGGCGCTAGGCTCGATTCGTGACGGTCCCGTGACGCAAAAATTGGCGGCTGGCCTGTTCACACTCTAACCGCCCAACCGTATGAGTTACCGCTATATTTATCGCAAATAGTAACGTGCGGCTTAACAGCATCGTAAGGCCTTGGGTGGTAATCGCGGGCGCATGGCAAGTCTGCGCCTTTTGATTCGGCTGTGCATGGCTGCGGTGCTGCTGGCGCTGAGCGCCGGCCAGCCTGCGTCGGCGCGTGATCAGGCGCTGCCCAGCTTTGCCCCGGCCTGCCACGCCGCCGGCCCGATTGACCGCACAGTCGATGCAATGATCCCGCGCGCCGGTTGGAAATGCGACCAAGCCGATTGGCGTTCCGATGTGCCCGCAGCGTGGCTGCGGTTCGAAGCGAAAAGCTGGCAGGGCGAACCGGCCCCGCGCCAGTTTTTCACCCGCATCGCGCGGTTCAATACCATCACATTTTACGCGCTGGACACAGACGGCACGATGCGCACGCTGCGCCACACCGAAGCCGATGGCCGCCCGTTTGTGGCAGGCCCGGTGTTTGAATTGCCGCTGCCTGAAATCACCGCGCAAACCCGGGTGCTGCTGGTGCGCATCACTGCCCCGCATTCGGTGCCGCTATTGACCGAAGCGCGGATTACACATGACAAGGCCAAGGCCGCTTGGCCGCAAATCAGCGTGGCATTGCTGGCATTTGTGATGGGCATGCTGGTGCTGCCGCTGTTGTTCGACATCAGCTTTTATGCCGTGCTGCGGGAAAAATTCGTGCTGGCGCACGCTGCGATGGTCAGCGCGATGATGATTTATGTGCTGTTTGCCGGGGGATTGATATCCACCATGGTCACCTTGCCGGTGGCATTGATGGCGGTGATCGCGCCGCTGTCTTATGCGATTGGCGGCGGGCTGTCGGCGCTGTTCCTGGCCGATTTCCTTGAACCCGGCGCGCAGTCACCCATCATGCGCCGGCTCACCATCGCCGGTGGCTGTTTCGCCATGCTGGTGCCGGGGTTTTTCGCGCTGCAACTGGACATTACACAGCCGTTTGACGACCGGGCGTATTTCCTCACCTATCTCCCCTTCATTATCATCATCACTGCCGCATTGATCGAGGCCGTCTTGCGCGGCAGCCGCTCGGCGCGGTTTGTCGCGCTGGCATGGACTCCAATCATCATCGCCTCGACTGAACGCTTGCTACGCGGACTGGGCGTATATGTCGGTCCGCCGAGCCTTGATCAGATGTTGTACGTAGCCGTTGGGATCGAAGTGGTGATGATGAGCCTTGCGGTCGCCGACCGGTTGCTGGCGCTGCGGCGGGAACGCGATGCCGCGCTGACCGAGGCGCGGGTGCTCGAACAGATTTCGACCCGCGATTCGCTCACCGGGCTGATGAACCGCCGTGCGATTGAGGCGCGGTTTGATGACCTGCTGAGCCAGGGTTTTGATACGTTTGCCCTGATCGATCTCGACCGGTTCAAAGCGATCAACGATCTGCACGGCCATCAGACCGGCGACGCAGCATTGATTGCCTGCGCCAACGCGATCCGGATGGGCGCCGACCGCGATTTGATTGCGGTGCGATTGGGGGGCGAGGAATTCGTCGTGCTGCTGCGCGGTGAACGCACGCTGGAACGGGCCGAGGCTTTACGGCAGGCGATCCCGCTGCGGATTGCCACCGATGTGCCGGGGCTGGAATTGCCGGTCACCGCCAGCATGGGGGTGATCGCGATGGCCGATGCGGGCCACCACAAGATGCCGTTCGCCAAATTCTACGCCCGCGCCGATGCGCTGATGTACGAAGCCAAGGCAAGCGGGCGCAACACGCTCGCTTATGAACGCATGACGGTGTTCAAAGGAGCGCCGGAACGTCAACCGGGCGATCGGAGCGCGGCCCAGCGCTAGAGCGCTTTCCGATCATTCTGGGTCACCCTGATTGGTCGGAAAGCGCTCTAAACAAACGGCGCAAGCACTTCGGCCCGCACCCGAGCCAGCCTGCCGCTGGCCCGGTCAATCATCGCCCAGGTGGTCGCGGCGCTGACCAGCCGCTTGCCGCCCGCATCGATGAACTCGGCCCGCCGTAGCGATGTCGCCCCGTGCGCCGGGCCTTCGATCCAGGTGGTCGCGGTGACAGCCTCACCCAGCGCGATATTGCCGCGATAATCGATCTCGTGCCGCACCACGACCCACAGGAACGCCGCACGGTCTTGCGGGCGCGCGGCGCTGTCCCAGTGGGCGGTGGCCAAGTCCTGAATCCACTGCACCCACACCGTGTTGTTGACGTGGCCAAGCGCGTCGATGTGCTCAGGGGCTGCGGTGTAGGTGCGGGCGTAGCGGTTCAGCAAGGTATCCTCCGTTCGTACCGGGCGTAGTCGAGACACCTGTCGAGGGTCTCTCGACTACGCCCGGTACGAACGGCTTGGGCGAACGGCTTGGGCGAACGGGGAAGCCTATTTCTCCCCAGCCATCCCCATCTGCCACAGGATGAAAGCGAATTCCTCCGCCGTTTCCTGCAAGCTGTTCCAGCGGCCCGATTTTCCGCCATGGCCTGCGCCCATGTTGGTTTTCATCATCAGCAGATTGTCGTCGGTCTTCAGCTCGCGCAGTTTCGCGACCCATTTGGCCGGTTCCCAATAGGTCACGCGCGGATCGTTCAGCCCGGCGGTGACCAGCATCGGCGGATAAGCCTTCGCCGCCACCTGATCATAGGGCGAATAGGACAGCATGTAGGCAAACGCCGCCTTGTCGGTGATCGGATTGCCCCACTCCTGCCACTCACCCGGCGTCAGCGGCAGCTTTTCGTTGAGCATGGTGTTCAGCACATCGACAAACGGCACATGCGCCACAACTGCGCCATATTGCGCCGGGTCTTGGTTGATAATCGCGCCCATCAATTCGCCGCCCGCCGAACCGCCGCTGGCGGTCACCATGCCTTCAGCGGTGAAGCCCTGCGCGATCAATCCGCGGCCCGCATCGACGAAATCGTTGAAGGTGTTGGTGCGTTCAAACAGCTTGCCCTGCAAATACCAGCGCCGCCCCAGATCATCGCCGCCGCGGATATGCGCGATGGCATAGGCAAACCCGCGATCCACCAGGCTGAGCCGCGTGGTCGAAAACCCCGGCGGCACGGCATAGCCATAGGCACCGTAAGCATACAGATGCAGCGGCCCCGGCCCGTCGATCCCCGCAGCTTTCAGGATTTCCGCGCGGTCTTTGCGCATCACCACGCTGACCGGCACCATCGTGCCATCGCGCGACGGGATACTCACCCGCTGCGTGGTGTAGAGCGAGGCGTCATAGCCGCTGGGGATTTCCTGCTGCTTTAACTGCGTAAACTTGGCCGTCGCGACCTCATAATCGAACACCGTGCTCGGCGTGACCATGCTCTGATAGGACAGCCGCAGCTTGCTCACGGCATATTCGGGATTGTCTGACAGGCCAGCGGTATAGCTTGCTTCGGGAAACGGGATCGCGGTCGAACGCGCGGGATCGCTGTAAGACCGCAGCTGGATCTGATCGAGACCGTTTTCGCGCCCTTCGACCACGAAGAAATCTTTGAACAGATCAAACCCGGTGAGGTAGAAATCATCCGCCCCGCCAATCACCGTCTGCCAATCGCCCGGCGTTTTCAGGTTGGCTTTGGCGAGGCGGAAGTTGATGTGATCATCATTGGTCCACACCCACAATTCGCCGTCACGCACATCGACATTGTATTCGACGCCCTTTTTGCGGGCCTTGACCAGAATCGGCGTGGCGGTGGGGTCGGCGGCGGGGATCAACCGCACTTCGCTGGTTTCATTGTCACCGGCGGAAATGATCAGCCAATCTTCCTGCGCGGTCAGCCCGGTGCCCACGGAAAAGCTCTGATCGGTTTCCTGATACAGCGTCACGTCGCTGGCATTTGGGGTGCCGATCACGTGCAGCTTGGCTTCGAGCGTGCGCCATTCCTCGGTCGAGGGGCCGTACACCAGCGCGCTATCATTCGCGACCCACACCAGATCGCCGCGCAGGTTGGTAAGTTCATCAGGCAGCAGCGCGCCGGTGGTCAGATCCTTTATCCGCGCGGTGTAACGTTCCGACCCGTTGGTGTCGGACGAAAAAGCGAGATAGCGCCCGTTCTGGCTGATCGAGGCCGCGCCAAGCCGGAAATATTCCAACCCTGCGGCAAGCACGTTTTCATCGAGCAGCAAAACCGCCTCACCGCCTGCCACGGGTTTGCGCCAATGCTTGCGATACTGCGCGCCTTCCTCAAACTCGCTCCAGTAAAGGTAATCGCCATCCTTTTGCGGAACGGTGCTGTCGTCTTCCTTGATGCGGGCGCGCATTTCGGTGAACAGGGCTTCGGTCAGCGGAGCTTGGGCTGCCATGTTCGCTTCAAAATAAGCGTTTTCGGCGGTCACATGGGCGATCACGTCCGCATCATCGACGACCGGATAGGACTTGTCATAGAGCCAGTCATACGGGTCGGAGATGGTGATCCCGTGATGGGTGTAACTGTGCGCGCGCTTCTCTGCGACGGGGGGTTTGATCTTGGCAGCAGTCTTGGGGGCAGGGGTTTGGGCAGCGGCGGCGGCAGAAGTGGTCACGCGCGATGAATCCTCACTATCGGCCGCCAATGCAGCGGCAGGGACAAAGGTGGTGGCGGCAAGAGCTATCGCAAGTGCGCGCGTGCTGATCTGGTGGGTCATTGATCGCATTACCCCGTCTAAGGTCTGGGTGGAAAGGCAAGCCGATTGGGCCTATATTGGCGGTTCTAACGATACATTCCTGCGCGGCAAGTGCCCGCGCCGAGCCTTGAGGATCAATGCCATGCTGATGCAAACTCATGAAGCCCGTCTCGCCGCCCTGCGCGAAGAGTTGAAGCGGCGCGGGGTGGATGGCTTTATCGTGCCGATCAGCGATGAATATATGAGCGAATATGTCGGCGAATATGCCCAGCGATTGGGCTGGGTGACCGGGTTTGGCGGATCAGCCGGGTTTGCCGCTGTCACGCTCGACCACGCGGCGATCTTTGTTGACGGGCGTTACACCGTGCAAGTGCGCGACCAAGTCGATGAAAATTTGTTCGATTACAAAAGCGTGCCGGCCGATACGCTGTCCGGGTGGCTGGCCGAGGTGTGCGAGACTGGCGCGCGCGTCGCCTATGATCCGTGGCTGCATACGGGCAAATGGGTCGCCGCGCTCGAACAGCAGGCGCAGCCGCGCGGCATCACGCTGGTGCCCGCCGATAGCAATCCGATTGATGCAGTGTGGGCCGATCAACCCGCGCCCTCGCCTGCGGCAGCGATGGTGCACAATGATGCGCTGGCCGGGCAATCCTCCGCCGAAAAGCGTGCAGCCGTCGCTGACTGGCTGGCGCGCGAGGGCCATGACGCGGTGGTGATCCCGGCGCTCGATTCGATTGCATGGCTGCTCAATATCCGCGGCGCCGATGTGGCGCACACGCCGGTCGCGCTGTCTTATGTGATCGCGCACCGCGATGGCAGCGCCGAACTGTTCATCGCGCCCGAAAAAGTCACGCCCGAACTCACCCGCCACCTTGGCAACGCGGTGACGATCCGGGATCGCGCGGCGTTTGAAAGCGCGCTTGGCGAATTGGCGGGCAAAACCGTCGCGCTCGATCCCGATTTCGCGGTGGTCGGCATTGCGCAGGCGCTGCGGGCGGGCGGCGCGCAGGTTGCCTTTAAACAAGATCCGACGATCCTTGCCAAAGCGGTCAAGAATGCAGCCGAACAGCAGGGCCACCGCGATGCGCAGGCGCGTGACGGGGCGGCGGTGACGCGGTTCTTGCGCTGGCTTGAGATTGCGGCCCCGCAAGGCGGGGTCGATGAACTGTCGGCCGCCGCGCGCCTTCAGGCGTTTCGCGAAGAGGATGCCGGGCTGCAAGATCTGTCGTTCGACACCATTTCTGCCGCCGCCGGGCACGCCGCGCTGCCGCATTACAAGGTGGACGAGGATAGCAATATCCCGATCCCGCCGGGTTCGATCTATCTGGTCGATTCGGGCGGACAATATGCCGATCAGTCTGGCGGCGGGACGACCGACATCACCCGGACAGTGTGGATCGGGACCGCCGACGGTTTGGGCGAACCCTCAGCCGAAATGCGCGACCGCTTCACCCGCGTGTTGAAAGGCCACATCCAAATCGCCTGCGCGGTGTTTCCGCAAGGCACCTGCGGCGGGCAGATTGACGTGTTGGCGCGGCAATATCTGTGGGAAGCGGGCGTCGATTATGCCCACGGCACCGGCCACGGGGTCGGCAGCTTTCTGGCGGTGCACGAAGGCCCACAGCGCATCGCCAAACCGAGCGGCGGGCAGGCGGGCACCGGGCAGGAACTGCTGGCAGGCATGATCATCTCGAACGAGCCGGGGTACTATAAGCCGGGCGCATTTGGCATCAGGATCGAAAATCTGGTGCTGGTGGAGGAGCGCGTGATCGCGGGCGCAGAAGCGCGCTATCTCGGGTTCGAGACGCTGACGTATGTGCCGCTGGACCGGAGGTTGATCGAGCGCGCGCTGCTGACGGCGAGCGAAATCGCATGGGTGGATGCGTACCACACCAAGGTGCGCAGCCTGCTCAGCCCCCGGTTGGCGGGCGACGATCTGGCATGGCTAGAGCGTGAGACTGCGGCGCTTTAGGGTTGGTGGCGGCTTAGTATGAATTTCCGTTTTGGGCGCGAATGCGACATTGGCGCATACAAAACCAATGTCTAAATCTGGGACTTGGACGAACCCGCTTCGCGGGAGGGGTTCTGGGGGTGAACTCGCGCCGTATTTGCTGGGTTTTGGGGAAGATGGAGTCGTTGTGAGATTGTGAGGTTCCTTAAACGCAAAGGAACTCACCATGGACACTACAATTACGCCTG
>JBBRFG010000015.1:0-30451 GCA_038224685.1 Sphingomonadales bacterium
GACCCCGAACTGGCTGAGATGATCGAAGCGTTTCGCGAAGATGAACGCGACCACCGCGACGCTGCGTTTGCGAACGGCGCCGAACGCGCGCCGGGCTATCCGCTGCTGGCCGGTGTCATCCGCTTAGGCTGCCGCATCGCGATCAAGGTGAGCGAGAGGATCTAGAGAAAGAGGCAGCGGGGGAAGCGCAATAACGGTTGCGCAACGACCGCAAGGCCGACTGGCCGCCCGCAGGTGCCCGTAGCGAAGCGAAGGACTAGCGCCGAGGACTCACCGGCGGAAGCCGGTGCTTAAAGAAGAGTCCTTTCGTTTATAAACTCCAGTAAACCAGTTCCTCTGGCAGCCCCTCGCGGTCGAGCGCGCTTTTGACGTCGATCAGCACACCGCCGCTGCGCACCCGCGCGATCAGCGCCGCCGGGTCGGCCAGATATTCGGCATGATTGACCGCCAGCACCAGCGCATCGAGCCCGGCCAGATCCTCGGGCGCGCTCAGCGTGATGCCATATTCGTGGGACGCCGCCGCCGGTTCAGCCAGCGGATCGCTGACCAGCGCGGTAATGCCGTAATCGGCCAGTTCGGTGAGGATATCGGGCACTTTGGAATTGCGGATATCGGGCACGTCCTGTTTGAAGGTCAGCCCCATGACCCCAACCCGCGCGCTGCCCGGCGCAATGCCTTGACCAATCAGCAGCTTGACCAGTTTTTGCGCAATCGCCTGACCCATCGAATCGTTAATCCGCCGCCCAGCCAAAATCACTTCGGGCCGGTAGCCGAGCTGCTCGGCGGCTGCGGTCAGATAGAACGGATCAACCCCGATGCAGTGTCCGCCGACCAGCCCGGGGGTGAACGGCAGAAAATTCCATTTCGTGCCCGCTGCCGCCAAGACGTCGCGCGTGGCGATCCCCATCCGGTCAAAAATCAGCGCGATTTCATTCATCAGCGCAATGTTCAGATCGCGCTGCGTGTTCTCGATCACCTTGGCCGCTTCGGCCACCTTGATCGAGGGCGCTTCGTGCAGGCCGACATCGACAATCGCGCCGTACACCGCCCGCATCCGGGCGAGCGAGGCAGCGTCCTGTGCGGCGATAATTTTGGTAATCGTCTCCAGCCGGTGCACGACATCGCCGGGATTGATCCGTTCCGGGCTGTAACCCAGCGTGAAGTCTTGTCCGCGCTTAAGGCCCGAGTGCGTTTCAAGCCACGGGCCGCAGATATCTTCGGTCACGCCCGGAAATACCGTCGATTCGAACACCACCAGCGCGCCTTTGGACAGGCGCGGGCCAATGGTTTCGCACGCCTTGCGCAGCGGGGTGAGATCGGGGCGGCGCTCTTCGGTGATCGGGGTGGGCACCGTGACGATGATCAGACTTGCGCCCGCCAGCACCGCCGGATCGTCGGACACGGCGAGGCCGCATGACGCCAGCCGCGCATCGGAAATCTCGCGCGTGGCATCGTGGCCGGCGCGCAAAGCGGCGATCCGCACCGGTGATATGTCAAAGGCCACCACGGGGGTGGACGCTGATCCCAACCGTTCAGCGAGCGCCACCGCGACTGGCAGGCCAACATAGCCAAGGCCCACGACTGCAATCATTTCATTCATGCGCGGATGGATAGCTCAGCACCCCTCAATTTTTCGCTAACCAGATCGGCCGTGGGGACCAGTTTTGCAGACTTCAGCCAAGGTTCAGCCCGTGCGGCCTAGACAACAGCCCTCGGTCATGGGCATGGCTGACGAAACGCCGCGCCCGGTTAAGGATCATCCGTGATGAAGCACCTGCTTGCCCCCGCCATAGTCCTCAGCGCCGCCGCGCTTGCCGCCGCCAGCCCCGCCGCTGCGCAGAGCGCGAGTGAGAAGATCAACATGGTGATCGCCTATGATGCGTCGGAATGCCCGGTCGCCAAAGAAGGCGAAGTGGTGATTTGCGAGATTTTGGTCGAAGCTGATCGGTACCGCATCCCGTCAAACCTGCGATACAGCGATTCGCCCGAAAACGTCGCGCGCGCGCGGCAAGTTGATGAGATCAAATATGTCGGCGATTTTGGCACATTGTCGTGCAGCCCGGCAGGCGCTGGCGGCTTTACCGGTTGCACCGAGAAGTTCATCGAAGCCGCTTACAAAGACCGGGCCGAGGCTGACAATGTCCGGTTCAGCCTGCTGATCGAAGAAGCGCGGGCTGAGCGGCTATCGGCCATCGATACTGATGCCGCCGCCGAGCAGGAGCGGGTCGAATCGATTGAGCGTGAATATCTCGAACGGCTTGAACGCGAACGCGACGGCGAACTGCCGGGCGAAAATGCGCTGCCTGCCCCGCAGCCTGAGCCCAAGGGCTAAACGGCGGCTAAAGTCTGCGCCGGAACCGCGTCAGACTTGGTAATATTCGCGGTACCACGCCACAAACCGCGCCACGCCTTCGCGAAACCCGGTTTGCGGCGCGTACCCGGTGAGCGATTGCAGCAGGCTGGCATCGGCCCACGTCGCGGGCACATCGCCTTGCTGCATCGGCATGAAGTTTTTGACCGCCGCGCGCCCGCATTCGGCTTCGATGGCGGTCACAAAATCCATCAGCTTCACTTTCTCGCCATTGCCGATATTGACCACCCGAAACGGCGCAGCCGGTGACAAGCTGTCACCCGGCGCGATATCCTCAGGGCTTTCGGGCCGCACCGGGGCGGCATCAATCAACAGCCTGATCGCGCGCACCAGATCGCTAACATAGGTGAAATCGCGGAACATATCGCCGTTGTTATAGATATCGATTGGCGTGCCTTCGAGGATCCCGCGGGTGAACTTGAACAACGCCATATCGGGCCGCCCCCACGGGCCATAGACGGTGAAGAACCGGAACATTGTGGTCGGCAAATCCCACAGGTGCGCATAGGAATGCGCCATTGCCTCGTTCGCTTTTTTGGTTGCTGCATAAAGCGTCAGCGGGGTGTCGCATTTCTGCGCTTCGTCAAACGGCATATCGGTGTTGGCGCCGTAAACCGAACTGGTCGATGCCATCAGCAGATGGTCCACCTTCAACTCGCGCGCGCATTCCATCACGTTAAACGTGCCGATCAGATTGGCTTCGATATAGGCGCGCGGATTTTCCAGACTGTAACGCACCCCGGCCTGCGCGGCGAGGTGGACGATCACATCGGGTTTTTCCGCGAGCGCCAACGCATGCAATCGCTCAAAATCTTCGAGCAAGCCTTCAGTCGCGCTGAAATGCGGGTTTTGCAGCAGCATCTGGTGCCGCCGTTGTTTGATCCGCACATCATAGTAATCGGTCATCCCGTCATAACTGACGACCCGGAAACCTTCGTCCACCAGCAACTGCGACAGGTGAAACCCGATAAACCCGGCTGAACCGGTGACAAGAACGGTGCGCATCGTCACGGCCTTCCGATCAGGTGAGCGCGATGTCAGGCGCGTCTTCCTGCTTCATCCCGACGATATGATAACCGGCATCGACATGGTGGGTTTCGCCGGTCACACCCGATGCCAGGTCAGACAGCAGATACAGCGCTGCTCCGCCGACATCATCAATCGTGACATTGCGGCGCAACGGGGCGTTCAATTCGTTCCATTTGAGGATGTAGCGGAAATCGCCAATTCCGCTCGCCGCCAGCGTCTTGATCGGCCCCGCGCTGATCGCGTTGACGCGGATGTTGCGCGGCCCCAGATCATTGGCGAGGTATTTGACGCTGGTTTCCAGCGCTGCCTTGGCCACGCCCATCACGTTGTAATGCGGCACCACTTTTTCCGCGCCGTAATAGCTCAACGTCAGGATCGCACCGCCGCTTTCGGGCATCATCGCGGCTGCGCGCTGAGTGATAGCCACCAGCGAATAGGCCGAGATGTTCATCGTCATCAGGAAATTGTCGAGACTGGTATCGACATATTGCCCACGCAGTTCGTTCTTGTCGGAAAAGCCGATTGCGTGAACCACGAAATCAAGGCTGTCCCACCGTTGACGCAGCGTCGCAAACGCGGCGTCGAGCGAATTCATGCTCGAAACATCGCATTCAAAGGTGAAATCGCTGCCCAATTGCGCGGCGAGCGGAATTACCCGTTTGGCCAGCGCGTCGCCCTGATACGAAAACGCCAGGGTCGCGCCATGTTCGGCTAGTTTCTTCGCGATGCCCCATGCCAGCGACTTGTCGTTCGCAAGGCCCATGATCAGCCCGCGTTTGCCGTTCATCAATCCGTCCATTTATGCCTTCTCCTCGCTGGCCTCGTCTTGGGCCGCTTTCGGCTGTAATTGTGGCCGCGTTTGAACCTGCGGCTGCGTAAGTGCCAGCGCCGCGTTCAATTCAGCGCCGATAACGAAGCCGAGCCCGACGAGCCAGAAAAACAGCAAGGTCACCATGCTTCCGGCCAGACTGCCATAGGTAACGTCATAGGTGAAGAACCGGCGCAGCACTATCGGCAGCGCGGCGGCGACCACGATCCACCACAGCATCGTAAACAACGCGCCGGGCCAGCGCAGCGTGCCGGACTTGCGATATTGTGCCGGGGTCAGCGTGGCGAACAGCACATACAGCGAACCGGCCAGCCCCAATGCCGGCACGATGCGCGATAGGCTGAGGGTCGCGATGGCTTCACCGAGCTGCGGAAAAGCCGCCGCGATCACTTCCTGCGCTGTGCCAATTGCGACCTGCGCGAACAGTGACAGCATCAACACCACCACAGCGGCGAGGATCAGACCGGCCGAAAACAGCCGCGTCTGCCAGAAAGCGCGCCCGGGCGGAGTGCCATAGGCGCGCCGCAGAACGCCGCGAATCGTTTCGATCAGGCCCGACACCGTCCACAGCCCGACCGCAGCGCCGAGCCACAACAGCCAGCCCGAACGGGCATAGATCACGTCTTCAGCCACTGGCCCGATCACGCCCGCCACCGAATCGGGCAGCGCGCGGGTGACTGCGCCGATCATCGCGCTGGCATTGGCGCGCCCGCCGATCAGATCAAACAGCGCCGCGCCGAGGATGAAGAACGGGAAAATCGCCAGCATCGCCAGATAGGCAAGGTTGCCGGCGTGGGTGAAGCCATCGTTACAGGTGCCGCTGATGACCCGGACGATCACCTGCTTGGCCCGGCTGCGTATGGCGGCGTGGTTCACTCGGTTGAAATCGCACGCGTCCAGCCGTTACAGGCCGAACTTCTCCCGCGGGCGGGCGATATCGATCCACCCGTCGAGCCGTTCCGCCAACGGTGCAAGATCAGCCGGGAGCTGGATTTCAAGCGTTACCAACTGGTCGCCGCGTTCGGGCTTGCCATCGGTGATTTTGCCGTTCTTGCGCGTCCAACCCCTGCCCGTGAGCCGCAGCACACTGCCGCTGCTGCTGCCTGGTTTGATCGTCAACATCACCGCGCCATCGACCGTGGGGCATTTGACCTTGGCCCCGCGCACCGCTTCATCAAGGGTGACCGGCAGATCCATCCGGATATTGTCGCTTTCCCGCCGAAAAAACGGGTGAGTGCCCACTTCAACCATCACGATCCCGTCGCCGCGCCCGCCGGTGCCGGGATGGCCTTTGTCCTTCAACCGCATCATTGTGCCATCTTCGACCCCGGCAGGCAGCTTGAGGTTGATCGCTTTGCCATCGGCCAGCGTGATGCGCTGATCGCGCCCAGCGGCGGCATCGACGAAGGGCACAGCCAGCCGGTACTGGATGTCAGCGCCGCGATAGGCTGGCGGCGGCGGCTGGCGCCCGAACCCACGCCGCGCTCCTGCGCCGGGGCCCGCTCCTGGGCCCGCCTGCTGGCGCGCCTTGCCGCCAAACAAGCCTTCGAACAGATCGCCAAGATCGACCTCATCGCCGCCAAACCCGCTGAAATCGCCCGGCCCGCCAGCACCACTGCCAGCCCCGCCGCCGCCGCCGCCACCGCCCGCTCCATAGGCGCCGCCCCGGCCATATCCGCCGCGCGCACCCATCCCGGCAAACGGGTTGGCAGGGTTGCCGTCGCCGTCAATTTCGCCGCGATCAAATTGCGCGCGCTTGGCCTTGTCGGACAACAGATCATAGGCGCGGGTGACCTCGGAGAATTTTTCCGAGGCGTTGGGTTTGTCCTTGTTGCGATCGGGGTGCAGTTCCTTGGCGAGCTTACGATAGGCGCTCTTGATGTCGGCGTCTGCGGCCGTGCGGGCTATGCCAAGCGTGCTGTAAGGATCGCGCATAGCGTATTAGCTAGGTGAGACAGTCGCTATGCGCAAGCGTGCGGGTGATACAAGCGCATCAGTGAAATTGCGCCGCCGCCCTTTCCTCGCCCGCTGCGGGTGCCTATGTCCCGCTCCGGTTCAGCAAGGATACCCGATATGAGCGATGCGGCCCCACTCGATGATGCACAACTGGCCGACAGCGTCCTGCCCGCAGGCGCTGATCCGTTCGTGGTGTTCGAGCAGTGGTTTGCCGCCGCGCAAGTGGGCGAAATCAATGATCCCAACGCGGTCGCGCTGGCCACGGCAACCCCCGATGCCGCGCCGTCGGTGCGGATGGTGTTATTGAAAGGCCACGGCGCGGGGGAAATCGCAGGCGGCGGGTTCACATTCTTTACCAATGCCCACAGCCGCAAGGGCGAGCAGATCCGCGCCAACATGCAGGCGGCGCTGCTGTTTCACTGGAAAAGCCTGCATCGACAAATCCGCATCGAAGGCCCGCTGATCGAAGTGTCGCCCGAAGCCGCAGATGCCTATTTCCACTCGCGCCCGTATAACAGCCAGGTCGGCAGCGCTGCCAGCGATCAATCGCGCCCGTTGCCTGATCGCCAGACCTATCTCGACCGGGTCCAGGAATTGTGGGCCGCGCATGAAGCGGACGCGCAAGTGCCGCGCCCGGCGCATTGGACCGGCTTTACCCTGTCACCCCGGCGGATCGAGTTCTGGATTGATCGCGACAACCGGTTGCATGATCGCCGCGAGTTTATCCGCGACAGCGCCGATGCGCCGTGGTCTGACACATTGCTTTACCCATAAGGAACGCCGTTATGCCGCAAGCCATCCCCTACTGGCACGTTGATGCCTTCAGCGCGCACGCCTTTGGCGGCAATCAGGCGGCGGTGATGGTGCTCGACGAATGGCTGCCCGATGATGTGCTGGTGGCAATTGGCGGCGAGAACCTGTTTGCCGAGACTGCGTTTGTGGTCCGCGACGAGACGGGTGCGGCCGATTGGGAGCTGCGGTGGTGCACGCCGACCTACGAGATCGCGCTGTGCGGCCATGCAACGCTGGCCAGCGGGCATGTGCTGTTCAGCCGCGACGCCGCGGGGCAGGCGCTGGACCGGGTGACGTTCCGCACCCGCAAATCGGGTGTGCTTGAAGTTGTCAGGGCGGGGGGCGGGGGCGACGGGGGCTACGAACTCGCGCTTCCCGCGATTGCCACTGCCCCAGTCAGTCTTTCCAGTCAGACCGAGGCCATCAGCCTGCTCGGTGCGCATCCGCGCGGGGTCAACCGTTCTGAGCTAGGCTACAACATCTATCTTTATGACGACGAGGCGGCGGTGCGCGGCCTCGCCCCCGATATTCGGGGTTTGGAGCGGCTCGGCGCGGATCAGTTCATCGTTACCGCGCGCGGAGATCGCACTGACATTGTCAGCCGGGTGTTTGTGCCCGGCGGCGGGGTGGACGAGGATAGCGTCACCGGTTCGGCTCATGCGGCGCTGACACCCTTTTGGGCCGAGCGGCTGGGCCGCAGCAGCTTCACCGCGCATCAGGCGAGCGCACGCGGGGGCGATCTGACATTGCGGTTGTCAGGCGACCGCGCATGGCTTGGCGGGCCGTGCGTCACGGTGGTCGAGGGAACGTTCTACCTTTGAGCCACACGGTCCGCACGGCGGACCGCAAGCGCGTCCGCCCGCAGCGGCGCGCCTGAAAGGCGTGTGAGCGAGGATTTCGCGCGCCGGATGGCGTGCGGAAAGCTAGGAATCCGGATACAATTCCAGCACATCGGCGGCCTGTTGCAACATCGCTGGGCGCTGTTCGCTGTCAGAATGGCCGAGCCGCACCAGCGTGACCCGTTGGCTGGGGGAGACCAGCACATATTGCCCCATGTGCCCGATCAGTGAAAACATGCTGGCAGGCGCGCGGTCGGGGAACAGCGGATGTTCGCTCGGCTCAGCACCGGGAACCGGGCGGTTGAGCCAGGTCTGAAAACCGTAATGCGGGCCCGCCGGGCTGGGGGTCACCATCGCTTCAACCCAGCGTTGCGGCACCAGCTGCTCGCCGCCGGGCGCGCGGCCTTTGCGCCGCAGGAATTCGCCGAATCTCGCCCAGTCGCGCGCGCTGGCGTGCATCAGGCTGCCGCCGATCAGCGTGCCCGATGCGTCAAATTCCGGCACCATTGATGCCATGCCGAGCGGGCCGAACAATCGCTCCTGCAAATAACCCGCCACCGCCTGCCGCCGCGTTTCGGGATCGTCGCTCGTCGTCAGCGCGCGCGCGGCGATATCAGCGAGGATCACGCTGGTGTTCGACGAATATTCAAACATCTTGCCCGGCTCGGCCTCCAACGGCTGCTCGCTTGCCCAGCGCGCCATATCGTCGCGGCCATCAAGAAACAGCATCCGCACTTCGCTGCTTTCGTAAGGCGGGTCGCCTGCTTCGGTGTGGCGCAGCCCACTGCGCATTTGCAGCAAGTGGCGCAAGCTGATCGCGGCGCGCGGATCGCCGGGACGCTGCCACAGCGGCACCGGGGCCGGGGCATCAAGGCTGAGTTTCCCATCGGCGATCAGCATTCCGATCAACACCGCAGTCACGGTTTTGGCCATCGACCAGCTGACGAACCGGGTGTCAGGGCCATAGCCCGCGCCGTAGCGTTCGGCGGCAATTTTGCCGTCCGCGATCACCACCACCGCGCGGGTTTCGCCAAGGCCGTCCATAGTGAACAAATCGTCGATTTGCCGCGCCAATTGCTCTTTTGGCGCACCTGCATTGTCGGTCACGGCGGCTAGCGCGGCCTGGGACAGCGGCGCTCCGGCAGGCGGCGCGGCGCTGCACCCGGCCAACATCAGCAAGGGCATCAGCAAGGGCATCAGCAAGGGCATCAGCAGGGCTGGCGCGATCATCGGTGCAGAGTTAAGGAACGCGGGTCTGAGGGTCATCTGGCTCTCAATTCCCGATGCACAAAGGCTTGGCAATGGCGAAATCAACCAACTCGCAATCGGCCCAGCAATCGGCCCCGCAATCCGCGCGCCGATCACGCTTGGGATTGTGGCTGCTTGCGATCATCGCGCTTGCGCTGGGCGGGGCGGCGTGGGCTTTGCGCGCGCCGATCAACGGGTATGGCAGCATTGCGTCTGCGTATTCAGCGCGGGTGGTATGTTCGTGCCGGTTCGTCGCCGGGCGCAGTCTTGATGATTGTGCCAAGGACAAGGTGGCCGGAATGGAACTGGTAACGCTGGCCGAAGATGCCGACACCAAAAGCGTCACCGCGCGCTTTCCCTTGGTGGCAGAGGCGACCGCGACCTATCGCAAAGGCTATGGCTGCGTGCTGGAGCCGTGGGAGGGGTGATCTGCGCCTAAGCGCTGACGCCCTCGGTCGCTTCGATCCAGCCGCCGCCGATCACCCGTTCCCCGGCATAGATCACCGCAGCCTGCCCCGGCGCAACGCCGTATTCGGGTGCCGCAAAACGGATCGTAGCCGCCGCGCCGTCGCCGATTGATCCGTCGAGCGTGATCGGCACCGGTTTGGCAAGGCTGCGAATTTTGGCGGTCAGCACTTCGCCGCCCAATCGCCCGATCCGGTTGGTTTCGGTGATTCGCGCGGCATTGACTGCCAGCAGCCGTTTTGGCCCGACGCGCACTTCGCGGCGGCCCGCGTCCAGCCCAATCACATAAAGCGGTTCAGGCTGTCCGCCGATGTCCAGCCCCTTGCGCTGGCCCACAGTGAAGTGAACGATGCCGCGATGCTCGCCCAACACTTCGCCTGTGGATGCATGGACGATGCTGCCCGGCGCTAGACCTTCGGGCCGCAGCTTGGTGATGATTTTGGCGTAGTCGCCATCGGGCACAAAGCAGATGTCCTGACTATCAGGCTTGGCGGCATTGCGCAGGCCAGCCGCTTCGGCAAGCTCGCGCACCTGCGGCTTGGGCATCCCGCCCAAAGGAAAGCGCAGGTAATCAAGCTGCGCTTCGGTGGTGCCATACAGAAAATACGATTGGTCGCGCGCTGGGTCGAACGCGCGGTGCAATTGCGGCCCTTCGGCGGTCATCACCCGCCGGACATAGTGCCCGGTGGCGAGACAATCCGCGCCCAGTTCGCGCGCCATGCGGAACAGGTCGGTGAACTTCGGCCCCATATTGCAGCGAATGCACGGCACCGGAGTGCGCCCGGCAAGATATTCGTCAGCAAAGGCTTTGACCACGTCTTCGCGAAACGCGCTTTCATGGTCGAACACATAGTGCGCAATCCCCAGCCGGTCGGCCACCGCGCGCGCATCGCGGATGTCATCGCCCGCGCAGCAGGCACCCTTGCGCCCCGTGGCTGCACCGTAATCATATAGCTGAAGCGTAATCCCGATCACTTCCGCCCCGCTCGCCGCCGCCAGCGCCGCGACCACCGACGAATCGACCCCGCCGCTCATCGCCACTACGATGCGGCAGTCGGCTGCCGGGCGCGGCAAGTCGAACAAACCGGCGGCATCGGGTACGGGGCCGGCGCCGGCCTGCTGAAGCATAGGTCTTTCCATCGGAACCCGTGATATAGCGCGCCTTGGCCCGTTTCGCCAGTGGCGGGCGTCCGCGATGCGTAGCGCTCTGCGTGCTCCTTGCATTGCCGATCACGGCAGCACCACTCCTTAGCTTGGGTAAATACCGCCTTTACCTGATCTTGACGCACTTGCTGTATCAGCACGGTCATGTTCGAACCCACGAAGCTCATTTCTGGCCCCTTGGTCACTGCCGATAATGGCCTGTGTACGGATGGACGCAAATCCGCCGCGCGTCGCAGGCGCTGGCGCGGCGGCGACGCGCTGCGCGCGGTCGACTGGAGCGAAATTACGGCCCGGCTCAATGCGGCGCGCGATTTGAGGTTACAACTGCGCGGCGAAATGCACACCCCAATCGAAGGCGTTGCCGCCAGTTTTGGCGATGCCGCTGCCAGTTATTTTGCGTTTCTTGGTGATAGAGAACCGGGCGTTAACCGTGATCGTTTAGGGCAACCTAAAATGTTCAGTGTCATGTTACAAAATAGCGATACAAATCGCGCCAGCAATGCAGCAGGGGGGGCCTCTGACGCAGACCATGGCGATGCGAGAGAAATGCAATGATCGAGAATCAAGATATCCGTCCCGCGCAGGTCATCGGCCCCCTTGGTGAGCCGCTGACCCTTGCTGACTTGCCTGCGCCCAGCACCCGGCGTTGGGTGGTGCGACGCAAGGCCGAAGTTGTCGCTGCGGTCAGCGGCGGGCTGCTCACGCTGGACGAGGCGCTGGCGCGATATGAGCTGACGCTTGAAGAGTTCGCATCATGGCAGCGCGCGGTTGATCGTTCGGGGATGCATGGCTTGCGCGTCACCAAAATTCAGCATTACCGCGACCTTTACGAGCGCCAGTTGAAATATTGAGTTGCGCGACCTGTTGGCCTTAAGATTGGCCACCGCGCCCGAAATCCGCTAACAACGCTTGATCGCAGGCGAGCCATCCAAGGTTCGCTGGTCAAGGAGACTTGTTATGGGTTGGATTGTTGCACTTATTGTCGGCGGCGTGGCTGGCTGGCTGGCCAGCCTGGTCATGAACCGTGATGCGTCGATGGGTATTGTCTTGAACATTGTGGTCGGCTGTATCGGTTCGGTCGTGGGCAACCTGATTGCCGGCCCGCTGCTCGGTATCGGCGGTAGCGTTCAGGAATTTTCGATCCAAGGGCTGCTGATCGCTGTGCTTGGCGCAGTGGTGCTGTTGGGCGTCATCAACCTGATCCGCCGCGGTAAGGTTCGCTAATCACGATCATCGCCGTTTTCTTACAGGGAACTTGCGCGCGTGTCCTTCGTCTAGGCTGAAAGTCACCCGTCGATGCATCCATTGCCCGGCTGGCTGCGGGCCTCTATCAGACGTTGCGAATGGTGACTTACGCAGGTAATACACTATCAGGCACGCGTGACCCTGTTAGGGGTATCGGTCTCTGCAAGGAAACGGCGATGAATTTCGAGACGACGATCACGGCCGAAGCGGCCGACACGGTGTCCACCGATTTTGCCGGTGCGCGCACGCTGGGTGCACCGGCTATTCCGCGCTGGCTGATCATCGGCGGGTTGGGCCTGTTCGCGCTGCTGCTGGCGATAGCGGCCTATTTCGCGCTTGCTGGCGGGGAGCCGGTCGCGGTTGCCGATGATAACGCGCAGGCCCCATCGGTCACGGTGGTCACTCCCGGCAAAAGCATCGTGGATGGTGAGATTGAGGCGCCCGGTTCGCTTGCAGCGCGGCGGCCGATGCCGGTTGGCGTGGTTGGCGAAGGCGGGCAAGTTTTGCGCGTGACTGTCGATGCAGGCGATTGGGTGCAGCAGGGCCAGGTGCTGGCGGTGATCGACCGTTCGGTGCAAGTCCAGCAGGCCGAAGCGCAGTCGGCGCAGATCGATGTGGCACGCGCCGATGGCAATCTGGCGCAGGCCAATCTTGATCGCGCGCTACAATTGGTGGCGCGCGGGTTTATCTCCAAAGCCGATGTTGACCGGCTGACCGCTACCCGCGATGCCGCCGCTGCGCGGGTCAAAGTGGCCGAAGCGCAGCTGCGCGAACTGCGTGCCCGCAACCAACGGCTCAATGTGCTTGCGCCTGCAACCGGATATGTGCTCGCCCGCAATGTCGAGCCGGGCCAGACGGTTGGTGCAGGCTCACCTGCATTGTTCACCATCGCCAGCGGCGGCGAAATGGAAATGCTTGCCCAACTCAGCGAAGAACAGCTTGCCGGGCTGTCGGTGGGCACCGTCGCCAACGTGGTCCCGACCGGATCCGATGGCCAGTTTTCCGGGCAGGTGTGGCAGCTTTCGCCGGTGATCGATCAGGCCACCCGGCAGGGCATTGCCCGGATTGCGCTTGCCTTCGATCCGGCGCTGCGGCCCGGCGGGTTCGCCACAGCGCGCATCAATAGTGGCAGCTTTACTGCTACGGTGCTGCCCGAAAGCGCGGTGCTGGCCGATGATAAGGGCAGCTTTGTGTTCATTATCGACCGCGATAACAAGGCTGTGAGGCGGGCAGTCAAAACCGGCGCGGTGACCAAGAACGGCATTGCCATTGCGCAGGGGCTGTCAGGCACCGAGCGTGTTGTATTGCGGGCAGGCGGCTTTCTCAATCCGGGCGAGACCGTCAATCCGCAGCCGGTAAAGAAGTAAAGCATCCATCCCCGCGCGGCCCGCGCATATTTCTTGGGCCCGCGTAGCTCCGGGGTCACAAGCGCACGATCATTGAAACACAGGCAGGAATATCATGGCTTTACGCGACATTTCGGCCTGGTCGATCCGCAACCCGGTGATCCCGTTGGTGTTTTTCACCGGCTTGCTGTTTGCCGGGATCGTCAGCTTCCGCTTCATGGATGTGACCAATAACCCGGATGTCGAATTCCCGGCGGTCAATGTCTCAATCGCCCAGCCCGGCGCGTCGCCAACCGAGATCGAAAATCAGATTACCCAGCGGGTTGAAAGCGCGCTGCGATCGATTGCCGGGGTCAATTCGATCCAGTCAACCGCGCGCGAAGGCAGTTCGAACACCTTCGTCGAATTTGAAATCGGCACCGACCTGATCGAAGCGGTCAATGAAGTTGAAACCGCAGTCGACAGCGTCCGCGGATCTTTGCCCGATGGCATCCTTGAACCGCAGGTCGGCAAGGTCAATGTCGTCGGCGAACCGATCGGATATGTGGCGGTTGAAGCCAATGACATGACGATCGAACAATTGAGCTGGTTCATCGACGACACGGTCGCCAATCGCCTGCTCAAGATCGAAGGCATGGCCGAAGTGTCCCGGTTTGGCGGGGTTGATCGCGAAATCGAAGTGATCCTCGATCCCGCCCGGATGCAATCTCTGGGTGTCACGGCCTCGCAGATCAATGCGGTGCTGCGCCAGACTAATGTTGACGCGGCGGGCGGCCTTGCTGAAATTGGCGGCACCCGCCAATCGCTGCGCGTGCTCGGCAATTCGGATACGGCGTTCGCGCTGTCGCAAACCCAGATCCAACTGGGCGGCGGGCGCACCATCCGGCTCGCCGATGTCGCCAAAGTGCGCGATGGCTTTTCCGAGCGCACTTCGATCAGCGAAGTGAATGGTAAAGAAGTCGTCAATTTCGCCATGAGCCGCGCGCGCGGCGCGTCTGACCTTGCGGTCTATGACACGGCGCTGGCTGAAATGGACAAGATCGAAGCCGAAAACGACGGCGTAAAGTTCATCCAGCTTTCGACCACCACGACCTACACCCGCGGTCAGTACGAATCCTCGCTGTGGGCGCTGGTCGAGGGCGCGGTGCTCGCCGTGGTGGTGGTGTTTGTGTTCCTGCGTGATTGGCGGGCGACCTTTATCAGCGCGGTTGCGATCCCGTTGTCGGCGATCCCGACGTTCTGGTTCATGGACCTGCTCGGCTTTAACCTCAATTTCCTGTCGCTGCTGGCGCTGGCATTGGTCGCGGGCGTGCTGGTTGATGATGCGATCGTCGAGATTGAGAACATCGTGCGCCATATGCGGATGGGCAAAACCGCCTATCAGGCCAGTATCGACGCGGCGGACGAAATCGGCCTGCCGGTGGTGGCGACCAGTTTCTGCATCGTCGCGGTGTTCTTGCCTGTTGGCCTGATGCCGGGCGTATCGGGCCAATTCTTCCAGAATTTCGGCCTGACCGTGGTGGTTGCGGTGTTGATGAGTCTCGCCGTGGCGCGGATGGTGACGCCGCTGATGGCGGCTTATTTCCTCAGCGCCAAAGGACAGGCCGAGCACGGCGAGGCAGGCTGGATCGATAATTATATGCGGGTGCTGGCGTGGACGCTGGATAGCGGCAAAATGGCTGCGCGCAGGAGCGGAATTCAGTCCCCGCGCCGCAAGACATTTTATGTCCTAGGACTGTTGCTGACGGTGATTGCGGTGCTGATGGTGAGCGCCGTTACCATGTTCGAAATGTTCAGCGGGTCTGTCTCTGCCGCCATTGCATCATCGATGACCGCTGCTCCGCCGTGGCAGGGGATCGCCGGGCTGCACATCCCGCTTGACGTTGCCACTGCGGTGTCAGCCGATACCAACGCGGGCGCACACAAGCTGGTGGCCAAGGTGTTCGAGGTTGTACTGGTGCTGCTGGTGTCGATCCTTTCAGTGCTGGCCGGATGGTTGACTTTCAAGGCGATTGAGACGGCTACCGTCGGCACGAGCCGGTTTGGCCAAGGCGCACGCTGGATGACCGCGCGGTTTTACGATCACCGCGTGTGGATGATCGGCATCGGCTGGTTCTCGCTGCTGGTCACGATTCTGCTGTTCAGCCAGATACCCGGCCAGTTTCAGCCGAACATCGACGATGAAAATAGCCGGGTTGAAATCGAGATGGTGCCGGGCACCACGCTTGCGCAAACCAAGCGGGTGGTCAACGCGGTGGCTGATCGGTTGCGCGAAGAGCCCGAGGTCGAGCGTCTGCTCGAACGCATCAGGCTTACCGATTCTTCGTCGATCTTCGTCAAACTCAAGGACGACCGCGCGCGCACTTCGATTGAGTTCGAACGCGAGCTGTCGCCGATCCTAGCCAAGATTCCAGATGCCCGAGTGCGGTTCCAGTCCCAAAGCGGCGGGTTCGGTTCAGGCCGTGATATGACCGTGTTGCTGGCCGGGTCCGACCCGGTGCTGCTCGATCAAACTGCGACGCAGCTGGTGGAGGAGATGAAAGGCCTGAAAACCTTGGTCGCCCCGCGCATTAGCGCCGATCTCAACCGGCCTGAAATCATCATCACCCCGCGCAGTAAGATTGCTGCCGAACTCGGCGTGACGACCGCCGCGCTGTCGCAGACGATCCGGATTGCGACACTGGGCGAGATTGAACAAAATGCGGCACGTTTCTCGCTGTCCGACCGTCAGGTGCCAATTAAGGTGCGCCTGTCGGAAGCGGCACGCACCGATTTCCGCACGATTGAAAACTTGCCCGTGCCCACTGCCAGCGGCGGATCGGTGCCCCTGAGCCGGGTGGCGGAAATCACCTTTGGCTCCGGGCCGACCGCGATCCAGCGCTACAACCAAAACCGCCGCGCGCTGGTCGGCGCCGATCTGGCCTCAGGCGTGCTCAAGGGTGAGGCGCAGGCACAAATCGATGCGCTGCCGGTGTTGCAAGAGCTGCCCGTCGGCGTGATCCGCGATGTGGTGGGCGAAGAGGAATGGCAGGCCGAATTGATCGTCAACCTGATCATCGCGATCATCGCCGGATTGCTGCTGGTGTTTGCGGTGCTGGTGCTGCTGTATAAGCGGTTGATGAGCCCGCTGGTCAATATGACTTCGCTCGCGCTCGCACCGCTGGGCGGCATCCTGCTGATCTGGCTGCTGGGCCAGCCGCAATCAATGCCGGTCTATATCGGCATCCTGCTGCTGCTTGGGATTGTCTCCAAGAATTCGATCCTGCTGATCGACTTTGCGATTGAGGAAATGGACCGCGGCACGGCCAAGTTTGAAGCGATTATGGAGGCGGGGCACAAGCGCGCTCAACCCATCGTGATGACGACCATCGCGATGACCGCTGGCATGGTGCCGGTTGTGGTCAACGGGTATCTTGGCGGCGGCGACGGCGCGTGGCGCGAACCGATGGGCTGGGTCGTGATCGGCGGCCTGATCGTTTCCACCTTGCTGACGTTGCTGATCGTGCCAGCGGGCTTCAGCCTTGCGGACGGGCTCGAGCGGCGTGCGGGGCCGTGGCTGCGGGCGCGGCTGCTGACTTACAAGCCGGGCGACGATACGCGAACGCCCCAAACGCACGGCCAAGGTCCGCAAGCGCCTGAACCCGACTTGCCGTTCCCGGGCCTTCCCGGCGGCGTGCGGCCGATCCCCGCGCGGCGTTTGCCGCCGGGGGCGCAGCCGGCTGAATGATGGATATTGGCGTGACTGCCCGGCGCAAACCGGGCTAAAGACAGCAAATGGCGACGCGATCATTGATGCCTTTGACATTGGGCGGCCAACCGATTGCGGCTGATCGTGCGCAGCGGATGCGCTGGACGGCGACCGGGATGCTGGCAGCAATGGCAGTGGTGTTCATTGCCACGCACGGGTTGGTGGCGGCCCATCCTGCGTGGGGCTATGTCAACGCCTTTGCCGAAGCGGCGATGGTCGGCGGGCTGGCGGATTGGTTCGCGGTTACCGCATTGTTTCGCCACCCGATGGGCCTGCCGATCCCGCACACCGCGATTATCCCCGACAACAAAGACCGCATCGCCGATACGATGGCGCAATTCCTGCAGGAGAATTTCCTTACCCCTGCCGTAGTTGCGCGGCGGATGGCGGGGATGAACATTGCCAAGGCGGCGGGTGAATTCCTCGCCGCTTCGCCCGAGCGCGGTGCCCCTGACGAACGCTCGCGCATTACCGGCGGGGCGGCAGAACTGCTGGCCGAAGTGCTCGAAAGTCTCGATCCCGACCGGCTGGGCAACCAGGTACGCAGCGGTCTCGCCGGGCAGCTATCAAAGCTCGACATCGCGCCGCTCGCCGGGCGGATGCTGGAAACCACCATGGCGGATCGCCGCCATCAGCCGCTGATTGATGGGTTTGTGCGCTGGGCCGGGCTGACGCTGGAGGACAACGAGGAGACTATCCGCGACATCATCCACCAACGTGTCGCAGGCGTGCTGCGCTGGGCCGGGATCGACAAGACGATTTCTTCCAGCGTGCTTGACGGGCTGTATAAACTGCTTGCCGAAGTGCTGATCGATCCCAAGCACCCGCTGCGCGGCAAGATCGAGGAGGGCTTGCGCAAGCTGGGACAAGACCTCCAGCATGATCCCGAAACCCGCGCCAAGGTCGAGGAGATGAAGCGCGATCTGATCGCCAATCCGGCGGTCGCGGTGTGGTGGACCGGGGTGTGGGAACGCATCCGCCGATCGCTGATCACCCGCGCGCGCGATCCGGAAAGCGGGATGGGCGAAGAAATGCGCAGCATGCTCGGCGAACTTGGGCTTGCGCTGCAAAAGGACATGCGGTTGCAACACCAGATCAACCGCTTTGCGCGCCGCACGATGGTCGGGGTCTCCAGCCGTTACGGCGGGCAGATCGTCACGCTGGTATCAGAAACGGTCAAACGCTGGGACGCGACCACCATCACCAACCGCATCGAAAGCGCGGTGGGCCGCGACCTCCAGTTCATCCGCATCAACGGCACGCTGGTTGGCGGGCTGGTCGGGACGACTTTGCATTTTTTGGGTACGGTGATGTGAGGCGCGGCATGCTCACCCGATCAAATAGGTGATCGAGGTCGCAAACAGCGACCGGAACGGCTGACCATTGGCATCGCGCGCCGGTTCAAACTGCGCGCGTTGCATCACCTCGCAGGCGGGCGAATCCAACCTTATCGTGTTGGTGGCCTTGATCAAGGTGCAGCTTTCCACCGTGCCTTCGGCGCTCACGATCACCCGCATGCGCAAGATCGCCTGCTCGCCCTGTGCCAGTGCGTCGCGCGGATAGTTTGCGAGCATCTTGCGGACCAGCGCCGCCTCGTTCGTCCAGCGCGGCTTGCTTTGCGCGGTAAGATGGCGCTCGGGATCGAGACCCCAGTCGCGCATCAGATCGAGCGTGCACTGGTTGAGCACTTTGAATGCCTCACCCATTGCCCCCGTCTCCAGCCGCACCGCGCGTCCACCTTGCTGCAGTTCCAGGAATTGTACCTTTTGCCCTAGAGCCACGTCCATCTGCGGCAGCCCTGGCTGGCCGGTTTCGCCCAGCTTGTTGGTTTCCGGTTCACCGGTATCGAGCCGCAGGGTCGAGAAGATTACCCCGGTGCCAAAGTTTTCGACAGACCCAGTAAAGGGCTTGGTTCGCATCGGCTGCTGGTCTTCGAAGAGGCGCACCTCGGTGCGCGCCAGGCTGCGGAACCTGTCAAAGGCCGGGCCGGCCACCGTCAGCCCGACATCGCGCGCGGGCCAATATTGCTCGAAGGCCAGAAAGTGGCGCTGATCCCCTTCGCCAAATGTGCGGGTGAGGCGGCACTTGTCCTCGGCAAAATCGACATTCCATGAGCTGCTCGGCTTGAGAACAACCGGCGCGGCCTGCGCTGGGATGGCGGTCAGCGCCGTGGTCAGGGCGGCAATAGCAAGAATGATGCGACGCATACAAAAACCTCCGACAATCACGCCAGACTGCCGGAGGTTCATGTCAAAATAAAGGCTTTTCTCGCAGCGCCTTACAGCGCCTTGGTCAGCTCCGGCACTGCGGTGAACAGATCCGCCACCAGCCCGATATCCGCGACCTGGAAGATCGGAGCATCGTCGTCCTTGTTGATGGCGATGATGACTTTTGAATCCTTCATCCCCGCAAGGTGCTGGATCGCGCCTGAGATGCCGATCGCGAAGTAGGCTTGCGGGGCGACGATCTTGCCGGTCTGGCCGACCTGATAGTCGTTGGGCACATAGCCTGCATCAACCGCCGCGCGGCTGGCGCCGATCGCTGCGCCGAGCTTGTCAGCCAGCGGAGTGATCACGGCTTCAAAGGTTTCGGCATCCTTCAGCGCGCGGCCGCCTGAGACGATGATCTTGGCGCTGGTCAGTTCGGGGCGCTCGCTCTTGGCGATTTCCGAGCTGACGAAGCTGGAAATACCCGCATCGCCTGCGCCGCTGGCGTCTTCGATGGTGGCTGTGCCGCCTTCGGTCGCCGCCTTCTCAAATGCGGTGCCGCGCACGGTGATCACCAGTTTGGCATCGGTCGATTCGACCGTGGCGATGGCGTTGCCCGCGTAAATCGGACGGGTGAAGGTTTTGGACCCTTCGACCGAGAGGATTTCCGAGATTTGCATCACGTCGAGATGCGCGGCGACGCGCGGGGCGATGTTTTTGCCCTGCGTGGTCGCCGCTGCCAGGAAGGCATCGTAATTCGCCATCAGGCCAGCGGCCAGCGGGGCGACGTTTTCCGCCAGCCCGTTGGCAAAAGCGGCTTCATCCGCCTTGAGCACTTTGGCGACGCCAGCGATTTTGGCGGCAGCTTCGGCAACGCTGGCGCAATTGTGGCCTGCGACCAGCGCATGGACTTCGCCCAGCTTGGCGGCGGCGGTGATCACCGCGAGGGTCGCGTCGCTTACCTTGGTGTTGTCATGTTCGACGAGAACGAGGGTGTTCATTGAACTTACCTTTCAAATACCGTTTGCCCTGAGTTTGTCGAAGGGCTGCACGTTTTTTCACTCGTGTATCCGATCAAGGACGGTGCTTCAGACAAGCTCAGCACAAACGGGTGAGGGTGAAATTATGCGATGCCGAGCGCTTTGACTTTTTCGACCAGCGCAGCGACGTCAGCAACCTTTTCGCCGGCCTTACGCACCGGCGGTTCAGCGACCTTGAGGGTCTTCAAACGCGGGGTGAGATCGACGCCGTAATCGGCAGCGGTTTTGTTCGCCATCGGCTTTTGCTTGGCCTTCATGATGTTCGGCAGCGAGGCATAACGCGGCTCGTTCAGGCGCAGGTCGGTGGTGACGATGGCTGGCATCGCGAGCTTCACGGTCTGCAAGCCGCCATCAACCTCGCGTTTCACGATCACGTAGTCGCCATCGACTTCAATGGTGTTGGCAAAGGTGCCTTGCGGGCGGCCCATCAGAGCTGCGAGCATCTGGCCGGTCTGGTTCGAATCGTCGCTGATCGATTGCTTGCCAAGGATGATCAGGCCGGGGGCTTCTTCCTCGGCGATGGCTTTGAGGATTTTGGCGACCGCGAGCGGTTCAACTTCATCATCGGTTTCGATAAGGATCGCACGGTCTGCGCCCATCGCGAGCGCGGTGCGCAGCGTTTCCTGCGCCTTGGCCGGGCCAACGCTGATTGCAATAATTTCGGTGGCTGCACCCTTTTCCTTGAGGCGGATCGCTTCTTCGATCGCGATCTCGTCAAACGGGTTCATGCTCATCTTGACGTTGGCGAGATCAACGCCGGTGCCATCGGCCTTAACCCGCGGCTTGACGTTGTAATCGATCACCCGTTTGACGGGGACGAGGATCTTCATGGGTATTCCTTCCTCTCAAATTGGTTCTTGGCCCAGAATCACGCAGGCTGTCGCGGGGTCTCTCACTCTCGCTTTGACCTAGCTTGCGTTTACGTAAACGTCAAGCAAGCCAGAGATAGCAGTTAGGGCAGGAATGATGCGCAATCAAACCCGCCGTTAATAATCTACGTAATCTAGGCCGCGTTGGATCAGGCGGCTTTTTTCACTTCGGCTACGATCTTGCGCGCCGCGTCGCCGAGGTCGTCAGCCGCCACGATTGCAAGGCCCGAACCGGCAAGAATCGCCTTGCCTTCGGCCACATTGGTGCCTTCCAGACGCACCACCAGCGGAACTTGCAGGTTCACATCCTTGGCCGCCTGCACGATGCCATTGGCGATCACATCGCACTTCATGATCCCGCCAAAGATGTTGACCAGGATGCCTTCGACCGCCGGGTCTTTCAGGATGATCTTGAACGCTGCCGTTACCTTTTCGGTGGTCGCCCCGCCGCCCACATCCAGGAAGTTGGCCGGAAAAGCGCCGTTCAGCTTGATGATGTCCATCGTCGCCATGGCCAGGCCTGCGCCATTGACCATGCAGCCAATGTTCCCATCCAGCTTGATATAAGCGAGGTCGTATTCGCTCGCCTCGACTTCGGCTGGGTCTTCCTCGGTCACGTCGCGCAGGGCTTCGATTGCGGGGTGACGATAGAGCGCGTTGCCATCAAAGCTCATCTTGGCATCGAGCACCAAAAGCTTACCGTCTTCGCTTTCGACCAGCGGGTTGATTTCGAGCATTTCGCAATCGGTCGCAATGAAGGCGTCATACAGCCGCTTCGACAGCTTCTGCGCCTGCTTGTTGAGATCACCGGACAACTTCAGCGCAAACGCCACTGCGCGCCCGTGGTGCGGCTGAAAGCCTTGCGCAGGATCGATAGTGAAGCTGGTGATCAGTTCGGGCGTATCACGCGCTACAGTTTCAATATCCACCCCGCCCTCGGTCGAAACCACAAACGCGACGCGCCCGCTGGCGCGATCAACCAGCAGCGACAGGTAAAATTCCTTGGCAATGTCCACCCCGTCGGTGATGTAAAGTCGGTTGACCTGTTTGCCTGCATCACCGGTCTGAATTGTCACCAGCGTGTTGCCGAGCATTTCCTTGGCGTGAGATTCGACTTCCTCAAGGCTTTTGGCCAGCCGCACGCCGCCTTTGGCCTCGGCTGGCAATTCCATAAACTTGCCCTTGCCGCGTCCCCCGGCGTGGATTTGCGCTTTTATCACGTAGAGCGGCCCTGGAAGCTGCTTGGCTGCGTCCACCGCTTCGGCCACATTGAGCGCGGCATGGCCGCTCGGCACGGCGATCCCGTGCTCCTTAAGCAGTTCCTTGGCCTGATATTCGTGGACGTTCATCGCAGATCGATCCCTGTAAAGCTTATCTTGCGGAGAGGGCGGGTTGTGCGGGGGCCTAAGCACGGATCGACCCTCTTGAAAAGTGCTCTGTGCAAGGCCAACAGCGTGCTTCACATGATTGCCAAAAATGATCGACACTGACCGCTTTCTCCAGATTGTCCGCGAGGCGGGCCGGATGGCCTATTCGCGCTGGCCGGGAGCGGGCCATGCGCTGCATAGCTGGGACAAAACGCCCGGCGCTTTGGTGAGCGAGGCCGATCTGGAGGTTGATCGCTTTCTCAAGCGCGCGCTCGGCCAATTGTTGCCATCAGCAGCCTGGCTGTCCGAGGAAACCGCCGATGATAAGGCGCGGACGGGCAGCGACCTGATCTGGTTGGTCGATCCGATTGATGGCACCCGTGATTTTGTCGCTGGACGCAGCGGCTGGGCGGTATCGGTCGCGCTGGTCAGTGCCGGCCGCCCCCTAATCGGCGCTCTGGTAGCGCCCGCGCGGGACGAGGAATGGGTGGCGGTCGCTGGGCAAGGCGCGACGCTCAACGATGTTGCGATCAGCGCCAGCACCCGGCGGGTGTTTGCCGGGGCGCGGGTGCCAACCCACACTTTGCCCAAGGCCGACAGTGATCTGGTGATGGTCGACCAGCCCAATTCGATTGCGCTCAGGATCGCGATGGTTGCTGATGACCGCGCCGATCTGGTCGCGACGTTGCGTTGGGGGTTTGAATGGGACATCGCGGCTGCGACGCTGATAGCGCGCGAGGCCGGGGCTGAGGTGAGCGATGCTTTTGGCCAACCGCTCGCGCTGAACAAACACGATCCGCGCGATTTCGGGGTGCTGGTGTGCTCGCCAGCGATTCACGCGGCAGCGGTTGCGCGGCTGGCGGAGCGCGCAAACGCGCTGCGGTGAGCGGCCAGAGTTTTTTCTCGGATATTATAACGCAAACGGGCCACCCAAAAGGGCGGCCCGCAAGCGCGACTGCACATCCGCAGCGATGCGACCTTCAGGTCGTGTGAGCGAGGATTTGGCGCGCCGGATCGCGTGCGGAAAACAAGAACGCGCAGACGCGCCCCCCTCACCTTAACGAGTGCGCGCTTTTGCCACGTCTTCCTGGCTGATCGGCGTGATCTTGATCTCTACCCGGCGATTGAGCGGCTCGTTGACATTATCGCCGGTCTTAACCCGCAGCGAATCGTAGCTTTCGCCAAACCCCTGCGTCGCCATCCGCGAGCGTGCGACCCCGCGCGAGGCAAGGTAATCGGCCACCGCCTGTGCGCGCTGTTCAGACAGACGCTGGTTCGTTGAAGGCGCACCGGTGGTGTCGGTGAAGCCATAAACATCGATCAGGCTGTTGGGGTATTTGATCATGCTTTCTGCAACATTGTTAAGCGTTTGGAGAAAGCCGGTGTTGATCGCTGCCGATCCGGTCGCAAAGGTTACGCCGTCCGGAAGGCGAACAAGGATCGCGTCCTGATCACCGATTTCTTCGACATCGACGCCGCTGCCAGCGGTTTGCTCCTTCAGTTCTTTGATCTGGTCGTCATATTGCTTGCCCAGCACCGCGCCCGCCGAACCGCCAATGCCGGCGCCGATGATCCGCCCGGTATCGCCGCCGATCACGCCGCCCAGCAAATAGCCGAGTGTGCCGCCCAAGCCGGTGCCAATCGCGGTGCGCGAAATCTTTTTCTCGCCGGTGTTGGGGTCAGTGACGCAGGCGCTGGTGCCCAGCAGTGCGAGTGCAGCGGTGCCCGAAAGCAGGATGCGTGAAAAAGTCATGGTGAATTCCTCCCTATGTAATCATGCTAATAATGCCGTAACGCCTGGTTGGCGCCAAATTGCGGCACGACGGATTGCGCGGGCCTTGGCCCTTGCTGCATTGACACCAGTTGAACAGAACCACTGCGTCTGGTCCCATCGCGTGGGCGCTTTTTGCAACCTGATGATTGCGTTGCTGGCAATCGCGTAGGTTTGTGCTAGCGCGGCGGCGTGACACCTTTCCCTTATACCGATCTGTTTACCATACTCGGGCTCGTTGTCGTCAACGGCGTGTTTGCCATGTCCGAACTCGCAATCGTTTCAGCCAAGACCAGCTCGCTTGAGGCCAAGGCAGAAGCCGGGTCGGTCAGCGCGCGGGTGGCGATCAGCCTTGCAGCGGAACCGGGCAAGTTTTTGTCGACCGTGCAGATCGGCATTACGCTGATCGGGATCATCGCCGGGGCTTACTCGGGTGCGAGCCTGGGCGGGCCGGTGGGTGAACGGCTGGAAGCGCTGGGATTGCCAGCGAAATATGCTGGCGACGCGGGGTTTGCCGTGGTGATCGCGTTGACAACTTATCTGAGCGTGGTGGTGGGCGAACTGGTGCCCAAGCAGCTGGCGCTGCGCAATGCGGTGCCGCTTGCCTTGATCATGGCGCGGCCAATGGCATTTCTGTCACGGATCGCCGCGCCGCTGGTATGGCTGCTCGATTCCAGTTCAGCGGGGATCATCCGGCTGTTTGGTATAAGCCGCAAGGACGAAGCATCGGTCACCGCCGAAGAGCTCCAGATGATCTTTGCCGAGGCGACCCGGTCAGGCGTGATCGAAGATGAACAGCGCCAGATCCTGACCGGCGTAGTGCGGTTGGCGGAGCGGCCCGTGCGCGAGATGATGACCCCGCGCACCGATGTTGACTGGATCGACGCCGATGCCGATCTGGCAAAAATCCGTGCAACCATCGAGAACAGCTCGCATTCGCTGCTGCCGGTGGCCGACGGCTCGCCCGATACGATCCTCGGCGTGGTCAAAGTGCGCGATGTGCTGGCAGCGCTGGTGCACGGCACCCCGGTGTCGATCCGGGCGATGATGCGCAAGGTCGAAGTGGTGCCCGATCAACTTGATGCGATGGATGCGCTGCGCGTGCTGCAATCGGCGGAAGTGGCGATGGCGGCGGTCACCGACGAATATGGCCATTTCGAAGGGATCGTCACCCCGGTTGACCTGTTGACCGCGATTGTCGGTAACTTTGCCAGCGATTCTGACGATGGCGACCTGCCGTCAGTGGTCGAGCGCGAAGATGGTTCGCTGCTGGTATCAGGATCGCTATCGGCCGATGCGCTGTCGGATCGGCTCGGGTTGGATTACGGCGAAGTCCGCGAATTTGGCACAGCAGCGGGCTATGCGCTTTCGGTCATGAAGAAGCTGCCAGGTGAAGGCGAACATTTCACCGATCAGGGCTGGCGGTTTGAGGTGGTCGACATGGATGGCCGCCGGATTGACAAGCTGCTGGTGAGCCGGGTGGACGAGAGCGCGCCATAGAGCTTTCTCGCGGACGTCAGACACTTGGCTTTCAAATTATAGACCGCGCATGGCACCGCAAGGCCGACCGGCCGCCTGCAGCGAAGAGGCCAACAGGCCCCGAGAGCGAGGATTTCGCACGCCGGACGGCGTGCGGAACAATCAAGAAGGTATTACCGTCCGTGCCGATGCGCCGTCGCCTTCGGGGGCGGCGATGATGTCGCGGGTCACGCGGCCCTTGGCGACGGTATTGGTCCCGGTATCGCCCACTTGGCTGCGGATGCTCGGCGCGGCGCTACCGGCCCGGTCAATCACGCTGGCTTCGATCTTGCTGCGCGGAGCCGGTCCGCCAAACAATGCGTCGAGCGCCTGTTCAGATGCCGTGCCTTCAGCCGGGCGCGGGGCGCCGGGGGCAGGCGGGGTCAAGGTGAAATCGGGCGGCACCACCAGCGGGGCTTGCCGCTGCACCGCGAATTCATCGGGACGGTCGCGGTTGAACAAGCCGGTGCCGCCGCCGCAAGCAGCCAGCATCGCCGAAGCGCCAGTCAGCAGGATCACGGGTGCAAATTTAAGCATCTTTGGTTTCTCCACGAGGCTCACCATCAGCATTGGCTGGCGGCAGCACGCTATTTTCGGTTTTGCCCTTGTCGCGCACCAGCAGGCTGCGGGCAAGGATAATGACGACGCCGATGGTAATCGCGGCATCGGCAATGTTGAAGATCAGGAACGGGCGGAAGTAACCAATATGCAAGTCGGCATAATCGATCACATAGCCAAGCTCCCACCGATCACGGATATTTCCCACCGCCCCGCCAAGTATCAGCGCAAGGCCGAAGATGTCGCCCAGCGCCTTTTCCCGCATCAGCCACACCAGCACGACGACTGCGATCACGCCTGTCAGCAACACCAGCAGCCAGCGGGTTTCCATATTGGTCGCCTGCAACATGCCCAGCGAGATGCCGGGGTTTTCCGTATAGGTCAGATCGAAAAACGGCAGCAGATCAATTTGGCCGACCTGCCGCAGCGCCAGCGGGCCGATCACATACCATTTCACCGCCTGATCAATAATCGCGACAAACGCCGCAATCAGCAACCCGATGATCCGATTGCGGGTGAACAGGGCGCTCATGCGACCGTTTCCCCAAATGCATCCATTGCGCCGACCACATCATCGCACCGCTCGCACAGTGCGCCGTCTTCGGCGACATCGGGCAGCAGCCGCCAGCAGCGGCCGCATTTGTGGTGGGCGGTTTTGGTCACGATCACCCCGCCGCCCTGCCCGCGCGTCACTGTCGCGGTGATGAACAACTCTGCCAGTTGCGCGTCCGATACGCCTTCGGGCACGGCGTTGGCGGGCACGACCACCTCGGCTTCAAGGCTGGAGCGGACCGTCTTGTCGCGCCGCAGCGGCTCGATTGCTTCGTTGACCTGATCCCGCAAGCTGCGCAGCGTTGCCCACTTGGCCGCATCGGTTCCGATCTGCGGAACGGCTGGCCATTCGAGCAGGTGGACACTGCCGCGCTGGCCATCATGGTCCGGCTCACCGTCTTGAGGATAGCGCGTCAACCACACTTCTTCCGTGGTAAACACCAGCACCGGCGCCGCATAGCGCACCAGCGCGTGGAACAATAGGTCGAGCACGGTGCGATAGGCGTTGCGGGTCACGCTGTCCGGCCCATCGCAATACAGACTGTCCTTGCGAATATCGAAGTAGAACGCAGACAGGTCTTCGTTGCAGAAATCGACCAGCAGCCGGGTGTAAAGGTTGAAATCGTAATCGAGCGCCGCCGCTTTCAGCTTGGCATCAAGGTCAGCCAGCAACGCCAACACGTAGATTTCGAGTTCAGGCAGTGCAGACCCGTCGCTCATGTCGCCGACAAACCCGTCGAGCGCGCCGAGCAGATAGCGGAAGGTGTTGCGCAGTTTGCGGTACTGATCGCCCACGCCTTTGAGGATTTCATCGCCGATGCGGTGATCTTCAGTGAAATCGACGCTCAGCGCCCACAGGCGGATGATGTCCGCGCCGGTCTGCTCCATGATCGTCACCGGGCTGATGGTGTTGCCCTCGCTCTTGGACATCTTGCGGCCCCTGGCATCCATCGTGAACCCGTGGGTCAGCACCTGATCATAAGGGGCGCGGCCGCGCGTCGCGCAGGATTGCAGCAGCGAAGACTGGAACCAGCCGCGATGCTGGTCGCTGCCCTCAAGATAGAGGTTGGCAGGCCATTGCAGATCGGGCCAGCGCCCGGATTCGAGCACGAAGGCATGGGTGCAGCCGCTATCGAACCACACGTCGAGAATGTCGGTGACCATCTCGTAATCGTCAGGGTTATGATCCGGGCCGAGATATTCCGCCTTGCGCGCATCTTCCCACGCATCGACGCCTTCTTCGCGCACGGCGGCGACGATGCGGGCGTTGACGTCCGGGTCAGCCAGATAGGTGCCGTCCGGGCGCAAGAACAGCGTGATCGGCACGCCCCATGCGCGCTGGCGGCTGAGCACCCAGTCAGGCCGCCCTTCGACCATCGCGCCAATCCGGTTGCGGCCCTTTTCAGGGATGAATTCGACGCGGGCGATTTCCTCGACCGCACGTTCCCGAAGGGTGGGCGAGGCGCAAAGGGTTTCCTCGGCCGGATCAATCGCGCCGCCTTCGTTTTCCCAGCCCTTTTCCGCGCGGGTTTTGGGCTCGATCCATTCCATCACGCGGTCCATCGGCACGAACCATTGCGGGGTGCAGCGGAAGATCACCTTGGCCTTTGACCGCCACGAATGCGGGTAGGGGTGTTTGTAATCCGCGCTCGCGGCGAGCAGCGCGCCGGTTTCGCGCAGATCGGTGCAGATCGGGCCATCAGGCGCGTTGAACTTGGGGTTGATGACGCTCATGCGCCGCTCGTCTTCGCCGCCCAGCCATTGCCAGTCGTCGCGGTAGCGCCCGTCGTCCATCACCGCGAAGACGGGGTTGATGCCGTTCGCCTTGCACAGGTCAAAGTCGTCCTCGCCGTGATCGGGCGCCATGTGGACGAGGCCGGTGCCGCTATCGGTGGTGACGAAGTCGCCGGGCAGCAGCGGGCGCGGGGTGGCGTAGAACCCGCCCAATGCGTGCATCGGGTGGCGGGCGAAGGTGCCGGCGAGGTCTTTGCCTTTGATGACCTTCGCCTGCTCAAGATCATACTGCCCTTCACCAAAGTCGAATTCACTGAATTGGATCGAGCCTCCAGAAGCGGTTTTAAGGTAGGCACCAAGGCGCTGCCCGAACGCTTCAAGTAGAGGCTTGGCAATAAGGACTTTCTTGTCGTCCGCGAGCAGGTCGAGCGAAGGGTTTTCACTAATGAGGTCGGCTCCACCCGCGTTGGTCGCGTCGGCGCAGATCGTGGCCAAGACATACTCAACCTCCGGCCCATAGGCCAAAGCCTGGTTCACCGGGATCGTCCACGGCGTCGTCGTCCAGATCACCGCGTGGGCGCCGACCAGTTCGGGGATGGGCGATTCAACAATCTCGAACGCCACGTCGATCTGGGTCGAGGTGATGTCCTCGTATTCGACCTCGGCCTCGGCCAGCGCGGTCTTTTCAACGGGGGACCACATCACCGGCTTGGCCCCGCGATAGACGTTCCCGGCCTCGGCGAACTTCAGCAGTTCGCCGACAATCGTCGCTTCGGCCTGAAAATCCATGGTGAGGTACGGATTGTCCCAATCGCCCATGATGCCGAGCCGCTTCAGCTGCTCGCGCTGCACGTTCACCCATCCTTGCGCGTAGGCACGGCATTCGGCGCGGAATTCCTTGGGAGGAACCTCGTCCTTGTTTTTCTTGGCCTTGCGGTAAGCTTCTTCAACCTTCCATTCGATCGGCAGGCCGTGGCAGTCCCAGCCCGGCACGTAAGGCGCATCGCGGCCCATCAGGTTCTGGGTGCGGCAGACCATGTCTTTCAGGATATGGTTCAGCGCATGGCCGATATGCATGTCGCCATTGGCGTAGGGCGGGCCATCATGGAGGATGAACTTCTCGCGCCCCCGGCGGGCATCGCGCAGCGCGTTATACAGCCCGATCTGCTCCCAGCGCGCAGCAATGCCCGGCTCCTTCTGCGGGAGGCCGGCCTTCATGGGAAAGTCGGTCTTCGGCAGGAAGACGGTGTCTTTCAGATCGCGCTTGATGCTGTCGTCGCTCATGGTGCGCGGGGCCTTAGCGGTTCGTGCTGTAAGTGCAAAGACTCGTCATTGCGAGGAGCCGAAGGCGACGCGGCAATCCATGGACTGATCTTGCCCCGTGGCGCGCCGCGGCGCCATGGATTGCTGCGCTACGCTCGCAATGACGATGAGAGCAACCGCCGCGCCTCGGCGCAATCCTTGTCCATCTGTTCGATCAGCGCCTCAAGGCTATCAAACTTCGCCTCACCGCGCAGGAAGTGGTGGAAGGCGACTTCGATCTCCTGTCCGTAGAGATCGCCGGAGAAATCGAAGAAGAAGGGTTCAAGCAATTCCTTGGGCGGTTCGAACTGCGGGCGGATGCCGATATTGGCCGCGCCTTGCAGCACCTCGCCGGTCGCTAGAATGCGGCCCGTCACGGCGTAGATGCCGTATTTGGGGCGCAGGTAGCTGTCGATGGCGAGATTGGCGGTCGGATAGCCGATGGTGCGCCCACGCTTGTCGCCGTGTTCGACAATCCCGCGAATGGCGAAGGGGCGGGTT